>JAEUQF010000335.1 GCA_016789745.1 Bryobacterales bacterium
GACCACAATACTCGCCCAGGCATGGGAGCGCGGAGTTTTACTACCAGATACCCGTTCGCCCGATCTGGAAGTCGTATCCCATTTACCACCCGGACCGCATGCCGGCCGGTTATTTGGAGTGGCTTCGCCAGCAGGAGCCGCAGCAGATCTGGAACAGCGCGGCTTTGCAGACCGACGACGATTGGGTGCGGGCTGGGGAGATGGTTTTCGATGCGGCGATCGGGACCAACTCATTAGGAACTCGCGTGCCACGAGGTCCAGAGTATCTGCAGGACCGCTCCTGGTATGAGCGCGTGAAGCCGCCCATCACCCGCGACGGCGTTAAGCCGTTCTACCGATACATCATCCGCAAGAAGGGCGAGATCGAAGTTGGAACGCTGGCCTGCGCAACCTGCCACAACGGGTAATGCCGGATGGCACGGCATGGAAGGGGGCGCAGGGCAATTTCCCCTTCGATCGTGCGATGGCCGATGATCTGGCCACGTTGGATGGGAACGCTGCTACCGCGCGGCGCAAGCAGGCGCTGTTACGGCGATTGTACTTCGCACCATGGCTGACCACGGAGCAGACTGCGCTCTGGAGCGGCGAGTTTAACCCCGCTTCCGTTCGCGATGCTCTCGTCGGCCGCAACCCGGGCAGCATGACCAGGCATCGCTCTCATCCAAATTTCCCCATCCAGATTCCGGATTTGATTGGCGTGCAGCATAGGCGTTATCCCGATCGCACCGGCTTGCAGCAGAATCGTGGGTTGTCAGACCTGATGCGTTATGCTGCGCTCAATCAGGGCGGCGATGATCTATCGGCGTTTGGGGACTTCACACCCGCGGCCGCGCGCCAACGTCCGCTCGAACCGCAGAGCAGCTCGCGCTACAGCGATGAGCAGCTATATGCGCTGGCAAAGTATCTGGAAAGCTTGCAGCACCCGCCGAATCCCAATCCGCGGAACGCGGCCGCCGTACGAGGCGAAAAGATCTTTGCTCGGGAAGGATGCGGCGGAGGCCATGCACCGCCCCTCTACACCAATAACAAGATCACGCCTGCCGCGGCGTTTGCAGTTCCGGCGGATCATCGGAGAAAGTACGACATCCTCAATGTCGTGGTGGGCGCGGATCCGGGACTCACGATGCAGACGCGTCGGGGCACCGGGTACTACAAAGTGCCATCGCTGCGGGGTGTTTGGGCCCGCAGTGCGTTTGAGCATAGCGGTCTTTGGAGGACTGGCTGGATCCAGGGCGGCTTATGAGAGTGAAGGGGCACGAGTTCGGCCTGAAGCTTTCGCCGAAGGGACAAGGCGGCGTTGCTTGCGTTTCTAAAGACGCTGTAAGGCCTGATTTTGGTTGGGGCCCCAGGTTTGCGCATGCGCGGACAGCACGCAGTCATGCTCGTCGCGGGCCTTGCCGATGTAATTGAGCCAGAGCTTCACTTGCCTTCGATTGTAAGCCCGGCATAGGCTACGCTCATAGAATGAGCCAAGAAGTCGCAACGCTGGGTGGAGGCTGTTTCTGGTGCCTGGAGGCGGTCTACGACGACATGAAGGGTGTGCTCTCGGTGGAGTCGGGGTACATGGGTGGCCACACGGAGAATCCCACGTACAAGCAGATCTGCAATGGGGATACCGGGCATGCCGAGGTGGTGCAGATCACCTTTGATCCGGACGTGACCACCTACCGCGAGTTGCTGGAGGTGTTCTTCGCGATCCACGATCCCACAACCCTGAACCGGCAAGGTAACGATGCCGGCACACAGTACCGGTCAGCCATCTTCTGGCATTCCCCCGAACAGAAAGAAGCGGCCGAAGCCTTGATCCGTGAGTTGACGACCGGCCAGTATTTCCGGGATCCCATCGTGACGGAGGTAACGCCGGCGGCGCGGTTTTACATCGCCGAGGATTATCATCAGGAATACTACGCGAACAATCCGTTTCAACCGTACTGCCTGTTCGCCGTGGCGCCGAAGCTGAACAAGTTCCGTCAGAAATTCACTGAGAAGCGCAAGAGCGCCTGAAAGACAATGCCCAATTCTCAAACCATCGGACTACCCAAACACGAACTGGAGACACCCGCGCTGTGCGTGGATGAGACGATTTATCGCCGCAACGCGGCGCGCATGATGGAGTTTCTGCAGCCGCGCGGTATCGGCTGGCGGCCGCACATGAAGGGGCAGAAGTGCCCGCAGCTGGCGCTGATCGCGCAGGAGGCTGGCGCGATCGGGGTGACGTGTGCCACGGTCTATGAAGCCGAAGTGATGGCGGAGGCCGGGATTGGCAACATCCTGATCGCGCATGAGACGACAGGAGCGCAGAAGTTGCGGCGGTTGGCGCGTCTGGAGCGGACCGCGCGGGTGATTTCGGCCACGGACTCGGCCGAGCATCTGGCGATGGTGGCGGAGGCGGCGCAGGCCGAAGGCGTGACGGTGCCGGTGCTGATCGAACTGAATATCGGCATGGATCGCGCCGGCATTGCTCCCGGTGAGCCGGCGCTGGAGTTGGCGCGGCAGGCCGTGAAGACGCCGGGCCTCGCGTTCGCGGGCATTATGGGCTGGGAAGGCCACGTGCTGACGATTGGCGATATCGAAGAGCGGACGAGAGCGACGCATCGCTGTATTCAACTGCTGCTGGATACGGTGGCGCTGGTGCGCAGCCACGGCATTCCGGTGGAGATTGTCAGTTCCAGTGGTAGTGGCACGTTTCTACAGGCGGGGCAGTTGGAAGGCATTACGGAAGTGCAAGCCGGGGGCGGAACGCTGTTCGACCAGATGTACCGGCGCTGGGGGGTGCCGAACGAGTTTTCGCTGACCGTAGTGACGCGGGTGGTGAGCCGTCCGAGCCCGACGCGTGTGATCACCGATGCCGGATGGAAGGCGGTGTGTCCGGATCATGGACTGCCACTCACGTTGAGCTTGCCGGAGCACAAGAGCTTTTCTCTTTCGGCAGAACATGGGAACCTGGAGTTAGCACAGCCGAGCGACACGCCGCGCGTGGGCGATGTGATTGAGCTTGTTCCTGCGTACACGGACTCGACGGTTTGCCTGCACGATGAGATGTGCGTAGTGCGTGATGGTGTCGTAACCGCTGTATGGCCCATTGCCGGCCGCTCGGGGCGACGGTAAGTCACCGGGCCCGGCTTGGCTGATGCCAGTTGCGTTGCGGAGGATTTGCGTGCGTATTTTTCTGACACTGCTCAGTTTTGGTCTAGTGGGTTGGGCGGACGTGGTGACGCTCAAAAATGGGGACCGGATTACCGGGACCATCGTTAAGAAGGACGGCGGGAAGCTAACTGTGAAGAGCGACCTGCTGGGCGAAGTGACGATGCCCTGGGACAAGGTGGAAAGCATCCAATCCGATAAGCCGGTGTACGTGGCGCTGCCGGACGGCAAGACCGTACAGGGCACACTGGCGACCACCGGAGCGGATGTGCAGGTGGCGGGCCAATCGGTGCCGCTGGTGCAGGTGCCAGCCATTCGCAACGATGCCGAACAACTCAACTGGCAGCGTCTGCAGAACCCGCGGATTCTGGACCTGTGGGCGGGGAGCGGCACGCTTGGCTTCGCCGGTACGCAGGGCAATGCCGAGACGCAGACCATCACGACGGCGCTGGCGGCGCACCGGGTGACGCGCACCGACAAGGCTTCGATCAGCTTCAACGCCATACGGGCGTCGGCCTTCGCCAACGGCGTGAGTGCGCGTACGGCGCAGGCGGTACGCGGCGGCTGGGCCTATGCGCGCAACCTGAAGCCGACCGTCTTCCTGAACACCTTCAACGACTATGAATACGACCGGTTCCAGAACCTGGATCTGCGCTTCGTGCTCGGTGGCGGTGCGGGCTATAACGCCATTCGGCGAGAGCGGACGAAGCTGGAGTTTCAGGCGGGCGCGGCGTACAACCGCGAAAACTTCAACACGGGGCTGGTACGGAACTCGGCGGAAGGATACTGGGGCAACAACTTCAGCTTCCGCATGAACAGCCACACGACGCTGACGCAGAGCTATCGCATGTTCAACAACCTGACCACGACGGGCGAATACCGCATCAACTTCGATATCGGGTTGACGACGAAGCTGACGAAGTGGTTGACGTGGAACCTGGCGCTGAGTGATCGCTTCCTGAGCAACCCGGTGCCCGGTCGGCAGAGCAACGATTTCCTGTACACGACGGGGTTGGGCTTTGTCTTTGCGCGGTAGAGTGACGCGGCGCGAGTGGGCGGCGTCACTATTGGCGGCGCCGGCGGCGAACGCCGCGATTGCGAAGAGCGTGCGTCTGATCGCCCACCGCGGCGGCGTCGTGGAGGATGGCCGTCCGGAAAACAGCCCGGGCGCGGTACAGGCGGCCGTGGACCACGGCTACTGGATGATTGAGGTGGATGTGCGGCGGTCGCGCGATGGGGAACCCGTGCTCTACCACGACGGTACGTTATCGAAATACTTCGAGGAAGCGCGCGGGGTGGACCAGATGACCTGGGCCGAACTGCGGCAACTGCGTTCGAAGCCCGCGGGCAAGCCGCCGCTGCATTTCGAAGAACTGTGTGCGATGTGCGCCGGCAAGATGCGCCTGATGCTGGACCTGAAAGGACAGTGGGATGCGGCTTTCTACCAGCGGCTGATTCGCCATATCGAACAGGCCAAGGTACCGGGGCCGGTCTGGTCACTGGGCGGCCCGCGGGTGCGGCCGCTGTTTGAGGGCAAGGTGATGGTATCGTCCAATCGCAAGACGCTGCAAGCGGCACTGGAGGCAGGCGAGCCGGTAGCGGAGCGTTACTTCCTGTTCGAATTGGGGAGTGATCTAGATCAGGCCGCGGTGGATCTGGCACGGCGGCACAAGGTTGCACCGGTAGCGGCGATCAACACGTTTCGCTACACCATGGCGAAGCGGGATGAGTGGGAAGGACCGAAGGAAGACATCGCGCGCCTGCGGCGGATGGGTGTTACGGACTACCAGGTGGACTCGCGCTACGAGCCGCTGTTCGCGTAGGCCAGATCTAAAGGCAAGAGGCGCCTTCCCCCTGAGGAGAACGGCGCCCCTTGCCGACTTCGAACTGCGCGTATCCCGCTAGAACGTCACTTTCAGACCAAGTTGGACTTCCCTTGGGCCGTTCGGAGCGGCCTGGGCGCCGGTCACCTTACCGAAGTTCGGGCTGGTGATGTCGCCGTTCGGGTTATTGAACTTGGGCGTATTGGTGAAGTTGAAGCTTTCGGCGCGGAACTCGGCCTGGAAGCGCTCGGTGATCCGGAACTTGCGGAACAGGGAGAAATCCAGGTTGAACATGCCGGGGCCGGTGAACGCGTTGCGGCCGACGTTGCCGAAGGTGCCGGCAGAGGGCTGGGAAAACGCCTGGGTGTCGAACCAGGTGGTGTGCGTGCCAATGCCCTTCGGCGTGTTGAAGGCGCCATTCATGTTCGGGTCATTCGAGGTGCCGGGGGCGTTGATGATGCCGCCGGGTACGCTCATGTTGAAGGGACCGCCGGTCTGCAGCGTAAGGATGCCATTGAGCTGCCAGCCGCCGGCAATCCAGGCGCCGGGACCGGAGGTGAGCATCTGCTTGCCTTTACCGAACGGCAGTTCGTAGATGTAGCTCTGAACGAAGACGTGGCGGATATCGCCATCGGCCCGGGCGCGGTTGCGGAGCGGGTTGATGTAGTAGCGATAGCCGCCATTGTCGGCACCGACGCTGTCGATGGCCTTGCCCCAGGTATAAGCCGTGGTGAGGGCGAAGCCGTTGGTGAAGCGGCGGTCCAACTTGACCTGCATGGAGTGGTAGTTGGAGTTGGTGCCGAAGAAGATGTTGTTGATGGCATCGCGGCGGTTGCCGGTGGCCGAAGTATTGAAGGGCTGTCCGGCGGCGCCGGCACCAACGATCAGGCCGGGGTTCATGTTGATGACGCCGGTGACGCCGGTGCCCTTGTTGCCGACATAGGCGACTTCAAAGGTGAACGAGCCGGGCAGTTGGCGTTGGACGGCGAGATTCCAGCTCTGGATGTAGGCTTCGCGTGCGTCGCGGCGCACGTGGTTAAAGACCGACGCGGGGGCGTTCGGAATAATGCCGTTGGAGGGAATCGGGAATGGCACGAAAGCCGGGAAGCCCTGGCGCATGGAGCCGGCGGCAACAAAGGCGCTGGCGGCCTGGAAGGAGTTATTTTCGCGGACCGGGAAATTGAAAGCGTAGCCGTTGTCCGGCAGCGGCACCCAACTGATGCCGTACCCGCCACGGAGTACGGTTTTGTCATTCATGCGGTAAGCGAGGCCGAAGCGAGGCGCGAAGCTGGTGTAGAAGGTCTCGCGGCCGAGGTTCATGGGGATGTTCCCGAAGCCAGCCACTTCCAGCGTGTTGTTGAAGGGGTTGAAATTGGAGAATCCACCCTTGACGCGCGGCACCGGGGGCGGCCAGAACTCGTGACGCAGGCCGAGGTTCAGCGTGAGCTTCGAGTTCACCTGCCAGTTGTCCTGCACGTAGCTGAAGAAGGGGTTCTGCAGGAACGTGGGGAAGATGAGGGGGAGGTCGCGACCCATTTCGTTGGGCACGTCCAGCAGGAAGCTGGCGAAGGAGTTGGCAAAGCTCTGGGCCGAGCCGGTGGTCAACTGGCCGGCGGCGTTGCGCGTGGCGAGCACTGTGTTGCCTTCGCGGAAGTTGAAGCGGCCGCGCGGATTGAAGGTCTGGTTCTGCAGTAGTTCGTCGCGGTTGCGGCGGTAGTCGACGCCGACCTTGATCGTGTGATTGCCCAGGATCTTGGTGGTGTTGACGATGAAGTTGAGGTTCTGTTCCCCGCGCTCCCAGGGGAGGCTTGGGGAGTAGCCGACGATGGGGTTGGAGAAGCCGTTGATCTGGACGTTGGTGATCCCGCCGGTAAAGTCGGAGACGTTCACGCCGGGGATGCCGAGTTCTTCCGACGTCTTCAGGTCGATGTCGGCGTTCTGGGCATCGTTGCGGTAGTACATGATGCCGGCGCGAACTTCGGTGATGAGTGTCGGACTCCAGACGCGTGTGTAGTTGATGGCGCCGTTGATGGCCTTCTGGACGCCGGTACCGGCGAAGTCGCGAAGGCCGCCGGCGCGCACGCCGTAGATCGGGGGATCGAACAGGTTGGACTGCTGGCGGGAGTAGCGGACGCTGATGCGGTCATTGGCGCCGAACTGGTAGTCGGCCTTGCCGTCGCCGCCGTCGGTGGACTTCTGGCGCACCGTGGCGGTCTGGAAGTTCTGCAGTTCGGCGGTGTTGGTGGGCGCCGGAACCAGAGCCATGATGCGGGTTGCGATGGGGCTGATGCGGTTGGTGGGGATGGTGCGGTTGGGGAAAACGGTGCGGTTGGTGCCGTCGGCGTTGCCGCTGACCGGGTCGTAAATGTCGGTGCCGCGGGACCAGTTCAGGTCGCCCTGGCGGAAGGACATCATGGGGATGGTGCCCTGGTGAAAGTCGCCGCGGCGGTCGCGGATGCCCTGGTAGTTCACAAAGTAGAACAGCTTGTTCTTGATCACGGGGCCGCCGAGGGTGAAGCCGAAGTTGTTCACCGTGGTCACCGGCTTGGTGTTGGAGAAGAACGGCCGGGCGCCAAGGCGACTGACGCGGTTGAATTCAAAGACGCTGCCGTGGATGTCGTTGGTCCCGGATTTGAAGTTGACATTGGTGACGGCACCGCCGGCGCGGCCGAGTTCAGCTTCGTAGTTGGAGGTGGTGACGTCGACGGTCTGCAGGGCTTCAATCGAAGGGATCATGGCCGTAAGCAGGCCGGTGCGCTGATTGTTGTCAACCCCTTCGAGCTGCACGTTGTTGGCGAGGCGGCTCTGCCCGTTGACGCGGGTGGAAAGCGAATCCTGCACATTAAAGAACTCCGAGTGTGGGCGAAAGGAGCGGCTGGCACCGGGCACCAGGTTCAACAGGCTCTGGAAGTTGCGATTGTAAGCCAGCGGCATGTCGGAGAGGGTGCGTGTTTCGATCTTGCGGCCGGTGTCGGCGCGGTCGGTCTGCAGGGCGGCGGCCTCGGCGGTGACACTAACAGATTCGTTAATCTGGCCGGGTTGCAGGATGACGTCGGCGCGGGCGGTGGAGTTTACCAGCACGTCGATCTGGTCGACGATGGCTTTGCGGAAGCCGGCCGATTCCACTTCCACCTTGTAGATACCGGGTTGGAGGTTGGGAAACGAGAAGTTGCCGCTTTGGTTGGACTGGCCAGACTGCGCGTTACCGGTCTGGGTAGCGGTTAGAGTGACTTTGGCGTTAGCGACCAGGGCGCCGGAGGCATCGGAAACCGAGCCGACCAGCGTACCGTTGACCGCCTGTGAATAAGCAATCCCCGTCAGGCAGACGAGTGCGAGAACAGCAACGAAGCTTTTTTTCATTGTTTACACACCGACCTGAAACTTGGACGAAATTGTATCAGATTCAACGTCGGCGTGTAACGTAGACGCGCCGCTTTACGTCACGGCGGCGCGCCCTATTCTCCGGAGCCCTTTCCGCCGATAGAAGGTTGGGCGGGATTCTATCGCCCGGAGGAAAGCCGCTTCGTGTCTGCCAAGCAAAAGAATCTGGTTCCGTTGTTCGGGGTGGCGTTCATTGTTGCCATCGTGTCCACGGGGATCTTCTATGGATTGTTTGTCGGTAAGCTGAACTCGGCCACCACAACGGCTCGTACCGGGCTTCGGGTGGTTCTGGCTGGGCGGGCGATTCCGGCCGGCACGGCGTTAACGAAAGCAGATGTGCGGGAGGTGGCGTGGCCGGCGCCGCCGCTTCCGGCAGGCTCCATCGACACGGCCGCGAAGGCGGAAGGGCTGATTACCCTGGCAGATCTGGAGCCGAACCAGTTAATTACGAGCCGGCAGACAGCTAGCCGCGAAGGTGGCGGTGCGGGGCTGGGGATTCCGAGCGGAATGCGCGCCATCTCCTTGAACGTGCATGACTCTGCCGGTGTGGTGTCGATGCTGAAGCCGGGCCATCGGGTGGATATACAGGTAGTTGGCTCGGTCCCGGGTCCCGGGCAGGAGGCGCAGTTGCGCACACTGCTGGAGAACATCCGGGTGCTGGCCATTCCGGAGACCACCGGGATGCGCGGCGGGTCGCAGGTGGTCACGGTGTTAGCGACGCCGCAGCAGTCGGCGCAGTTGGGCCTGGCGGATACGACGGCGAAGGTGCGTCTGGTGTTGCGCAATCCGGCGGATTCACGGCAGGACAACCCGGGCAGCGTGGCGGTGTCGAACCTGTTCCGGGGAGGCTCGCTGCCGCCGGTACGGGAGGTAGCGGTACGTGCGGGGGGCGGGGGCAGCGGCGCGACAGCAGCGCCGGCCCTGGTGGCGCTTACCGTGAAGGTGGGTGTCGCCAGTTCGGAGGCGTTGGACCGCTGGGCAGGCCGTCCGCGAGAGGCGGGTGGGTTGACCATCGCTGTACCGTCGCCGCAGCCGGTGTGGGCGAGTCTGGAAGGAAGCAAGACGATTGAGTGGCTGGCGGTGTCGAACCTCGGCACGTTGCCCGCTCGGGAAACCGGAACGCAGTGGACCGCCAATCGCAGCATCGCGGGAATCCGCTTGGTGCCCGTGGCGGTTAGCCCGGGGCGGACCAGGCTACGTTTGCAGCCGGAAACCGTAACCCCGGCACCAACGGGTGTCTACCGCAACCGGTTGGAGGCGGAATTGGATCTGGCGGACGGGCAAGCGGCGGTGATACGCGGCTTCTCCGACACGCCGGCCATTGTCGAATTGTGGGGAAAGCTGTTCCCGGGGCGCGCGAACGTGGCCGAGCGGGAAGTGATGCTGGTAATCTGGACGCGCAGTAGTGTACCGGCGCCGGCAGCGGTGGCGCAAGGCGTGCGGAGTTCGGAGTAACGGCTCATGGCAGGACTCGCGCTGCTGGTCTTTCTGGCCATTTTCACGCTCGCGGCGATTGCGGTGCTGCTGACGCGGTTTTTGATGGACCGCATGGGCGCCGATGCCGCCGACGACGTCAGGCCCATCTGGAAGACCGATGACGAAGACGAGGAGTCGTACCTGCTGCGGCAGGCCGAAGTGAGTTCCATCTCGCCGTGGGCCTGGATGCTGCGCCGTTTCAACCTGGTGGACCGGCTGAACAAGCAGTTGGTGGCAGCGGACTTGAACTGGTCGGTGGGCCGGGTGAGTCTGGCGATGCTCCTGTGTGGCACGGTTGCACTGGCTGCTCTCTTACAGGTATCGTGGCTGCCGTTTTGGGCCGACCTGCTGTTTGCGGGGCTGGCATCGCAGATCCCGTACTTCTATATCTCGCATCACACCGAAAAGCGCCGGCGGCAGATTGAAGAGCAGTTTCCGGACGCGCTGGATTCGCTGGCGCGCGCCATGCGGGCCGGGTACGCGTTTGGCGGAGCGTTCGACAACGTGGCCGAACAGACGCCGAGTCCGCTGGGTAAGGAGCTAAAGCAAACGGCTGCCGAAGGAGCGCTGGGCGTGCCGTGGGATCAGGCCCTGGGGGCGATGATGACGCGGCTGCCGCTGCAGGAGGTGTGCGTGTTCGTGGCCGCTGTCCGCATGCAGAGTAAGTCGGGCGGCAACTTGAGCGAGGTACTGGAGAAACTGGCGGAGAACATGCGGGAGAGCGCCGCGCTGGCCGGCGAAGTGCGCGCCATCTCCGCGCAGGGGCGCTTTGCGGGCTACATTCTAACGGCTCTGCCGGTCGCCATCGGCGGGATACTGTACCTGGTCAGCCCGGATTTGATCAAGGTTCTGGTGACCGACCCGACGGGAAAGATGCTGCTGACCGGGTCGATTCTGGGAGTGGTGGCCGCGCACTTCGTGATCCGCAAACTGGTGGATATCAAACTATGACCAACCCTGTGTTTCTGCTGGCGGCATTCTTTGTCGCCGTGATGACGACGGTGGGCATGGTGGGCTACTGGCTGGTCAGCCGCAACGAAGAGACGGAACCGTCGAATGCGCGATTCGAGTCGGACCTGGTGCGCGGCGACTCCCGCCGCACGCTGCGGGCAACCCTCCTCGACTTCCTGAACCTGCTGGGGGCTTGGATTCCGTCGTCGGAGGAGCGGCGAGAGGTAATGCAGAAGCGGCTGCATGCAGCCGGCTATCGGCGGACAGCGGACATCAACGCATTCTTTGGCTTGAAATGTGCCTTTTCGCTGGGCCTGGGCCTAGTGCTGGGCGTGATTGCGGCGCTGGGGGACGGATCGGCCGTAATGATGGCGGCGGTCTGCGGCTTGGGCCTGGGATTTTTGATTCCGGAGCGCTTTTTGGACGCCCGAATCCGGGCGCATAACGATAATCTCCGCCGCGGCCTGCCGTTCGCGCTGGATCTGATGGTGATGAGTCTCGAAGCCGGCCAGGCGCTGGATCAGGCCATCCTGCTTTCCAGCACAGGCATTCAGACCTTCGCGCCTGAGCTGAGCGCCGAACTCACCCAGGTGTATCTGCAGACGCGATCCGGCATGCCGCGCCCGGAGGCGCTGCACAACATGGCCGAACGCTGCAAAGAAGCGGAAGTGCGGAAGTTCTGCCAGGTGCTGGTGGATAGTGACCGCTTCGGTTCCAGCCTGGCGCCGACGCTCCGGCAGCACGCGCGGTTCCTGCGCACACGCTTCCGGCAGAAGGCGCAGGAGCAGGCTCGCAAGCTGTCTGTGAAGTTGGTTATTCCCATCTTCTTCCTGATCTTCCCGGCGATCCTGGTGGTAACGCTCGGGCCAGCCCTGCTGACAGCAATGCGGTCCATGCCGGCGCTACTCCGTTAAACCAAGCCTCCACCGAACCGTTCCCGGCAATTCACCTCTAATTCGGTCATAATGACAGGCCGGAGGTATTGCCCATGAATTTCGACTTGCAGAAGATCACCGACACCGTCATTGCGACGGGAACAAACGTTGGCCTGAAGGTTTTAGGAGCGCTGATCCTGTACATGATCGGCCGCTGGCTGATCAGCATGGTGATTCGCGTCATCTCGACCGCCATGGAACGACAGAAGTTGGAGCCGACGCTGCTCACCTACATAGCGTCCACCGTGTCGGTAATTTTGAACATCGCGTTGGTGGTAGCCATTCTGGGCTACTTCGGCGTGGAAACCACGTCGTTTGCGGCCTTGCTGGCGGCAGCGGGTGTCGCCATCGGGGCGGCTTGGGCCGGACTGCTCGCGAACTTCGCGGCGGGCGTCTTTCTGATCATCCTGCACCCGTTCAAGAAGGGCGACTACATCACCGCTGGCGGGCAAACCGGCACGGTGAAGGAGATTGGCCTGTTTGCCACTACCCTGCTGACGCCCGACAACGTCACGACCATCATCGGCAACAACAAGATCTTCGGCGACACCATCCAAAACTATTCGTCGACGCCCTACCGGCGTGTCGATCTGCTGGCGCAGTTGAACGGCAGCGTCGACGCCAACGCCGCCATCCGCCTGCTGAAGGACCGCATCGCGAAGATCCCGAACGTCGCCGCGCAGCCGGGGCCCGACGTCGAGATTCTCACGTTCAACCTGGTTGGCCCTGTCCTGGCGGTGCGCCCGTACACGCACACCGACAACTACTGGCAGGTCTACTTCGACACGAACAAGGTGATTCGGGAAGCGTTTGGAGAAGCAGGCTACCCGGCACCGGAGCCGTCGTACACGGTTCGCACGATGGGCGCTGCCGCCGGGATCGGCGCCGTGGCCGGAAACTAATCTTCCACAGAAAGGCTCGGGCCCTTGCGAGCGCTCGCTTCGGCGGCGCGGCTCGCAATGGTCCGGGCGAGCTCGAAGAACGGGTTGGCGGCAGGATCCGATTCACCCCGCAGGGTGACCGGGCTGCCGGCATCGCCGCCGATACGCACCGCAGGAACCAGCGGCAGTTCTCCCAGGAAAGGTACCTGCATCTGCTGCGCGGTCTGCTTGCCGCCGCCCTGGCCGAAGACGTCGATGCGCTCGCCCGATTGGGGGGCGATGAGGTAGCTCATATTCTCCACCAGGCCGAGCATTTCGACGCGCAGTTGCCGGAACATATGCACGGCTTTGCGGGCGTCTTCGAGCGCCACGTCGGAAGGCGTGGTCACGACGACGGCGCCCGTGATAGCCGTGGTCTGTGCCAACGATAGAGAAACGTCGCCAGTGCCCGGCGGCAGGTCGACAATGAGGTAGTCCAGCTCGCCCCACTCCACGTTGCGCACGAACTGCTGCATCACGCTATGCAGCATCGGGCCACGCCAGATGACGGGCTTGTCGCCGGGATTCAGAAAGCCCATCGACATAAGCTTCACGCCGTGGTTTTCGAGCGGGCGAATGCGGTCGCCCGAGCCCATGGGCGCTTCATTGATCCCCATCATACGCGGCACGTTCGGCCCGTAGACATCGGCGTCGAGCAGGCCGACCTTGTTGCCCATGCCGGCCAGCGCCAGCGCCACGTTCACCGATACCGTGGTTTTGCCGACTCCGCCTTTACCCGACCCGATGGTGATGAAGTTCTTGACGCCGGGCACGCTGGCCTTCGGCGCATCCATAGTTGGACCCATACGTACAGGTTCGCAGATGGTGCGCTTACTTCGCTAGCGCATCCCACTGTTTTTGGGCACGCGCCTCCAAGGCAGGAACATCTTCGTTCAGAATGTAACCGGCGGCGGCGAGAGACCGAGCGGATTCGCTGATCTTCGAAAGATAGGCCTCGCGGGAGGGGTAGCGTTCCGCAATCGAAGGACGCGGGTCCTTGGCGGCGGCGCGGGCAGTCTTTGTCTTGGCAAACGGCAGGAAGCTGCCCACCATGTTGAAGTATTCGCCGGCACCGCCGATGGCGGCATCGCGCAGGTTCCAGCCAGTGTAGGTGGCCAAGGGAACCTGCAACTCCGGTAGTCGGATGCCGCTGGTTTCGTTCCCATCGGCGTCCACTTGCGGCACCAGCACGGCGAAGGGCTTACCGAGTTTCGGCGGCTCGTTGGTGACGATGCCATGGGAGCGGAACTCCGGGCCGTAGTCGGCACGCCAAGCCATCTGGACGCGCTTGGGCACGGTCACGCCGGGCACCTTCGGGAACGGAATCGAAGTATGGGTGGTGAGTTGCCGCGCCGATACCAGGGGATAGGCCGAGGCCGCCGGCTCCTTGCCGTCCTTCAGCCAGCCTTGGAACCCGGCCAGCAGACCGCGCATGGCGAAGCGGTAGTCGTTGGGATTCGAGAGATTGACGGTGTTGCGTTTGGCGGGCGGGAAGGTGCCAGGCCCGTGCTGCGAACCGGCCAGGAAGTAGATGCGTGTATCGGGAGTGGGGCCGAAGTCGGACTTACCGTCGAGCGAGGTATGAATCAAGGACGCTGCCCTGCCCCAGTACTCATAAGAGCCGTTGGTGTAGAAGATCTTCGGCGTCACCTTGTCGGCGGTCGCCTTAGCGAGCACGGCATCGGTAAGGCTGGTGTCGGCATCGGTCTGCGGCAGGTCCGTGAACGGGAAGATGTCGGTGGGATAGAGAAAGTTCAGGAACGGATGACCGTCGCGTGAGGGCTGCGCGAAGCGGTGGTTGAAGCTGCCCAGGCCGCCGCCGGCCACATGCGCCCAGACGCCGTCGAAGACCTTGCGGTCCTTCTCATCGCGATTGAAGCCGTCGTGAAGGAAGGCGCGCAGGAAGCGGCCGCTTTGCGAGGTGCCGAAGCCGATGGCACGCTTGATGTGGCGGCTCTGCTCGCCCAACAGCACACGTCCGGCGTTCTCGTATTTCAAGAAGCTGATGACGTCGCGCACGGCGGCGGGGCCGAGGCCGGCGATGACGGGGTCCTGCGCTTCGTAGAGGAACTCGTAGATCTTGGCGGGCTGGAAGCCGCTGGCCAGATACACATGGCCGCGGTCGGGTACGACCTTGCCATACTCCTCGCGGGCCAGTTGCCATTGCGAACGCGGGATCTCGCGGCGGGGCGCATCGGGGCCGTCCTGAACAGTCAGCTTCATGCTGGCATCGGCGCCTTCGCGCACCGGATAGGGGATCATGCTGTTGCGATCGCCGAGGCTTTGCACCTTGGCGGGCGCATCCAACACCCACTGGGCGCGCATGGGGCCGGTGAGTGGACCTGCGTCGCGCTTGGCCACTGGCGCGTACAGACGCATGAGTTCATCACGCATGGGTACGTCGGCCTGCCAGCCCACCCACACCAGCGTGTAGCCCTGCTTCAGCAGGTAGCCGTCGCCCATGTCGGCCTCCGTGCGCGGGGTGAGCGAACTGGTGGCGAAGTTGAACATGCTGAGCATGCCCTTTCCGCCGCGATTGTTGATCTCCAGCAGCGCGGTGCCGTTGCCCTCGGCGGGGTTACGAGGCTTGATTACGTAGAGGTCGGCGGCGAACTCCACCAGGCCATCGGCGTTCTTCGGCGCGTTCTGGATATCACGGATGACGCGGTTGGCGGGGGTGTTGGGGTCGACTGCGAAGTAGGCCTTCGCCACGACGCGCTCATAGGGGTAGCCGGGGATATCGGCGCGCTCGACCAGATAGATCTTCGTCACCGCGCCGGACGCCGCCAGCGTCAGCGCCAGGGCCAGCCAGGCAAGTCGGGCAAACATAAGGCTTATATTATGCCAGCGCCAGCGAGGCCGAAGCCTTCAGACCCATACTCGCGAGTTCGCCGCGTTCGAACTTCGGGAAGGCCGCGGCGGCGATCATGGCGGCATTGTCGGTGGAGAGCGCGGGTTGCGGGAAGAAGACAGCGTAGGGCAGACGGGCCGAGCGGGCAGCGGCGCGCAGTCCGCCGTTGCAAGCCACGCCGCCCGACACCACCAGGCCGCGCGCGCCGATGAGTTCGGCGGCCGCTTCTGCATGTTCCAACAGTTCGCGAATGACGGTGAACTGGAAGGAGGCGATAAGGTCGAGCGTGGCTTTGGGCGTTACGGCCAGCCACTTTTCCAGGGACGACTGCCCCTCGGCTTTGCCCAGTTCGCGGCGGACGGCGATCTCGGCCTGCATATCGTGCGATTCCACCCAACGCAGCACGGCGGTTTTCAAGCCGCTGAAGCTGAAGTCGAGCGCATTGCCCTTCATCTTGGCGCGCGGGAACCGAACAGCCTGAGGGTCGCCGTACGAGGCGAGTTTATCCAGAATAGGCCCGCCAGGATAGGTATAGCCCAGCAGTTTGCCGACTTTGTCGTAAGCTTCGCCAGCGGCGTCGTCGCGGGTGCGGCCCAGCAGGCGATAGCGTGAGCCTTCGTACATCTCAAACAGATGGGTATGGCCGCCGCTTACGACGAGAGCCAGCGCCGGGTACTGCAAGGCATCGGCGGCTTCCATCGCTACCGCATGGATGTGCCCTTCGATGTGATTGACGCCGACCAGCGGCAATCCACGCGAGAAGCAGATGGCCTTGGCGTAAGTCATGCCAACGAGCAAGGATCCAACCAGGCCCGGGCCCTGTGTGACGCCTACCGCGCCGAGGTCACTCCAGTTTACCCCAGCCTGTTGCAGAGCCTGACGGACTACGGCCGTGATGGCACGCAGATGCTCGCGCGAGGCCAGTTCCGGCACCACTCCGCCGTACTTGCCGTGCACGTCCAACTGGGACGACACGACGCTCGAAAGGATGCGGGAACCGTCCTTCACCACGGCCGCCGCCGTCTCATCACAGGACGATTCAATGCCAAGAATCTTCAACTTGCTATTGTAGCCGGAGGTGCTTGTCCAGGACTTCGATTATCATCTGCCGCCGGAGTTGATTGCCCAGGAGCCATTGGCGGACCGGGCGGCGTCGCGGATGCTGGTGGTGTACCGGAAGGAAGGACGGTGGGAGGACCGGCAGTTTCGCGACTTCCCGGCGTTTGCGCGGGCCGGCGATTGCCTGGTGGTGAACGATTCGAAGGTCATCCCGGCGCGGCTGTACGGCCATCGCGAAGGTTATACGGGTCACGTGGAGGTGCTGCTGGTTGAGCCGCGGAGCAACGATGAACTGACGTGGTTGGCGCTGGCACGGCCGGGCAAGAAACTGCGCACCGGCGACACGATCGTGTTCTCGGACCGGCTGCGGGCGCCAATCCTGGGCCGTGGCGAACGCGGCGAGCGTTTGCTGCGATTCACGGCAAGTGGCAACTTCTACGAAGCGTTGCAGGAGGTGGGCCACATCCCGCTGCCGCCCTACATTGACCGCGCCGATACGGCGGCCGATCGCAATCGCTACCAGACGGTGTACGCGGCGAATGCGGGTTCGGTGGCGGCGCCCACCGCGGGACTGCACTTCACGCCGGAGGTGTTGCAAGCGTGCCACGAAGCCGGAGCGGCGATCGCACACGTCACGCTGCATGTGGGGCTGGGCACGTTCCAGCCCTTGCAGACGGACGTTGTGGAAGAAGTGAAGTTGCACGAGGAGCGTTACAGCGTGTCGGCGGCGGTGGCGGAACAGCTTCGCGCGGCCCCGCGGGTGATTGCCATCGGCACTACCAGCGTGCGCACGGTGGAGACGGTCGCCGCCAGCAATTGGCAGCAACTGACCGGCAGCACCAGCATCTTCCTTTACCCTGGCCACCGCTTCGCACGCGTGGATGCGCTGCTCACGAACTTTCATCTGCCAAAGTCCAGCCTGCTGATGCTGGTGTGTGCGCTGGGAGGGACCGAACTTATGCTGGCGGCGTACCGCCACGCGGTGGAGCAGCGGTATCGCTTCTTCTCCTACGGCGACTGCATGCTCATCGTGTAGATTGAAGTTTATGCCTTTTCCGATTCACCGTCTTCGCCGGTTGCGGTCGACCGCCGCGATGCGTGCCCTGGTGCGCGAGACCCACCTGGAGCCCGGCGACTGCATCTTCCCCTTGTTCATCTGCCCTGGGGAAGGCGTGAAGAAAGAGATCGGCTCCATGCCCGGCAACTACCAGATGTCGGTGGATGAGACGGTGCGCGAGTGCGTGCAGTTGCAGAGTCTGGGGGTGGGTGGGGTGATTCTGTTCGGCCTGCCGCCATCGAAGGACGAGGAGGCCACCGGCGCCTACGATGAGCATGGCATTGTGCAGGAAGGCATCCGCGCCATCAAGCGGGCGGTGCCGGAGTTGCTGGTCATCACGGACGTCTGCAACTGCGAGTACACCAGCCACGGGCACTGCGGCAAGATCATCGACAACGATGTGGACAACGACATTACGCTCGATTGGCTGGCGAAGTCCGCGGTGTCGCATGCGCGGGCGGGAGCCGATATCGTGGCGCCGTCGGACATGATGGACGGGCGCGTGGGCGCGATTCGCAAGGGTTTGGACGACGCCGGCTTTGCGAAGGTGCCGATCCTGAGCTATGCGGCGAAGTATGCATCGGCCTACTACGGCCCCTTCCGGGAGGCGGCCGATTCGGCCCCGCAGTTCGGCGACCGGCGGAGCTATCAGATGGACGCGGCCAATGGGCGCGAGGCGATGCGCGAGATCGAGTTAGACCTGCAAGAGGGCGCGGATATGATCATGGTGAAGCCCGCGGGGCCGTACCTGGATATCATCCGCATGGCACGCGACCGCTTCGATGTGCCGCTATCGGCCTACCAGGTGAGCGGCGAGTTCAGCATGATCATGGCGGCGGCGCGAAACGGGTGGATTGATCTGGATCGGGTGATCATCGAATCGTTGACGTCGATTCGCCGCGCCGGCGCCGACTTCGTCCTCACGTACTTCGCGAAAGATGTGGCGCGTCTGGTGGGCTGAGGCTTCGTTACAATAGAAGGTTCAACATGTCTCAAGATCGCGAACAACTGCGCGCCAAGCGCAACCTCCGCATGGTAACGGATGCTGAATCCGGCTCCGCTGTCGATACGCTGCCCGGCGGCGTGTTTGGCTTTACCTACTCACCGAGTACCGAAGGCGTGCCGCTCTTCAATAAGCAGACCTTCCAGATTTTCGAAGTGCACAAACTGGCCGATGAGACGGCGCACTTCATCGGCTTCATGACCGCGGCGGAAGCCAAGGCATTGGAGACCGGCGGCGGCGCCGATTCGGTGGATCTGAAGCTCTATCCGGAACCCTATGAGCAGGCCACGCAATTCGTCAGCGTGCCTCGGGAACGGATTCTGAAAGTGAAGCCGGTATCGCGGGAAAACGGCAACTACTTCCCGGTTACCGTTCTGCCTCCGCTCAAGGATTAAGAAGATGCGAAGCGTGCTCGCCGGCCTGTTGTTCTGTGCGCTGGCGCTGCACGCCGAAGCTGTCTCCACGAAAATCGACAAGGGCGAACTACGCGCCGAATACATGGTGCATTCGGTTCTGTATGAAGAACAGAACGCGCTGGTGCCAGACTATCTCTGCATCGAGGTGGAGTTCAAGCCAGGGAAGGGCCAGACCGTGATTCTGGCCGCGGATCATTTTCATCTGCGGCTGAACGGGAAGAAGCAGTTGGTGTTCGCGCAGACGCCGCAAATGGTGGCGGCAGGCTTGAAGTATGAGGATTGGGAGCGCCGGCCTTCGCTAGAGGCTGGCGCGGGTATGGGGAACGGCAGCGTGATCCTCGGCCGGCGACCGCAGACAGAACGGTTTCCGGGCGATACGAGAGAGGCGCAGCGGCGCGTGCCGGGCGGCATTCCACGGGCGCCGGAGCCGGAGAATCGGAGTGGACAGGAGCGCGTGGTGGTGAAGCCGGAGGACATCGTGGTGAAGGCGGCGCTGCCGGAAGGCGAGATCCACGCGCATGCGAAGGGTTATCTCTAC
The DNA here is from genome assembly GCA_016789745.1 of Bryobacterales bacterium. Classification (GTDB taxonomy): domain Bacteria; phylum Acidobacteriota; class Terriglobia; order Bryobacterales; family Bryobacteraceae; genus CADEFT01. The sequence goes on from JAEUQF010000335.1 coordinate 19,555, forward strand.
TTCGCCTACAAAGGCAAGGTTTCGAGGCTGAACAAGGTGGAGTTACTGTACAGCGGGCCCGCGGGCGAGGCTGTTCTACAGCTACGGTAGCGGTGTGCCGAGTTCCGGCACGGTGTTGCGGATGCGCACGGGCCGCACTTCGTAACGCTGCAGCATCTTGCCTTCGAAGAGGACGTCGGCGACAAGCCCCTGATGCACGCGCGGGCGTTCGGCCTGATCGAAGACAAGGTTGCCCAACGAATAGAAGATGAGGCCATCGCGGTAGCGTTCCATCGGCTGTGCCACGTGCGGATGATGGCCGGCCACAACGGCGGCGCCGGCATCGATCGCAGCACGGGCGAACTTCACCTGGTGCGCGTTCGGCTTGGTCCAGTATTCCCAACCGGCATGCATGGAGACGATGACGATGTCGGCGTGTTTCTTGAGTGCGGCCACGTCGGCAGCCATGCGGATAGGATCCGTCATGGCAACGCGCGGATCGTCGTCACGATGATTGCCATTGCGCTGGTCGAAGGTGTACGCAAGGAAGCCGAAGCGCACACCGCGGCGTTCGAGGATGACGGGCGGATCACTGGTGCCGGTGGCTGCAATCTTGCTGTTGGCGAGCACTTCCAGCGTGTAGGCGATGCCCTGCGGGCCGGCGTCGCGCGAGTGGTTGTTGGCGGTGGAGACCACGTCGATGCCCGCCAGCAGCAGCCCTTCGGTCATGGAAGGATGGGCGCGGAAGACCATGCGTTCTTCAAAGTAGGGGCCGGTGGCGGCGAAGGGCGACTCCAGGTTAACGAACGCAAGGTCCGCGGTACGAAAATGATCGGCGATCTTGCGGAAGGAGAACGCGGCGTCCTTCTGGCGAACGGCGTTGGCGCGCACGTGGCGGGCCAGCATGACATCGCCGCCGAGCACAACGCGCGTGATTTCGGGCTTCGGCTGGGCGCAGAGCAGCGACGCCACCAGGAGGAGCAGGATCATGCTTCGATCAATGCCGCGGAGGGATGATCGACAAACCAGGTGACGTGGCGGCTGTGATGGGAGACCACCTGCGCCGGGTATCTGGCAGGCTCATAGGGCGATTCGAGCACGTGTTTCAATGGCTCTGCTTTGTCGGCGCCGCAGACCAGGAACAGCACGTGCTTGGCGGCTACGATGGTGCCGGGCAGTAGCGTGACGCGCCACTTCGCGAGCTTTTCGACATACACGCTGGCCGCGATGCGGCTGCGGTCGTCGATCAGCGGCTCGCCGGGGAACAGACTGGCGGTGTGCGCATCGGAGCCCATGCCCAGGTGCACGATATCGAAGTGCGGTAGGTCGCCGTCTTTCAGTTCAAAGAACTGCTGGATGTCGTGGGAGTAGTTCTTCGCCGCCAGGTCCGGGCGCAGTTCGCCGTGAATGCGATGCACGTTGCGCTGCGGGAAATGCGCGGGTTTCAGAAAGGCTTCTTCGGCGAGGTGATAATTGCTTTCGCCATCGGTGGGCGGCACCATGCGTTCGTCCACCCAGAACAGATGCACATGCCTCCAGTCGAAGCCGGACTTCGCCAACGCCTGAAACAACAGCTTCGGCGTGGAGCCGCCGGAAACCGCAAGGGAAGGATCGCGCTGGCCGCTCGCGGCTTCTTCCAGACGTAGCAGGATGTGGCGCGCACAGGCATCGGCGGCGGTCTGCGGGTCGGCATAGCGGTAGAAGTGCATGGTCAGTGCCGTCCCAACTCCAGCGCGCCCGGCAGCACTTCTTCAAAGACACGATCACGGCCGGTGAAGCCGAGTTCCTGCCGCAGCAGGTCAATGTCCGGCAGTTCGGTACAGGTGCTGGTGCGAGCGAATTCCAACTTAATTCCATCCCCCAAAATCTCGACGGAGTCAATGCCCTGCCCCGGCGAGAAGCGCACATCGACGCCCTTGCCGAATCCGCGGCGCAGCCAGGAAGCCAGGTACCACATCTTCGGTTCCGACCCTTGGATGCGCACCAGTTCGACATCCTTGATCTTCGCCAGCACGTCGATCGGTTCGAAGGCGCTGGCGATGCGCTGGCGCCAACCGGTGAGTGCGGTCCAGGCGAGATCGCGCACGTCGTGGCCGGATTCGCGGAGCGACTGCAACTGATGGAGAGTGACGCCCGGATTGGACGAGCGGCGCGAATCAACGATAGTGCGTCCGGCGATCGGCACCAGCGGCTTGAAGTCGTTCAGACCGAACAGCGCGGGCGTGCGGCAGACCAGCACCACCGGCAGATCCGGAGCCATCAAGCCCACCACCAGCCGCGGCACGTCGACCAGACTGCCCTCCGATGCCGTAATTTCAATCTGCTCACAACACAGCTGTTGCTGTTTGCCGAGCGGCATCCAGCATTGGGCGAAGACGCGCGATTCAAGAAGCTCTTCCTGGCCGTCGCGCACACGCAGCACAATGGCGCGGCTGGGATGATCGTGCATCAGCCCGGCCACGAGTTCCCCCAGATCGACTTCTTCCTCCACATCAGCAGCCAAGATCAGCGTCATGGTGCAGGCGCGCAGCACACCGCCGCCTTCTTCCTTGCCCAGGCTGGCCCAAACGCGCGATAGCTCTTTCAGGATCTGTTCAGGTGTTCCGGCGATCATACGATACTCCTGTGCTTACGCCAGTCTCCAGTGATGCCCGTTGCGCGCGAGCATGTCGTCACTCTCGCGCGGCCCCCAACTGCCGGCCTCGTAATTGGGGAGGTCGAACTTGTGGGAGTTCCAGTGATTGAGGATGGGCTCGACGGCGCGCCAGCTCGCGTCCACCATGTCCTGGCGGGTGTAGAGAGTGGCGTCGCCGGCCATGGCGTCTTCGAGCAGCGTTTCATAGGCAGTAGGCGTGCGGACGCCGAAGCTGGAGCCATAGTTGAAGTCCATCGAGACGGGCCGCAGCCGCATGCCACCTCCGGGCTGCTTCGATTGAAACCGCAGGGAGATGCCTTCTTCGGGCTGGATCTTGATGACCAGCAGGTTGGGCCGTGGGCCGTCGTTTTCGCGATTGAAGATGGAGAGCGGGGCCGAGTTGAAGCGAATGGCGATGTCGGTGACGCGGCGGGCCAGGCGCTTGCCGGTGCGGATGTAGAACGGCACGCCGGCCCAGCGCCAGTTGTCGACATAGAAGGTGGCCGCGGCGTAGGTGTCGGTTTGCGCATCGGGCGCCACACCGGGCTCCTGACGGAAGCCCGCCAGATCGTTGCCACCAACGCGGCCGGGCCCGTATTGTCCCTTTACCGCATGCTGCGGCACCTCGGCTTCCTTCCAGATGCGGATGGAGCGCAGCAGCTTGGCACGCTCATCGCGGACCGCGTCGGGCTCAAAGATGGCCGAGGGTTCCATGGCGATGGTAGCCATCACCTGCAGCAGGTGATTCTGGATCATGTCGCGGAGGGCGCCGGATTCCTGGTAGTAGGCACCTCGGCCTTCCACGCCGATGGATTCGGCGGCGGTGATCTGGACCGAGTTCACATAGCGTCGATTCCACAGCGGTTCGAAGATGCCGTTGGCGAAGCGGAAAGCGAGGACGTTCTGGACGGTCTCCTTACCCAGGTAATGATCGATGCGGTAGACCTCCTTTTCAGGGAAGACTTTGGACACGCGATCATTCAGTTCGCGGGCCGTGTTGAGGTCGCGGCCGAAGGGCTTTTCGATGACCAGGCGCCGCCAGCCGCGTCCCTGACTCAAGCCGGCCACTCCGAGGCATTCGGCCACCGATGCGTATTGGCTGGGTTGAATGGACAGGTAGTAAAGAACGTTGCCGTTGGTTTGCGCTTCGAAGGTTTCGAGCTTCTCTTTGAGCGCGGAGTAGAACTGCACGTCATTGAGGTCGCCCGGCACGTAGTAGAGGGAGCGCGCGAAGGTTTCCCAAAGGCCTTCCTCGAACGGGCTCTCCTCCAGGTATTGCTTGACGGCGGCTTTCATCTTCTCGCGATAGTCCTCGTCGGAGAGAGGTGTGCGCGAGTTGCCGATGATGACGCAGCCCTCCGGCAGGCGGCGTTCGAAGGCCAGCCGGTAGAGCGATGGGATGAGTTTGCGTTTGGTGAGATCGCCGTTGGCACCGAAAATTACAATCGCGCACGGCGGTACACGGCGGTCAAAACGCAACTCGTCTGTAAACGGATTAGCCCCAGCCATGGCTAAACGATAGCATGCGGGTTGTTGCTGGCTTCGTCGCGCTTGGCGGTCCGCCGGATCGGTAGGAAACGGATCTCTACCCGTTGGTTGAGGGCAGCGGCGATGCGGCGCAGCATCGCGAGGGAGTGACCGTCGTAATCGGCGGCCTCCAGGCGGGAAATCACCGAAGCCGTGGTGCCGATGAGTTTGCCGAGCTGCGCTTGGGTCAGGCCTGCTTTCGTTCGCAGTTGAAAGATCTTGCGGCCGACCTCGTCATTCGCACGGGCCTCATCGAGCACCTTCAGAGGGTCCGGCTTTCCCTGAAAGTAGCGGCGATGCAGAATCGCCGCGGCATCTGACGTGGACTTGGTTTTCTTGGTCACTCGGCATCCTCCTCAGCATAGCCATGCTTCACCGGATTGGTAACAAATCGCCTCTTGCGCTCCAAGGCCCGCTCAATCTCCAGGATAGGAACCGCTCTTTCCTTGGTAATGCCGTGGGACACAACCGCAGCCACCCTGCCGTGAAAGAAGTATAGAATCCGGTAGTTGACGCCTTGGACACTAGCGCGGAGTTCGTAGATGCCGTCTCGTAGCATGTCTGCTTCGGGCCTACGCAGTTCATGCCCTATCTCCTTTAGGCGCTCCACACGAAGAAGGCACTTCGCTTTGACCATAACAGGCTGCAGATCAAGCCACTCGAGGAATGGACCGGACCCATCCTCTTCGCAATAGAGGACAACCTGAGTCGCGGGCGTCCTTTCTCAGCTTATTCGCAAATTTGCGATACCGCAAGCTCCTCTCGTTGTGGGACGCCTCGCCTGTGAGACGATACAAGACATTGTGAACCTCGCCTTTTCCTCCGCCACGCGCGGTGCCAACTGGCTGCTCGAACGGCTGCAACCGAACGGTTCCCTTCAGGGCGGCGATCATCTGAACGCCTACTACAAGCTGCCGTTCGCGCTGGCTGCCACCGGGCACATCGCCCAATGCGAACGCGTCTTCGATCACATCGCCGACCGCTTCTTCACCGGCGGAGGCGACCTGGACGGCTCCGGTGTGCCCTGGTTCGACCAGTTTCGGATCTACCCGCACGGCTGGCTGGCGTTCACCGCCGCCCTGCGCGGGCGCTGGGAGATCGCGCGTCCGCTGATGGGGTTTCTCGAAGAGAATCACAACCCGGACACCGGCGGCTTCACGGCCAGAGAAGACGGCAGCGAAGAGATCATGACCACGTGCATGGCCGGGATCGCGGCCATCGGCTGCGGACGCATCGACCTGGCCGTCAGCGCCGCCGGTTGGCTGCATAAGGTGTGGCTGGCGCAGCCCGATCACAAGCGCGGCCTCTATCACGTCTGGCAACCTGGCCACGGCCTGGTAACCGAATTTCCCGAAGACCGCGCGGCGTGGTATCTGGTGGACGCCACGCAACTCCGCCAATGGTATTACCAATACGGCATCAGCGCGGCATTCTTATCCCAACTCTCCGCCCATAGCGGGGAACCGCAGTGGCTGGACTTGGCCCGCACTATTCTGCAGGGCTCGCATGTGTGCCGCGAAGATGTGTACCGCACGCCGCAGGCCGGCAAGATCGGCTGGGGCGCCGCGTGGACGTACCGCGTCGGGCGGCATGCCGAAGATGCGGCCATCGCCCGGCAGGTGGTGGACGGCATCGCCGCGCTGCAGCAGCCCGATGGGTCATGGGCGGATGTCGCCTATGATCAGCACACCACCATCGATGTGACGGCGGAGATGACGGGCCTGATGGCGGCCATGGGAGTCGTTTTGCATGATTAAAAACCCTGTCAAAGAGAAACTCGCGCGCGGCGAAGCTGCTTTCGGCGGCTCCTGCGGCGTTACCGAAGAATTGGCCAACCGCTTCACGGTGATGAGCGGCATCGACTTCCTGTGGATCGACACCGAACACACGGTGTACGGCCTGGACGATGTGCGCTTGCTGCCCGTGCTGGCGCGCCAGACCGGCTGCATGCCGATGATCCGCGTGGCAGGCCTGGATTCCAGCCTCATCAAGAAGGCTCTGGACCTTGGCGCGCAGTGCGTGATGATCCCGCAGATCAACAACGCCGAAGAGGCGCGGCGCGCGGTGAGCTACGCCAAATATCCGCCGCAGGGCACGCGCGGCATCTCGCCCGGCTGGACCTTCTACTTCGAAGGCCTGACCTGGGCCGACTATCTGCCGCAGGCCAACGACGAGATCATGATCGTGGCGCAGATCGAATCGCCGGAAGGCATCGAGAACATGGACGCCATCTGCCAGGTGGAGGGCATTGATGTGGTGCTCGCCGGGCCTGCGGATCTGTCCGCGGCGCTGGGCGTGATCGGCCAGATGCAGCATCCGAAGCTGAAAGAGTTCCTGGCAGGCTTCCCGGCGCGGGTGGCCAAGCATGGCAAGGTGCCGGGGATTGCGTTGGGATCTTACGACGCCGCAGTGGAAGCCTACGGCAACGGCTATCGTTTTATTAGCTACGGCAGCATGATCGGCTACGGCATGCGCGGGTTGACGGATGATCTGAAACGGCTGCGGGCGCTGGAATCAAAAGCCTAAAACCAAAGCGTCAACTATAATTGAGGGGTATGGCGACGTTGGTTTCCCTAGTTCCGCAGCGGCTGGACCCTGCTGTTTTGACAGCCAAGCAGGAACAACTCCTCAGCAACCTGAGGGCGATGGGCACGGTGCTCATCGCCTACAGCGGCGGCACGGATTCGGCCTACCTGGCATGGGCCGCCCAGCAGGCGGTGGGGGACAAGTGCACGGCCATCACCGCCGATTCGGCCTCCATCCCCGAATCGCACAAGCGGGATGCCGAAGACTTCGCCCGGCATTACGGGATTCGCCACGAATACATCGCCACCAACGAATTCGAGAACCCGGCCTATGTGGCCAATAATCCAGATCGCTGCTTCCATTGCAAGGACGAACTGTTCCGCTGCATGGACGAAGTCAGCAAAGCCCGCCAGGTGCCGCACATCATCTACGGCGTCAACATGGACGACCTGGGCGACTACCGTCCGGGGCAGAACGCCGCCAAGATCCACCAGGTGAAGGCGCCGCTGGTCGAAGCCAAGCTGAGTAAGGCGGAGATCCGCGAACTGTCGCGGATGGCGGGCTTGCCGACTTGGGATCGGCCGGCGTCGGCCTGCCTGAGTTCGCGCATTCCCTACGGCACGCCCGTAACCCCGCAGACCGTGAAGACGGTGGAAGCCGGCGAGGAGGCCATCAAGGCGCTCGGCTTCCGGCAGTTCCGTGTGCGTTTTCATGAGAAGCTAGTCCGGCTGGAGATTGCGCCGGAGGAACTGGAACGCGCTCTCACGGTGGAAATGAGCCGCCGCTTCGTGGACATCTTCAAGCCGCTCGGATTCCATTACGTCACGCTGGATCTGGAAGGCTATCGCCAGGGCGCGATGAACGAAGTGCTGCAGTTGAAGAAGCAGTAGACACCCATGTCGCTGGCTGAAGCGATCCGCTTTGCCTTTCAGGCGCTGGCGTCGAACAAGATCCGCACGCTATTAACGGCGCTCGGGTTGGTCATCGGTAATGCCTCGGTGATTCTGGTGGTGACCATTTCGCTCACCAGCCGGGAATACATCCTGGAACAGATCAGCGGGGTGGGCAGCAACCTCATAACGGCGTATTTCGACGCGGGCAATCGCGAAGCCAGCACCGTGGCGGGCGACTACGTCAAGATGGCGGACGTCGAGGCCGTGAAGGCTACGTTCGGGCCGCGCATCCGGGCGGCCACGGGGGTGATGTCAGACTTCACCGCCATCGTATTGGAAGGCCGTCTGCGCGATATCAAGGTCATCGGCTCCGACGACGAGTATGCGCGGGTGCGCAATCTCATCACGGTGGCCGGGCGTCCTCTGGATGCCAGCGACGTGCAACTGCGGCAGCGCGTGGCGGTGCTGACGGAATACATGGCGACGCGGCTCTACGGGTCGCAATCGGCGGCCATCGGCCAGACCCTGAAGCTCTACGGGCTGCAGTTTACCGTGATCGGCAGTTTCAAGGAAAAGACCGATACCTTCGGCCTATCCGAGCTCTCGCGTGAGTCCATCCTCATTCCCTACACCGTGCTGCGCTACTTCAGCAGCGTGGAGCGCGTGGACCCGATGTACGTGCAGGCGCGCACGCTGGAAGACGTGGAGCCGCTGACCAACCAGGTGCGTATCCTGCTCGAAAGCCGTCACCGCCCCGGCGCCAACTACTATGTCGGCAACCTGACCGGCATCCTCGAAGCGGCCAAGAACATCTCGCTGGTATTGACCCTGGTGCTCATCCTGATTGCCGCCATCGCCCTGGTGATCTCCGGCATCGGCATCATGAATATCATGTTGGTGACAGTCACGGAGCGGACGCGCGAGATCGGCATCCGCATGTCGCTGGGAGCGCGGCGGCGCGAGGTGCTGCGCCAGTTCCTGCTGGAAGCCACGCTCATCAGCGTAGGCGGCGGGCTGATCGGCGTCCTCATCGGCGTGGCCATCCCGCTCAGCCTGCCGCTGTTCGTCGACTTCCTCACCATCCAGGTTTCGCCCTGGTCGATCGTTGTCGCGTTCTTTGTCAGCTTCGCCGTCGGGCTGATCTTCGGTCTGCTGCCGGCCAACCGCGCCTCGCGCCTGAACCCCACCGAAGCCCTCCGTTACGAGTAACGCAAGTAGAATGGTTCGACATGCCGGAACGGGAAAAATTCGCGCCATCTTCTTCCGGCACCGGAACTCCGCCCGTATACGGGATAGAAGAGTTTGATTCTATCTATCGCGAACACTCGGGTCGGGTCTTCCGGCAGGCATTGAAGTCGGTGGGACAGCGCGAGGTGGCCGAAGACATCACCAGCGACACGTTCCTGACCCTGTACCGTGCAAGCGAACGGTTGGTGCCGGAGCGCCTGCTGCCGTGGCTGTTGATCGTGGCACGCAACCTCGCCATGGACCACTGGCGGCGCCGCGCGGTGGAGGACCGGCACCGCCAAACGGTGACCGAGCCCGTCGTGGCGCCCGAAACCAGCAGTGTGGAATCCCTCTTCCATGACCCGGCCTTGAAACCGGAGCATCGTTCCTGCCTGCTGCTGCGTTATGTGCACGGGCTGGAGCGGACCGAGATCGCCGCTCGATTGGGAATGACCGAGAACCAGGTGAAGAGCGCGCTGCAGTACGGACTGGTGCTGCTTCGCCGGTCGCTGGAGGGAGGAAAAGCGTGAGGCTGCCGGCCGATTTTGATGACGACGAGCGCGCCTTGTTCGAAAGCAAGGGTGCGGTGTTGCCGGCGGCGGGCGCTGGCTGTCCGAAGCCCGACGTGCTGCAGGCCGCCATGGAAGGCGTGCTGCCCGAAGGCTGGCAGCAGCAGGTGGACACGCACGTGGCATCCTGCGGGCTGTGCACCATGCTGACGGCCAGCCTGCGCGAGGCCGAAGCCGAACCGCTCACGCCATTGGAAAGCCGCCGCATCCGGTCGCGCCTGAGCCTGCCGCCGCTGGCCGTGGTACGCAGCGAGAAGCCCCGGCAACCCTGGTGGTCGCGCGGGTGGGCCGCCGCGGGGCTGGCCATCGCGGGCGCCGCCGCAGCGATTACCACGCTGATCATATTCAATCCGGAACGGCCGCGGCAGCAGCAGCCGGTCGCCGAACGGAAGCCTGCGTCGCAACCGGAGCCGGTACCGCAGCCACAGGTGGCGTCCGTCAAGCCGCGCCTTCCCTTAACGGCCGCGCCGCTGCGCTTGCCCCTGGGCGCCCTTACGATGCGGGGCGAGGAGCCAGGCACCGATCAGGCCTATCTCCAGAAGCTCGGCGCCGCCCTAAAACCCTACCGTGCGGCCAGCTATAAGGAATCCGCCGCCGCGCTGGCCGTCCTGGCCACCGCCTATCCAGAGGCCGTCGAGCCCCCTTTCTATGAGGGCGTCAGCCTATTGTTTCTGGATAAGCCCGCCGATGCCGCCGCCCGCCTGGAACGCGCCCGCTCCCTGGCAAACCAGGCCCTGGCCGGCGAGATCCCGTGGTATCTCGCCATCGCCTATGAACGCAGTGGGCGCGGGGCAGAATCGCAGGCTCTGCTACAGGCTGTCTGCGCCGCCACCGGACCGCACCGTGCCGAAGCTTGTAAGATAGCTTCTGAGGCAACGCCAGGCGCCGGGCAGCCTCGCTGATCCGGAAACCCAGCACTCTCCCCGCTCCGGCCCGCCTGGGTTAGGGACAGGTGTGACGATCTGGCTCGGCATTCTCCTGACGCTCCTGGGCGGCATCAGCACCGCGCAGGAGACCTCCACCTCCAAGGAGCCACCCTTCCCGCGCCTGGTCTTTCAGGCCCAGCGCGAGAAGAACCTGCGGGAACGCGAAGCCCAACTGCAGCGGGCGCGGCGGCTGGCCGAACAGAACGGGAACCTCCGTCAGCAGGGCATCGCCTGGCAACAGCTGGGACGCGTCTGTCTTGCGGACGGCCTTTACCGCTGTGCGCTCGAACGCTATCAACGGGCGGCGCAGTTTCTACGGCGCGCACGGGCCGGCCAACAATTGGCTTTGCTCAACAACGAATTTGGCCTGTTGCTGTTTGAGCATGGCAAGTATCTGGAAGCGCAGCAGCTACTGCAAGAAGCCGTGGTCTTCCATCGCGAGCGCGCCGATCAGCTGCGTTTGGCGATGGCTCTGCCGGGGCTGGCGCTGGTCAATGCCAAACTGGGTCAGCGTGCCGAAGCGCTGAGCAACATTGCCGAAACACCAACCGCACCGGCACCCCTGCAGGTGGTCCACTACGGGAAGGCGCTGCTGGGCAATGCCTGGGTAGAACTCGGCCGGTACGACAAAGCCATCGAACTGCTGGCGCCGGTGCTACGGTCTCGCCTCCACGTCCCCTTCTTCGCCTATCGCGGGCTGGCCGCCGCCTATTACCACGCCGGCCGGGACGCGGACGTGGATGGGGTGGTGGCGCAGTGCCTGACGCAACAGATGAACCTGGATCCGGAAACCGAAGTCGGCCGCAGGCAATCCGATTGTCTGTATTGGCGGGCGCGCTCGTTTTACCGGCGTGGCGATCTCGACGGCGCGCTGAAAGACATTCAGGCCGGTCTGGCTGCCGTGGAGTCGATGCGGTCAAACCTGGTGAATGCCGACCTGATGAAGCGCGATTTCGATTCCAGCCGCCGGCAAGTGGCCGATCTCGCAATAGAGGTTTTGTTCGCCGGAAAGCGCTTTGCCGAGGCGTTACAAGTGGCCGAACAGTGGCGGGCGCGGGCATTTTTGGACCTGCTGGCCAGCCAGAGCGAAGGCGAGAAGCCACGGCTGCTAGAAGTTCGCCATCCACGCATGCGGCGGGTGCTGCATCTGGCCAGTGAACCGCCGTTAGCCAGCGGCAGTTCCAGCGAGTCGGCCACCTCGACCGATATCGCCCACACCGCCACGCGCCTGCAGTCGGTGGTGCTTTCTTATTGGACAACACCCGGCGGCCTTTACCTTTGGCTGGTCATGCCCAGCGGCCAGGTCAAGGGTAGCTATCACGCCATCCCGTTGGCGGAACTGGAAGGATTGATTTCCCGGACGCAATCGTGGAAGACGGCGGCCGATCGCGCCGCCTGGCGCCGCCTGTACGACCTGCTGATCGCCCCGCTGCAGTCCGATCTGCCGAAGGAGTCCGGCGCGCTGCTGACGCTGGTGCCGCATGGGCCGCTGCTGAACCTGTCCTTCGCGGCACTGCTGGATCGCGGCGGGCGGTATCTCTTGGAACGCTACGCGCTGCATTACACGCCGGCGGCGGCGCTGCTCGATTTCACCATGCGCGAACAGGCGGCAGGGCCGATGCGGGTGCTGGCGGTGGGCAACCCGAAGAATCCGGCACTGGCCGATGGAAGACCGTTGGCCGCACTGGCCGGCTCACGACAGGAAATCGCAGCCATCGCCGCAGCCGTGCCCGCCGCCAGGCTGACCCGCGTGGAAGGCGCCCAGGTCCTGCCTGCCACCATCACGGCCTCGGTGGCCGGCCACGACGTGCTGCACTTTGCGACGCATTCGGTGGTGGATGCCGACGAGCCGTTCCAGAGTTTCCTGGCATTGAGCGAAGGCCAACGCCTGACCGCCGGCGAGATCTACGACTTGGATACAAAGCCGTCGCTGGTAGTGCTGAGCGCGTGCCGCAGCGCCGCCGGACAAGTGTCCGCCGATGGCGTGCTGGGCCTGACCCGGGCCTTCTTCTACGCCGGCGCAGCCAGTATCATCGCATCGGTTTGGGAGGTGCCCGATCAGACGGCGCCCCGGCTGGCGGCAGAATTGTATCGGAGTTTGGAGAAGGGGCAGAGCCGGGGCCGGGCACTGCGAGCCGCGCAACTATCGTTATTACGGAATCTTCGCAATGGGAAGGTGACGGCCGAGACAGCGGCGGGGCCGGTGGCGTTGGAAGAGCATCCGGCGCTATGGGCGGGCTTCTTGTTACAAGGGGAACCTTAACTTTTTCCGCAAACTAGCGATTTCGAACCGATACGCTAGTTATGGAGCAGTTCGCGGACCATCCTACGTTCTTTCTCCCGGCTGAAATGCGGCCTCAAGAGGAAGTGGAAGCACTGCGGAACCGGGTACTCTCCTGGAAGCCGCTAACAGAAGCCATGGAGATCTGCCCGGAAGGCATCGTAATCATGAACGAGAGCCGCCAGATCCTCTATGCCAACCCCGCCTTTCAGCAGTACGCCGCCAATACGGCGGATCTTACCGGACAGCGGTTCGGGGATGTCATGAGTTGTATCCACCTGCATCGTACTCCGGGTGGATGTGGCACCGGCTTTGCCTGCCGCCACTGCGAGATGGCCAATGGGGTGTTCCACGCTCTGAAGTGGACTGGCGGACAGGTGTCGGGGTTGGTGCATGTCACCACCGAAGGCCCGCAGCAGGTCCCGGTGCAGGCGCGTTTGGAAAGCGTAATCGTCGGTGCACACCGCCTGCTGTTC
>JAEUQF010000005.1 GCA_016789745.1 Bryobacterales bacterium
CTGAAGCGCGCCATCATCGGCGGCTGGCAGCTCAACCCCATCCTCACCATGGAAAGCGGCCCGCCCGTGGCCATGAGCGCCTCCGTCGTCGGCGGCGGCAACCGCCCCAACGTCGTCGCCGGCCAGCAGCCCAAAATCGAGAATCCCACCATTGACCGCTGGTTCAACACGGCGGCGTTCTCCGTCCCCGCGCCCTACACGCTGGGGAATTCCTCCCGCACCTTGGCCAACGTCCACAGCGACTCGGTGTTCTCCATCGACCTGTCGATGTTCAAAGACTTCGTCATCCGCGAAGGCATGAAGGTCCAGTTCCGTGCCGAAGCCTTCAACCTCACCAACACCCCAACCTTTGCCGCCCCGAATGGCAGCGTCAATTCCCCAACGTTCGGCGTCGTTACGGCTACCGCGTTTTCGCCGAAGCCGCGCGAATTGCAGCTTGCCCTCAAGTTCTTCTTTTAAAGAGAGGACTTCACCCCTAACCCGCACCCTGTAAACCGGCATCCCTCTTCACGGAGGGGCGCCGGTTTTCTTCTTTTCGTACGATCCATCCTGTATTCTCCCGTAACACATTCGTCACATTTGGGCCTATACTCATCCAGAGGTCTTTATGCCATTGGTGTTATTTCTTACGTTATTGTCCAGTTCTCTCCTCGCCCAGAATCCCGTCGTCAACGGCCGTATCTCCGATTCCTCCGGTGCCGTCCTCCCCGGCGTCAAAGTCGAATTGAAAAACCGTGCCACCGGCGTCCTCACCGCCACCCAGACCAACGGAGAAGGCTACTTCGTCATGCCTCCGGTGGCCCCCGGACCCTACGACATCACCGCCGCCGCCACCGGCTTCAAGGAAGCCAGAATCGAAGCCTTCCGCCTCGAGATCGGCCAGGCCCGTACCGTCAACCTCCAACTCCAGCCCGGCGAGGTCCGCGAGTCCGTCACCGTCACCGACACCGCCCCGCTGCTCACCACCAGCCGCCCCGACCGCGGCACCGTGGTCGAAAACAAGTTCCTTCTCTCCATCCCGCTCAACATCCGGAACCCCTACCTGCTGCTTGCCAACGTCCCCGGCGTCACCACCGGACGCCTCGCCGGAGACAACACCGCCAGCCAGTCCACCACGAACAACTTCCGCGTCAACGGTGGCCGCGGCTCCACCAGCGAAATCCTAATCGATGGCGCCGCCAACACCGGCACCTACAACAACCAAGTCTCCGCCATGCCGCAACTCGACTCGCTCCAGGAGTTCAAAGTGAACACCTCGCCCTACGCCGCCGAGTTCGGCCGCACCGGCGGTGGCGTGGTCAGCTTCTCCATCAAGTCCGGCACTAACGACCTCCACGGCACCTTCCATGAATTCCTCCGCAACAGTGTCCTTGACGCCGCCGGGTTTAACAGCAACCGCGCCGGCCTCACCAGCAAGCCCACCTTTCAGCGCAACCAGTTCGGCCTCACCAGCGGCGGCCCCGTTTATATCCCCAAACTCTACAACGGCAAGAACCGCACCTTCTGGTTCTTCGCCTACGAAGGACTCCGCCAGCGCAGCCTTGCGCCCTTCACCGGCACCGTCCCCACCTCCGCTGAACGCAACGGCGACTTCTCCCGCTCGCGCGACACCAACGGCGCCCCCTTCGTGATCTACGACCCACGCACCACCCGCCTGGACCCGGACCGCCCCGCCGGCACCACCCGCTACCTCCGCGATCCCTTCGCCGGCAATGTCGTCCCCTCTACCTTGATCAACCCCATTGCCCGCGCGCTGATGCAGTATTACCCGTCTCCCAATCAGCCCGGCCTAGGCCAGAGCGACATCAGTAACTTCTACGTCGCCGCCGCGAATGCCCTCGACGGCAACCGCGTGGATGCCCGCGTCGATCACCAGATCTCCGCCCGCCACTCCGCCTTCGTCCGCTACAACTGGTTCCAGAACATCAATGCCCAGCCGCTGGTGTTCGGCCACTTCGCCTCTCCGGTGGAGACCCCGAACCGCATCCCCGGCATCAACTTCGTCGTCAACCACACCTGGTCTCTCGCGGCCGGCAGCATCTTCCAGCACCACTTTTCCATGGCCCAGAGCGAGACCAATCGCACTCCGCTCTCCATCGACTTCGATCAGTCCACCCTCAACATCCCCAAAAACCTGATCGACGGCCAGCGCGTGAAGTATTTCCCGCGCTTCACCATCGGCGGGCTCACCCAGATGGGCGTTACCGGCACTGGCTATAACGCCGTCAAATCCCGCACCTGGCAGTACAACGGCGCGCTCACCATGCTGCGCGGCAAACACACCTACAAGCTCGGCGTCGATATGCGCCGCTACCCCGTCTCCATCGACCAGTCCTCGCCGCTGGCCTTCAGCTCCGGCGGCGGCTTCACGGCCGGACCTAATCCCCAGGCCGCCGCCGCCCGCACCGGCCGCGGTCTCGCCGACCTCATGCTTGGCATTGCTTCCGTCAGCTACACCCTCCGCCCCTTGGAACTCCACCGCCACCCTTACTACGCCGTCTACTTCCAGGATGAGTGGAAGCTGCGCCAGGGCCTCACCCTCATGCTCGGCCTCCGCTACTCCCTGGAACTGCCCCGCACCGAAGACAACAACCAGTACGTCTTCCTCGACCTCACCTCGCCCTCCCCCCTCAACGGCAAGGTCCCCGGCATGAATGACCTCCGCGGTGGCGTCGGCTTTGTCGGCACCAACGGCGTCGGCCGCCGCACCCAGCTCGCGGACAAGAAGAACTGGGACCCCCGCATCGGCCTGGCCTGGGAGGTCAACGCCGCCACCGTCATCCGCACGGGCTTCGGTGTCTTTACGTCCTCTTTGGTTCCCAATACCGACAGCTCCCTCGGCTTCCAGCAAACCACCAACTCCCTGGTCGCCCAGCCGGATGGTGTCACGCCACTCTTCAACCTTTCCAATCCGCTCCCCAATGGCTTCCTGCCGGCACTCGGCAACTCCCTGGGCCTGCTCACCAACGTCGGCCAGGGCGTCAGCGGCCCCATGCGCCAGCAGCGCCTGCCCTACCAGATGCAGTGGTCCTTCGACGTCCAGCGCCAACTCCCCTGGAAGTTTGTTGCGGAAGTCGGCTATGCCGGCTCCTCCGGTGTGGCGCTCCCCGCCGGCGTCCAGTACAACCAACTGCCGGACTCTGCCCTCGCCCTCGGCACGGGACTCAACCAAACCGTTGCCAATCCCTTCTTCGGTGTCATTACGGATTCCACCTCCACCCTCAGCCGCAGCACGGTCCAGCGTGGGCAACTGCTGCGTCCTTATCCGCAGTTCACTGGCATGAGCGCCTCCCAGGCGCCCGTCGGCCACTCCACCTACCACGCCCTGCAAACCCGCATCGAACGCCGCTTCGATTCCGGGCTTGCCCTGTTGTTCGCCTACACCCACTCCAAGCTCATTGATAACGTCGGCGATTTCGGCGGCTTCCTTGGACCCGGCAGCTTCAACAACAGCAACTGCTTCTCCTGCGATCGCTCCCTCAGCTTCTACGACATCCCGGATGTGGTGCGCACCAGCCTTCGCTATGAACTTCCCTTCGGCGTCGGCAAGCCTAAGCTCAACAAGGGTGTCCTGGCCCGCATTGCCGGCGGCTGGTCCACCGGCCTGTACTTCACCTGGGACAATGGCACCCCCGTCCAGTTGACCGGGCCCAACGACTCGAACTCCTTCGGCGGCAGCCAGCGTCCCGACGCCACCGGCCAGCAGGCCCGCATCGACAACCAGCAACTGGTTGACGGCGGCCAGTGGTTCAACGCCACCGCCTTCCGCCGCGCCCCGCAATTCACCTTCGGTACCGCCAGCCGCCTGCTGCCCGACGTCCGCGTCCCCGGCAACAAGAACTGGGATATCCTCATCGAAAAACGTTTCAGCTTCACCGAACGGTATTCGCTGGATTTCCGTACCGAGCTGTTCAATGCGTTCAACAACGTCATCCACAACGGCCCGCAGACCAACATCACGTCGGCCGACTTCGGCAAGATTCGCCTCCTGCAAGTGAACGTGCCGCGGCAGATCCAGTTCGGGCTGCGCTTCACTTACTAACTCGGGAATCGGGGCGAGCCAAGCCGGCTCGCCCCAATCGACCTTCACGAGTCCTACGGGTGCCTCTCCTCAAAGCGCACACTCGCCTGCGGGTCTTCCCACGCCCAGACTACGGCGTCCTTGTAAGGTTGCAGTTGCTCGCCGGACAACCCGTATTCCCGCGCCACGGAAGCCGCCAGCAGCCGCCGGGCGACTTGGGCCCCGAGGCGCCTCCGGCTCCGGACGTCCCAGGCCCCCTCAATGCCGCCGCCGATCGGGTTCACCACCAGGATTGCCACCACCGAGGAATCCGTCGACCACGCGATGTGCCCAAACCCGAGGTACGCGTCGCCAGTCTGTTCCAAGTTTACCGGCCAGGGCAGGGATGCCAACTCTGCTTTGATGGCGCAGTCCGGAAACTGGCACCATTCCTTGATCCGAGCCGTGTGTTGCCCATCTGGTGACCGGGACTCGACCACACTGCGCCAGCATCCCACCTGAATGGCGGCATAGAGCAGCAGGCATACTGCGGCGATCTTCGCCAATGGCTTCACGAATTCATCGTAATGCCTTTGGGGTATGCTACTCCATCACCCCGACTGACACCCCAGTCCGCCCGGTTGACCGCCCAGTCAGTCCCCTGTATCCTGGGTCAATGCCGGTTCTGGGTAGAACCAAGAAAGACGTCCTCCAGGAGTTTCGCACTGCCGAGATCCTCGAGGCCGCGCGCCGCGTCTTCGCGCGCAACGGATACAACGAAACAACCGTCGACCAGATCGCCGAGGAAGCAGGAGTTGCTAAAGGTACCGTCTACCTTTACTTCTCTTCCAAACACGATCTGTTCTGCGCCGCCATGCGCAGTGGCCTGAACGACCTCTATGAACGCGCCCAGCTCGAGATCACCGCGGCCGACACCACCGCCGACCGTCTACGCGCTTTCATCGGAGCCCGTCTGCGCTATTGCAGCGAAAATCGCGACTTTTTCCGGATTTACTACACGGAATTCGCCAGCCTGAAAGTGCGGCGTGGGGCCTCGCAGCCCGAGTTTCAGGATCTCTATGACCAGCAGTTGGCGGTTCTCGAGTCGCTGCTGGCTGCCGGGATCCGGGGCGGGGAAGTGCGCGCCACCCTCGATACCCCCAGAGCCGCGCACCTGCTGTTTGAATACATCCGCGCCGCCGTGGCCAAGCATGTCATGGAGTGGCCGGACGAGCCCATCGAATCCACCTTGTCGCTGGTTTTTGAGCTGTTATGGAGAGGAATCGCATGCGAAGGCAAGTAAGTATGGCGCTCGGTGCGCTGGCGTTGCTCGGAGCCGCCGGTTGCAACAAACAGGGGGCGCCGGTCGCTGTGAAGGCTGCCGGACCCCCGGAAGCCCTGGTCAAAGTGGCCACTTCCGAAACCCGCAACGTGCCCATCGAATTGAAGACCATCGGCACCGTTGACCCGGTGACCACCATTGTCGTCCGTGCGCGCATCGGCGGCTCGCTCACCAAGGTCTACTTCACCGAAGGGCAGCTCGTAAAGAAGGGCGACCCTCTCTTTGAGATCGACCCGCGCCCCTATGAACAGGCCGTCAAACAGGCCGAGGCCAACCTCGCCCGCGACAAAGCCATGCTGGCCCAGGCGCAGGCCAATCTCGCCCGTGCCGAAAATCAAGAAGCCCACTACGGCAAGCAGGCCGAACGGTATGTGAAGCTGGCCGATCAGGGCATCATGTCGCGCGAACAGGCCGATCAGGCCGAAGTGGAAGCGAAGGCCCGCCGTACCGGCGTCCGCGCTGAACGCGCCGCTGTCGAAAGTGCGCAGGCCGCCATCGTTGCCGATGAAACCGCCATCGAAACCGCCAAACTCAATCTGTCCTACTGCACCATCCGCTCCCCCATCACCGGCCGCACTGGCCAGATCCTCATCCAGCAGGACAACCTCGTCAAAGCCAACGACGTCGACCTCGTCACCATCCACCAGATCCAGCCCGTCAACGTCGCCTTCGGGATCACCGAAAACCACTTGCCCGAAATCCGCGCTCGCGGCGGACGCCTCACCGTCACCGCCACCGTGCCCAACACCCAGGTGGCCCCTTCCACCGGCTCGGTCGCCTTCGTCGACAACATGGTCGACCGCACCAGCGGCACCATCCGCCTCAAGGCTGTCTTCCCCAACGCCGACACACGGCTCTGGCCCGGCCAGTTCGTCGAAGTCTCCATGAAGCTGGATGAGCGCGCCAATGCCGTCATCATTCCGGGCAACGCCGTCCAGGTCGGCCAGGCCGGCTCCTTTGTCTACGTTGTTCGCGGCGATAAAACCGTCGAGCTTCGCCCCATCAAAACCGGCGCCCGCATTGACCGCATGTTGGTTGTCGAAGATGGCCTGCAACCCGGCGAAACCGTCGTCACCGAGGGCCAGATCCGTCTTGCCCCCGGCTCGCGCGTAAAGGTGACCTCATGAAGTTCGTCCACCAATCCGGCAGCGGCATAAGCGCTCTGTTCATCCGTCGCGCCGTCGCCACCACGCTGGTGATGCTCGCCATCGTTTTGTTCGGCGCCCTCGCCTACAAGAAACTCCCTGTCTCTGATCTGCCGAACGTCGACTTGCCTACCCTCGTGGTCAGCGCCCAACTCCCCGGCGCCAACCCCGAAACCATGGCCGCCGCCATCGCCACGCCGCTCGAACGCCAGTTCTCCACCATTGAAGGTCTGGAGTCGATGACCTCGGTCAACGCCCTCGGCAGCAGTTCCATCACTATCCAGTTCGCGCTCAACCGCTCGCTCGACGGCGCCGCGCAGGACGTCCAGGCCGCCATCACCCAGGCCAATCCGCTGCTGCCGCCCGGCATGCCGAATCCGCCTTCTTTCCGCAAGGTGAATCCGGCCGACCAGCCGATCCTCTATCTCGCCATCAGTTCCAAGGTGCTGCCCACCTACCGCCTGCATGAGTACGCCGATACCATGATGGCGCAGCGCATCTCCATGGTCTCTGGCGTCGCTCAGGTGCAGATCATGGGCTCCCAGAAGTACGCTGTCCGCATCCAGGTCAATCCGCGGACGCTCGCGCAGCGCGGCATCGGTATCGACGAGGTCGAAGCTGCCATCCGCCAGAACAACGTCAACATCCCCACCGGCACCCTCTACGGCTCCAGCCAGATGATGACCATCCAGGCTTCCGGCCAACTGCGCAGCGCCGAAGCCTACAAGCCCGTCATCGTTACCTATAAGGACGGCCTCCCCGTCCGCCTCGGCGAACTTGCCACCATCTACGACGGCGTCGAAGACGACAAAGCCTACGCCTGGTACAACAAGCCGGATTCCTCTACCCGCGCCATTGTCCTCGCGGTCCTCCGGCAGCCCGGCACCAACACCGTCGAAGTGGCTGACAACGTCAAAGCTCTGTTGAAGCAGTTCCGTACGCAACTGCCGCCCGCCGTCAACCTGGAGATCCTCACCGATCGCTCCGCCACCATCCGCGAGTCCTTCGATGACGTGCAGTTCACCATGCTCCTGACCCTCGGCCTGGTCATCATGGTGATCTTCCTGTTTCTGCGCAACTTCTCGGCGACCGTTATCCCGTCCCTCGCGCTTCCCGTATCGGTCATCGGCACCTTCTGCGTGATGTACCTCTGCGGCTTCAGCCTCAACAACCTCTCCATGATGGCGCTCATCCTCGCCATCGGCTTCGTCGTCGACGATGCCATTGTTGTCCTGGAGAACATCGTTCGCCACATGGAGATGGGCGCCCCGCCCATGCACGCCGCCTTCGAAGGCACGCGCGAAGTGGGCTTCACCATCGTCTCCATGACGGTCTCCCTCGCCGCCGTCTTCATCCCGCTGCTATTCATGGGCGGCATCCTCGGGCGCCTCTTCCAGGAGTTCGCCGTCACCATCTGCGTGGCCATCCTCGTCTCCGGCTTCGTGTCGGTCACGCTGACGCCCATGCTGTGCGCGCGCTTCCTGCATCACAATCACGAGAACCCCGGCCGCTTCTACCAGGTCACTGAGAAGTTCTTCGACGGCATGCTGCACCTGTATGACCGCACGCTGCGGTTCACGCTGCGTTGGAAGATGGCCGTACTGCTGCTGTCGTTCGCCGTCCTTGGCGGCTCCATCTGGCTCTTCCAGCAGATCCCCAAGGGCTTCCTCCCCAGCGAAGACCAAAGCCAGATCTTCACGACGCTCGAAGCCAACCAGGGCATCTCGCACCTGGAGATGTACAACAACATCCAGCAGCTCATCCAGATCAGCCAGAAGGATGAGAACGTGCGCGCCTTCTTTGCGGGCTTCGGCGGCACCTCCGGCTCCGTACAGTCCGCGGGGCCCAACTTTGGACGACTGTTCTTCCACTTGAAGGACCGTCACGAGCGACCCCTTCACGTCGACCAGGTCATCGAACAGCTCCGCCCGAAGCTGAACTCCACGCCGGGCATGCGCGCGTTCCTCCAGAACCCGCCGCCCATCCGCCTCGGCGGCTCGCTCACCAAGAGCCTTTATCAGTTCACCCTCATGGGTACCGATACCCAGGCCCTCTACTCGAGCGCGCAGAGCTTCGAAACCGAGATGGCCAAGATCCCCGGCCTCCAGGACGTCACCAGCGACCTGCAGATCAAATCGCCC
>JAEUQF010000024.1 GCA_016789745.1 Bryobacterales bacterium
GGACAACGCCGCGAGATCCTTGACCAGCGACGCCGCGTCGGCAGTCATCATTGCAGCAAGGAGCGTTTGCGATTTCCCGCGTGCCGCCCCGCTCACCACCGGATCGGGACTCGTCAGCCCGTCAAAGAGCGCCTTCCAATCGGTGGTCTGGGCACTGCAGAACGCAACGCCCAGCAAGCCAGCAACAACCAGCCGCATCTCCAGCACCTCCAGCGAAACTCAACAGGGGGCAAATGTGAACACTACCACTCCTAGCACAAACCAAATCGCGGCAAAGAGCAGTCCATATCCGAAAAACGACCGAAAATCGACGCGCGCAATGCCGGCAATCACGACATACCAGAACGGCGAAGCCAGATTCCCCATATGGTCGCCGACGCTCATGGCGAGAATCGCCCGCTGCACGGAAACGCCCACCTCCTGCGCCGCCTTCACCGTGACGAAGCCCTGGATGGCCCACTGCCCGCCGCTGGATGGGATGAACATGGCAAAGATGGTGCCCACTGCGGCGGTGAATCCGGGAAACGTCAGCGGCGTGGAGATCCGCGCCACCAGTCCCGCGATCTGCTCGCCCAGCGTGGTGAACTGAATCAGTCCGGCCACGCCGGCGTACAAGTGATACAGCACGATCACCGGCCAGGCCGATTGCACCGCCTGCTGCAACGCGTCGGTGAAGCGCTTCACGGTGCCGTGCAGCAGGAAGGTCAGCAACAGCAGCGTGGTGTTCAGCGAGTTGATATCCAGGCTGGCGCGGCGCACGACGAAGTGCATGATCAGCCACATCGCGAAGCACGCGGCCATGATCCAGGCGAACACGCGATTGCGCTCGATGCGTTCGGAGTAAGTCAGGTCGCCGGATTTATCCTCGCCGGCGGGTTCCAGTAACTTCGCGGTGCCGGGGAATTGGGATATCGGCCTTCCCTTCTCTGGCATCAGCAGACACCCGGCCAACAGCACCGCCCCCAGGTAGGAGAACTCCAGAATGAGCGACGCGGGAGACCAGATGGTGGTGCTGAGCGGGATGATGCCGATGGTCTTCTCCAGGAAGTGGCCCGGCGTGGCCACCAGCAGCGGCGCGCTGGCGGAGAGCCCGTATTGCCAGAGCGCGTTGGCACCCCAGGCCGTAGCCAGCAGAAAGGGAAAGTCCAAGTCGATGCAGCGGCGTTCGGCTTCACGGGCGAAGTAGATGGCCACGACGGGGGCCATCGCAATGCCGAGGCCCCAATAGCAATAGGCCGAAACGCCGCTGATCAGAACGGCCAGAATGATGAACTGGTTGCGCGTGCCGGGAAGGCGCGCCAACCTCTCGACACCGCGCCGGAAGAACGGCGTGGAGGACAGTGTGGCGCTCAACGTGATGATCAGAGTCATCTGCATGGTGAACGCCAGCAGCATCCACAGGCCCTGGTAGTAGGCATCCCAGATCTTGAAGGGGGAGTTGCCCAAGGCCAGTGCCGCCGTCGCCAGCACCAGCATCAGCCCGATGCAGGAGGTGATGGCATCGGGCACAAAGCGGCCCATCACGGCAGCAAAACGATCGAGCGCGGAATCGGGCATGCAGGGGCTTATTGTATAGCACCTTACCCGGCTCCCCTCACTCGAAGCTTGCCACCGCGTCCCGCTCACTCTCGAAGATCTCGAAGGAATCCCACAACCGGGTCAGGCGCAGCAGCATGTCGACGCGGCCGCGCGGGCGCAGCAGTTTCAGGGCGCCCCCCTGCGCACGGGCCAGCGTATAGCCGTGCACCAATTCGGCCAGCCCGGCACTGTCGATGTAGAGGACGTTCTCCAGATTGATCAGAATGCGTGGACGCTCCTGCGCCGCCTCCCGCACCGCGTGCGCGAACTCCGTGACGCCGTCGCTCTGTGTGATGCGGCCGTCGACCGCGATGCAGGCAACTGCATCGCGACAATGCTGTTTGGTGAAGCCCGTCTTGTATGCCATAACGCTCCTATCCGGTGCACGGAGAGGGCCAGACGAAAGTCGTGTGTTTCCTGCCCGGGCGGGGCTGCGGGCTCACCTGCCGGTTAACCGCGCTCACCTTCCGGTTAACGCCCCTCAGCGAATAAATTTCGCGAAGGCATGACGGATTTTTCATTGGATCTTCGCGTGTATAGATGTAAGCGGTTGATTGACAACAATCGAAACGCTGACAAGATTCGTTGGACCGCACCGGCACTTCCTGCCCCAAAGCCTCGCCCGCGACAAACGCGGCACCTCCTGCCAGGAACTTCAACGCCGTCGCCCTCATGCCGGAGAGGACGACGGAAATCCCCCTCCCAAACACCCTGATGCTAGCCGACCGTACCTGCGATCATTTCGCGGCTGCAGAAGCGCAACACGCCATCCCAGGCGGCGCGAGTCTCCGTATCGAAGTCTTCCTGCAACGCCTGTCCCAGGGCCCACAGCAGCGCCTGGCGCACCGTGTCGTAGTGCTCGGGCAATACGCCGTAGGTGGCGTGGGCTCGTCCCAATTGCCGGAGAGTGGGTATCAGCGCGTCGAGTTTCTCCGCTGCATCCACAACGGCACCCAGGGTGTCGGCCAGTTTCTTCGACTGCAGCTTCATGTCGATTTTGAACAACTGGCGAAGGGATGGATCGAGATCGAACAGGCGCCCGTAGAACAGCATGACGATCGCCTGCGGAGCAAGCCTCACTTGCTCGAAGCTATCGCGGATCAGCATGGTTTGACGGGTCATTTTCCACCTCCTGCCAGAGCAGACTGCAACTGATCCATGGTTTTGCGAAGCGGGGCCGGAAAGCCCTTCTCCGCCGAGAGGGGAACATAGGCATCCAGCGCTTTTCTGCGCCACCGAAGGGCTTCCACGGGCTCCCGGAGTTTCTCGTGAACGGCGGCCGCGTTCAAGTATGCCAGCGGGGGCAGCAATCGCAATGGTAGCGACGCGCCGGCGGCCGACGCCGCACTTTCGGATAGGCGCACTGCCTGGTTCACGGAAGCCAAGGCATCGGCGCTTCTCCCCTGCCGCAGAGAATCCTCGGCGGCCCGCTGCAACACGCCCACCAGTAAACGGCTGTTGGCCACCGCCGGCTGGCTGGTCAGGACCTTCATCGCCTCGCGATAGCGCGCCTGCGCCTCCGCCGACCGCCCGCTCAAGCTCAGCAGGTCGGCCTGCAGCCCCAGTTGCGACCCGAGGTTAGTGGTCAGCACCACGTTCTTCGGATCGCGCCGCAGCGACTCCTGTAACAGTGCCTGCGCCTTAGCCAGCATCGCCAGCCGCGCCTCGGGCGTTTCCAGTGGGATGGCCGCCACGCGCCCCAGCGCGATGCCGAAGTCGGTCCGTGCCTTCTGGTCGCCGGGGTTCTGCTGGTATAGCTGTTCGGCCACCGCGATCATGCCCTGGTAGGCGGCGCGCGCGCCTTCTTTGTCGCCGAGGTTTTCCATGGTGGGGTTGCCAAGCAGATCACCCAAGTGGCTGAAGGTGAGCATGCGATTGCGTTGAAAGCCTGTATTGGACGGCCTTTCGCGGCAGAGTTGCTCCCACACTCGTGCCGATTCCTCCAGTAGCGGGCGGGCTTCGGCCAGGCGGTCCATGCCGCGGAGCACGGCGCCCATGTTCGAACTGGTGCCGGCCAGGTCGGAGCGCAACTGGAGGTCCTGCGGGAAGCGCGCGGTCAGATCGCGTAGCAGGGCAATGGATTTGGCGCCGGCCTCCAACGCGGCGTCGCGCTTCTCTTCGCGGCGCAGGGTGATGGCCTTCGCTCCGTACAACCGTGCCAGCGCGCGGCCCACGCCTTCATCGGTGGGGTTGGCGCGGCGCAACCGCTCGCCGGCTTCTATGCCCGCATCGTAATGCAGGAGAGCCTGGGTGGTGTCGCGCGTATCGAAGATGTGGCCGATGCGGTGGTGCAGATCGAGCGTGGTGATTGCGGCGCCGCGTTGGCGGGCAGCGCGAGCCGCCGACGCCAGCCCTTTGCGATAGCTGGACAGCGCACGATCGACGTCGCCGGTGTGCGACGAACTCACGGCTCCCTGCACATCGCCGATGCGCAGATAGGCCGCCGCCAGGTCCGCCTGCAGACTGGCATCATTGGGCGCCTGTTCGGCCATGCGATCGAGATAGCCCAGCCCGGAGCGGATAATGTTCTCGCGGGCCTTCAGCGAGCCGGGCAGGTTCAGGATCTCATCGTGGACGTCGAACAGCATGGT
Source organism: Bryobacterales bacterium (assembly GCA_016789745.1). Lineage (GTDB taxonomy): Bacteria > Acidobacteriota > Terriglobia > Bryobacterales > Bryobacteraceae > CADEFT01. The sequence continues at coordinate 4,170 of JAEUQF010000024.1, forward strand.
GTTGGCCAGGCGCCGCGCCTCGGCTGCTTGTTGGCGCGCGGTGTAGGCCTGGCGTGCCCACGCCGCCGAAAGGCCGATGAGGACCAGAACCGCAATTGACGCCGCGAGCACACTCTTGCGATTGCGGCGCACGAACTTGCCGGCCAGATACATGGCGGTATCGGGCCGGGCGATGACAGGCTCGTTGGCAATCACGCGGCGCAGGTCTTCGGCAAACTGCTCCACAGAGATGTAACGCCGGTCGGCGTCCTTCTGCATCGCCTTCAGGACGATGGTGTCCAGGTCGCCTTCCAACTGGCGGGCACGGGTGCGGTCGGCCGTGGCGTCAGAAGGCTTGATGACCGTGTCCTCGCACACGGCCTTGCAGACGGCCTGCGGCGTCAGCTTTTCGATGCGATGCGGGCGCGCTCCGCTCAGCAGTTCATAGAGAACCGCGCCGAGCGAATAGACGTCGCTGGAAATGGTAATAGGGTCGCCGCGCACCTGTTCCGGACTGGCGTAGTCCGGCGTCATCATGTGCGACGTTTCGCCTGTGTCATTCGGACCCCCACCGCCCATCAGCATCTTGCAGATGCCGAAGTCGAGCAACTTAGGCGACCCGTCGGCCTCCACAAGGATGTTGCCCGGCTTCAGGTCGCGATGGACGATGAAGTGCCGGTGCGCATGGGACACCCCGGCGCAGACCTTAAGATAGATCTCCAGGATCTGGCGGACCGACAGGTCGTTGTCGCGCACGTAGCTGTTGATGGGGATGCCCTGGACGCGCTCCATGACGATGTAGGGCGATCCATCCTCGGCGGTGCCGCTGTCGAGCAGGCGCGCGATGTGGGAGTGCTGCAAGCGGGCCAGGGCCTGGCGCTCGCGCTTGAAGCGCATCAGGAAGAAGTCCGTATCCATGCCGGGCCGCACCAGTTTGACGGCCACCTGGCCCTGGTACTGCCCGTCGTCACGCTCGCCCAGGTAGACACTGCCCATGCCGCCGCGGCCCAGTTCTTCGGTCAACCGGTAGGGGCCGGCGCGCCGAACGGTGCGCGTGTCGGCTTCGTCGAACTCGCGTAGCCCCGCTTCGACGTTGGCCACTACGAAGCCCTGGGCTTCGGAATCGCTCTTGAGCAGCGTGAGCACTTCGCGGCGTAGCGTCTCATCGGTGCCGCATTCGCGGTCGATCCACTCCTGGCGGGCGGCGCCTTCCAACTCGAGCGCGCGCCCCAGCACGTCGTCGACTTTCTTCCAGAGTTCCGGCGTCATGCGCCTCCAGCCTGCGCGCCTTCCTCTTCCCGGCGCATCTCCTTATAGAGCCAAGCCTCCGCAACGCGCTGCTCGCGGCCTACAGTGGCCACGGAGATGCCCAGAGCCTCGGCTGTTTCTTCCACGCTGAGTCCGCCGAAGAAGCGCATCTCGATCACTTTGCACTTGCGTTCGTCGATCTTCGCCAGGGCATCCAGGGCATCGTTCAACGCGATGATATCGCCACCACGGTCGGGCGAGAACGAGAGTGCCTCGTCAATGCTGACCTTGGCCTGCCCGCCGCCGCGCTTCTGGCTGCGGAACTTGCGTGCGTGGTCCACCAATACCTGGCGCATCAGGTGCGCCGCCACGCCAAAGAAGTGCGAGCGGCTGCGGAATTCGGGCAGTTCCTGGCCTACCAGTCGAATGTAGGCTTCGGCCACGAGCGCGGTGGGCTGTAAGGTGGCTGCTGCCCGTTCTCTTGCCAGGTATCCCGCCGCCAATCGGCGCAGTTCGTTGTAGATGAGCGGTGTCAGCCGCTCCAGCGCCTGCTGGTCGCCCTGCCGCCAGTCAATGAGTAGTTGGGTAACTTCACTGCGTCCTTCCGCTGGATTGGCCACAGTATGCCATTCTACATCGCTTAATCCGCGTAGCTCCCGCTAACCCCTGTGAGTATCATTGAAAGGCAGGATGATGGTCGCCAAACAGTTCGCCGCACTGGTGCTGCAGCCCGAACCGGAACGCGACCCGGGCTTCCTGCGTGACATTGAGCGCGGAAGCCAGCTCAGTCTGCGCCTGGTTGGTTTGCTGGAGATCGTGGTGCCGCTGGTAATGCTGGCGGCGGGGGTACCGCTGTTGCCAGTGCCCGCCGACATGTGGCACGCCACGGAGGCTAACGTTGCTTTCATGTTTCTTGGCGCCGTCACGGCAGCCGTTGCCGCCTCGCCGGCGGGCCGCCGCTGGCCGCGGCTGTTCACGCTGCTGTCCATCTGGGCCAGCGTCGGCATCATGCTGGGGGGTGCGCTTTGGATTGGCGTCCCCATGGAATGGATGACCCATCATCTGCGCGGCTACATTGTGCTGGTGCTGTTCGGAGCAGCGGCGGGTGTGCCCTTACGTCCACTGCACGGGCTGTTTCTGGGGCTGGCCATCTACGGATTGCTGGTGACCGCGAGCCTGGTGTTTCCGCAACGGTTCTTGACGGTGGGACTCACACTCCGCACCGGCGAACAGCTATTCCTGCTCATTCTGTCCCTGCTGTGCATGCTGATGGCGGCGTCGGTTTACCGGCAGCGTTATGCCGGCTACCGCAATCACCAGCAAGCGCTGCGTGCTTCCGAGAACCTGCGCCAGGCAGAAAACAAGCTGCTCATCTCAGAGAACGCCGCCATGATGGGACGCGTGGCTGCGGCATTGAGCCACGAGTTAAACTCGCCGATCGGTGCGCTGGCCAGTTCGGTGGATATCCTGGGGCACGTGGCCCGCAAAATGGCGACGGCGCAGGAAGCGGACAAGCAACGGTTGCTGGAGGTGATGGCGGATGCCGTGGTTTCCGGACAGCAATCCGCCGAACGCCTGCGCGGCATTGTCGGCCGCATGCAGCGGTTCACAAACCTGGACCGCGCCGAGGTGCAATCAGCGGACTTGAACGAACTGCTGCGCGACGTGATTGCCATGGCCATTTCCGATCGTCCTGAAACGGCCGGCATCGTCACGGATTGGAGTGATCTACCTCGGTTCTCCTGCCGCCCGCAGCAGATCTCGGCACTGTTTTCGAATCTGTTGAACAATGCGCTGGATGCCGTCGATGCCGGGGGGGAGGTACGGGTTGCCACGGCCGACGCTGGCGGCATGATTGAAGTGCGCGTCCAGGACAACGGCAAAGGCATGGATGAGGAGCAACTCCGGACGCTGTTTGACCCGGCGGCGTTCCGCGATGCGCAGGGGCGGGTGAAAGCCGGCAACTGGAGCTTATTCAGTTGCCGCCAGATTGTAGAAGAGCACGGCGGCACCATTGACGTCGCCAGCCAACCGGGCGAAACCACGTTTCGTGTGCGCTTCCCACGGCAAACCGTCTAGGCGACGCTTCAGAATCCGTCCGGCGTGTATCTTCCGGTTGGGTGCTCTGAATGCACCGAATAAAAAGTTTTAATTAAATAGCATCTTTACTTCGTGACCGGCTCCAGAGCATAATCAGATTGCGAGCTTCACCTCGGTAAACGAACGGGTTTCCGATCGGTGAGTATCTGAGGATAGGAGCCCGTATCCCTCCGTCCACCGCTCTTTGTCTGAGCGGACTCCAATCTGCCACATTTTGACCTTCGCCCTTGCGCCACGAACCACGGTGTTTCGTATCGCCACGGAGAAGCGCGTCACACGGCGGATTCGACCAATTCAGACCATCGGGAGACCCAACGTGGGAAAGGTGTATCTTGTCGGCGCAGGCCCCGGCGATCCGGAGCTGCTTACGCTCAAAGCCCTGAAAATATTGGCTTCGGCCGATGTTGTTCTTTACGACCGGCTGGTTAGCCGCGACGTTCTCGCCCTCATCAACCCCAAGGCGCTGCTTGTCTATGCAGGCAAGGAGCCGGGCCAGCAGCAGCGGGTCCAGGGGGAAATCGACCAGCTTCTGCACTACCACGCGCAGCGCGTGAACACCGTGGTCCGTCTGAAGAGCGGAGATCCCATGGTGTTCGGCCGCGGCGCCGAAGAGTGGCTTTCGCTTGCCGCCCGCGGCATTGACGTCGAAGTTATCCCTGGAATAACTTCCGCCATATCTGTACCGGCATTAGCGGGAATTCCACTTACCGCCCGGGGCATTGCCGGCTCTTTCGCGGTGGTCACCGGGCATCGACAGAACCTGGCCGTCACCGATTGGGCACGGTACGCACAGATCGACACTCTGGTCGTTCTGATGGGCGTGGAATTCCGCGACATCATCGCCACCACTCTGATTGATCTGGGACGACCCGCCGAACAGCCCGTCGCATTCCTGGAACACGCCACCACACCGAGAGAACGCGTGGTCACCACAACGCTAGGCGCCGTGGCCCGCGGCAAGGTTGCGGTGGAGTCGCCGGCCGTGTGGGTCATCGGCGATGTCGTCTCGTTGCGCGAGCGGCTGACGATGGGCCGGGAGGCCGCGCTTGCCCGCTGAACTGCCGCTGCTCGAATACGCGGGCGAACATTGCTTCTCGCTGCTGGTGAAGGACAGTCCACTCATCCCGGCTCGTCCCCCTGCGCCTGGAGAGCAGTATCGCTTCCATTTCGACATGACCCGCTGTATTGGCTGCAAGTGCTGCGTGGTGGCCTGCAACGAACAGAACGGCAATCCTTCCGATATCAACTGGCGGCGCGTCGGCGAAGTGGAAGGCGGTGTGTACCCCGCCGTCGCGCGCTGGCATTTGTCGATGGGCTGCAACCACTGTGTGGAGCCCTCCTGCATGATCGGCTGTCCGGTGAACGCGTATACCAAGGATGCGCTGACCGGCATCGTCGACCACAGCGCCGATACTTGCATCGGCTGCCAGTACTGCACCTGGAACTGCTCCTATGGCGTACCGCAGTTCAACGAAGCCCGCGGCGTGGTCGGCAAGTGCGATATGTGCCACGGGCGCCTGTCGCAGGGGAATGCTCCGGCTTGCGTCAATGCCTGTCCGGAAGAGGCGATTGCCATCGAGATCGTCAACATCTCGGCCTGGCGACGGCAGCACGATAGCGCCAATGCGCCGGGGTTGCCTTCGGCCGAAGATAGCCTGTCGACCACGCGGATTACGGTGCCGGCGGGG
>JAEUQF010000026.1 GCA_016789745.1 Bryobacterales bacterium
TGGTCGCGGGCGCTCATGGACGCGGCACTGTGCCGCAGCCATACGCTAACGCCGTCACGACCAGGCTTCAACAATGACTTCCCCACGCTCGAATCCATGCAGCGGCTTGTGAAGAACCCGGTGGCCTACGTTTATCAGCACAACGACGGCCTGCAGAGCACCATGCTGTTACTGAGCGGCCTGATCCAGGACTTCAACTTCGCCTGCCGCATGGATGGGCGTTCGCAGCCGTTCTCCACGCAGATGTATCTGCCCATGCCGCCCGGGCGGACCACGCTGGCCAATTTCTTTTCGCCGCTGACCAACAACATCGAGAAGTTCTTCGCGCAGAAGAAGTCGCCGTATCCGCTGGAGCGCACGCTGCTCACTACGGGGCTGACGGCCGCGGGCGTGGACAGCCTCTACCAAAACGACAAGCGTCTGGAGACGCCACACTTGGCCTCCGTCACCTACGCCGCGCCCACCGATTCCACCTTCTGGAGAAGCTAATGCCGGTACGTGTTGCGATTCTCACGACGATCTATCGTTACCTTTCCCATGCGCAGCACATGGGCGACCGCTTCCTGATCGGCTATCCGCTGCGCGGCGCCTGGCACAAGGGCGACATGAAGGTTGTGTCGTTGTACGTGGACCAGAAGCCAGAAGGCGACCAGAGCCAGGAGCGTGCCAAGGAGTTCGGCTTTTCCGTGTACCCCACCATCGCCGAAGCGCTCCGCTGCGGCGGCGATAAGCTGGCCGTGGACGCGGTGCTGATCATCGCCGAGCACGGCAACTATCCGAAGAATGATCTGGGTCAGGTGCTGTATCCACGCTATGAGTTCTTCAAACAATGCGTCGACGTGTTCACCGCCGACGGGCGTAGCGTTCCCGTCTACAACGACAAGCACCTCTCCTATAGTTGGGAGAAGGCGCGCTGGATGGTGGACCAATCGAAGAAGATGGGCTTTCCGATGCTGGCCGGATCCAGCCTGCCGGTGACGTGGCGGTTGCCGAACCTGGAACTGCCGTTGGGCACCGAGATCGAAGAGGCCTTGATGGTGGGCGTGGGTGGGTCGGACCCCATGGACTACCACGCGCTCGAAGCCATGCAGTGCATGGTGGAGCGGCGCAAGGGCGGCGAGACCGGCATCAAGTCCGTGCAGTTGATCGATGGCGAAGCGGTTTGGAATGACCGGCGCTGGGACCGGCAGTTGTTAGTGTCGGCGCTGTCACGCAGCGATACGCCGCAGGGCCTGAGCGTGCAGGATGGCCGTCCGCAGGACCTGTGGGGCTCGGGCGAAATGCGTAAGCTGGTGGGGAATCCCGCCGCCTACTTCATTGAACGCAACGATGGACTGCGGACGACGCTGCTGATGGTGAACGGCGCGGTACGCGATTACACGTTCGCGGCGCGGCTGAAGAAGGGCAAGGGGATTGTATCCACGCAGTTCTTCCTGACGCCGACACCGAACGTCACCTACTCGGCATGCCTGGTCAGCAAGATCGAAGAGCTGTTCACCACGGGCAAGGCGCCGTATCCGGTGGAACGCACGCTGATCGTGAGCGGCATGCTGGAGAGCTGTCTGCAGTCGCGCAAGCAGGGTGGCAAGCTACTGCAGACGCCGCATCTGGCGGTACGCTACACCGGCACGCGTACGCCGCAGCACGCCATCGACTAAGCCCGCTATCATGGCAGTCGGTCCATGCAACCATTACGTATCGGATTTGCCGGCGCCGGATTTGCGTCGAAGTTTCATCATCGGAACCTGCGCGGGCTGAACGCCGTGAGCGCGGGAGTGACGTCGGTCAGGCCGGAAAGCCGCGCCGCGTTCGAAAAACAATTTGGGGTGCCGGCGTTTGATTCGGTGGCGGCGATGCTGCCGCACATCGATGTTCTGGATGTCTGCACGCCGCCCTCTTCCCACTTGAGCTACATCCGCCAGGCCGCCGAAGCGGGTAAGCATGTGATCGTGGAGAAGCCGTTCACGGGCTTTTTCGGGTCGCCGGAACAGCATGGCAAGGAAGAGATGCTGGCGGCGGTGGTGGAAGACTGCCGGTCCATCCGGGAACTCATCGCGCGTACCGGCGTCACGTTCGGCTATGCCGAGAACTACATCTACGCGCCGTCCATCCAGCGCGAGCGGGAAGTGCTGGAGGCGACGAAGGCGCAGATTCTACGCATGACGGCCGAGGAGTCACACAGCGGCTCGCATTCCCCCTTCTACGGCATCTGGAAGGAGCAGGGCGGCGGGTCGCTGATCGGCAAGGGCTGCCATCCTCTGGGCGGCGTGCTGTATTTGAAGCGCAAGGAGGGCCTGGCGCGAAACGGGAAGCCGATCCGCCCCGCCGCGGTATCAGCACGCACACACAGCATTACGAAGCTGCCGGCTTTTGAAGACCGCGGCTACCTGCGCACCACGTATCTCGATACCGAAGATTACGCGATGCTGCACGTAATTTTCGAAGACGGTACTATCGCTGATGTTCTGACGTCCGAACTGGTGCTGGGCGGCATCTATGACTACGTGGAGGTATTCGCGAACAACCACCGCACGCGCTGCCTGATCAACCCGGTGAGGGTAGTCGATCTTTATAGCCCGAACCGCAAGGAGTTCGAAGGCATGGAACTGATGGAGAAGATCAGTTCCAATGAAGGCTGGATCCCGGCGTCGCCGGAGTTTGGCTGGTCGTCGGGGCAGTTGGATGAGATGCGTGATTTTGTCGATGCTATTCAGACGAAGCGCACGCCGGAGTGCGACCTGGACATCGCCATCGACACCACGGTGGCCATCTACGCGGGGTACCTGTCGGCGGAGCGCAAGGGCGCCGAGGTTGCGGTACCGCAGGTCTAGCGTATGGAAATCACACTGAACGGAGAGAAGCATGCGGCGCCGGATGGGTGCACGGTGCTGGGCTTGCTGGAGTCGCTGCAGATTGCGCCAGACCGCGTGGCTGTGGAGTTGAACGGCGCCATCGTACGCAAGCCGGCGTGGCCGGAGACGGTGGTTACGCCGGGGTCGACGGTGGAGGTGGTGATGTTTGTTGGAGGTGGGACTGCAAGGGCAGCAACCACAGTGCCGACAGGCACACACCGGCCGAAGAGATAGCCAGCGCGACACGCATGCCGTAAGCGGTGGCGATGATGCCGCACACCAAGGCGCCCATGGGCAGCAGGCCTTTGAATAGCATCTGCATACAGGCGTTGACGCGGCCCAACAGGCGTGGGCCGGACAGCTTCTGGCGTAAGGTCAGCTCGTTGATGTTGTAGACGGGATAACTGATATCGCCGATCAGTTGTCCTAAACCCAGGAGGATGACGCCGGATGTGGGGCCGGTAGCGAGCGGGATCAGCAGCAGGCTGAGGCCGGAGAGTACCGTGGCGCCCATCAGAACGTGTGCCACCGGAAAGCGGCGGGCAGCGCGTTCCGCCACCAGCGCGCCGCACATGCTGCTGATACCACCGAGTGCAATGACCACGCCAAGGGCGGCTGGGCCGATGTGCAGTTCCCGCACGGCGAACACGATATACAGCGTGCCGAAAAAGCCGTAGAAGAACGCGGCAGTACCCATGCGGGCGGCCAGCAGGCGGAGCGCCGCATGGTCCCGGACGTAGCGCAGGCCCTCGCGCATTTCGCTCCAGGCCGAGGCTTCGTGGGCGGGGATGGCGCGCTTCTGTTCCGGCAACCGGATCCAGCCGATGGCGAGCGCGGATAGCACGAAGCTGGCGGAATCGATGGCGATGGCGCGGGGTGCGGTCAACAATTGCACCAGCATGCCCGTCATTGCAGGGCCGATTACTTCGGCGATCGACAGGGTAAGGCTCAGCCGCGCGTTGGCCTGCAGAAGTTCTTCGCCCTGCACCATCGACGGCACGATGCTCTGGTAAGCCACATCGAAGAACAGCGTGCCCAGGCCCGCGAGAATTACGACAACAAACAGCAGCGGCATGGACAGCCAGCCCTGCCATGCGGCGATGGGCACGGTGGCCAATACCGCGGCACGCAGCAGGTCGGCGGCAATCATGATGGGCTTGCGCGGGTGGCGATCGGCAACCGCGCCCGCCAGCGGTCCGGCAATGAGTGACGTCACGCCGCCCATCGTGGTCAACAGGCCCATGTGGAATGGAGTGGCGTTGAGCAGCGCCACGGCCGTCCACGGAATGCCTTCGCGCGAGACGCGGCTGCCGATCTCGGAGATTGTCTGGCCAACCCAGAGCTTCAGGAAATTCGGATTGCGCCAGAGAGACACGCGGTTAATGACGGAAGTGGCGGACGCCGGTCATCACCATCGCGACGCCCAGCCGGTTGGCCGCTTCGATGACTTCTTTATCCTTCACCGAACCGCCTGGCTGGATAGCGGCGGTGATGCCGTTGCGTGCCGCGGCCTCCAACCCATCGGGGAAGGGAAAGAAGGCATCGGAGCCGAGCACCGTGCCTTCCAGGGGCAGGACGGCCTTGGCAGCACCGAACTTCACCGAATCGACACGGCTCATCTGCCCCGCGCCGGAACTCACCAACTGCCCTTCGCGTGCATAGACGATGGCGTTCGATTTGACGTGCTTCACTACCTTCCAGGCAAAGGCCAGCGCGCGCCGTTCAGCCTCAGTGGGCTGGCGCTCGGTGACGACCTGGTAACTGGCAGCGGCGAGCGGCAGGTCCGGCGTCTGCACCAGAATGCCGCCGCTGATGGACTTCACCACCAGGTCCTTCGGGAACCCGCCGGCCACTTCCAGCACGCGCAGATTCTTCTTGGCGGCGAATACAGCTAGAGCCTCCGGCGTATAGCCCGGCGCGGCGATGGCTTCGGTGAAGATCTTCACGGCTTCCTGCGCGGTCTCGGCATCCACGATGCGATTGAACGCCAGCACGCCTCCAAAGGCCGACACGGGATCGGCTTCGAAAGCCTTCCGATAAGCCTCCGCCAACGACGCCTGTTCGGCACAGCCGCAGGGATTCGTATGTTTGATGATGGCGACGGCTGGATCGGTGAACTCCTGGATCAACTGCCACGCCGCATCCAGATCCACCAGGTTGTTGTAGGAGAGCTCCTTGCCCTGGTACTGCCGCGCGTTGGCGACGCCATCCCCACCTCTGGCATAGAGAGCGGCGGACTGATGCGGGTTCTCGCCATAGCGCAGGCTCATCGTGCGGGGCACGCGAATCTGCAGGGTCTCGGGCAACATCTGCTCGGGCGCCCCTTCCAGGGCAAGGCGGGCGGTGATAGCGGAGTCATAAGCGGCGGTCAGCGCGAAGGCCTTCTTCGCCAGCATCCAATGTGTTTCGGGCTTCAGGGAACCGCCCGCGGCCCGCATCTCTTCCAGCAGGGCCGTGTAATCATCCGGCGATACCACCACCGCGACATCCTGCCAGTTCTTGGCCGCCGCGCGGATCATGGTGGGACCGCCGATGTCGATGTTTTCGATCAGCCTTTCGCGGGTCACACCCGGTTCCGCCGCCACCTTCTCAAACGCGTAGAGGTTCACGACAACGATATCGATGGGAGGAATACCGTGTGCGCCGATGGCGGCCATATGCTCGGCGTTCTCGCGAATGGCCAGAATGCCGCCCGCAATGCGCGGATGAATCGTCTTCACGCGGCCGTCCAGCATTTCCGGGAAGCCCGTCACTTCGGCGACATCCTTCACCGGCAGCCCGGCATCGCGCAGCAGTTTCGCCGTCCCACCCGTGGAGAGCAATTCCACGCCTAATTCCACAAGTCCGCGCGCGAAGTCCACCGCGCCTGTTTTGTCGGTCAGGCTCAACAAGGCCCGCTGTAGTTTTGCCATGAAACTTCTTATTGTCCCATAGGGGTTCACGGGGCGCCTTCGACGGAGGGGCCGTTACAATGAAGGCGTGACGCATCATGTGACTCTTCTTCCCGGCGACGGCATCGGACCCGAAGTTGCCGCCGCCACCGTGCGCGCGGTGGATGCCACCGGCGCCCGCATCCACTGGCATGAAGTGGAACTTTCGGGGGCGGTGATCGAACGGACGCGGCAATCGGTGCCGGACGAGGTTCTGCGCTCGCTGGACGACACCAAAGTCGGCCTGAAGGGCCCGGTGACCACGCCCGTGGCAGGCGGCTTCCAGAGCGTAAACGTTGCCCTGCGCAAGAAGCTGGATCTGTTCGCCAACGTGCGCCCGGTGCGCTCCTTCCCCGGGATTCACACCCGCTTTGAGGACGTGAAGATTGACCTGATCATCTTCCGCGAGAACACCGAAGACTTGTATTCCGGCCTTGAGCACGAAGTGGTTACCGACGTTGTCACCAGCCTCAAGGTGATCACGCGGACGGCCTCCATCCGCATTGCCCGCTACGCCTTCCACTATGCCCGTACGCACGGCCGCCGGAAAGTCACCGCCATTCATAAAGCGAACATTATGAAATTGGCCGATGGATTATTCCTGCGTTGCGCGCGCGAAGTGGCGCAGGATTATCCGGAAATTGAGTACAAGGAATTGATCGTCGACAACGCCAGCATGCAGTTGGTGATGCGGCCGGAAACCTTCGACATCCTCCTGCTGCCGAACCTCTACGGCGATATCGTTTCGGACTTGGCGGCGGGCCTCGTTGGAGGCTTGGGTCTGGTGCCGGGAGCCAACATGGGCCAGTCACACGCGGTGTTTGAAGCCGTGCACGGCAGTGCTCCGGATATCGCGGGAAAGGGCGTGGCAAATCCTACGGCACTCATGCAATCGGCGGTGTTAATGCTGCGCCACCTGGACGAGCGCGCCTCTGCGGACAAGCTCCAGGCTGCTATTGAACGGGTTTACGCAGATGGGAAGACGGTGACGCCGGACATCGGCGGCAGAGCCAGCACGACCCAGTTCACCGATGCGGTGATCGCGGCGATGTAGCGGAATGCGGCGCTAGTCGGACGCCGACGCGACACGCGCCCCCAGATTCTGACGCAGCAGATTGTCCAGGTCGCCAGACTGCAGGGCTTGCGAAAACAGGAAGCCCTGCGCGAAGTCACAGCTTTGCGTACGCAGGAAGGCGGCCTGCTCTTCGGTCTCCACCCCTTCGGCAATCACCGTCAGGCCCATGGAGTGGGCTAATTGAATGATGCCCTTAATAATCGCCTCGTCATTCGATTTCTTACCAATTCCCTTCAAAAAGGCGCAGTCGATTTTGACGGCCTGGATGGGAAACTCGCGCAGGTAGGAGAGCGACGAATAGCCGGTACCAAAATCGTCCAGCACCAGCCCGATGCCCGCACCGTGCAGCGCATGCAGCGTCTCCCGCACGCGCACCGAGCGGTTCAGCAGCACCGACTCGGTGATCTCCACCTTCAGTGCGCTCATCGGCAGATTGCGCGCGCGAAGCGATTCGGTGATCAGCGCAAAGACATCCTGCTGGTGGAACTGCACTGCCGATAAGTTCACCGATAGCTGCAGGCCCAGCCCTTGCGATCGCCAGCGCGCCAGCTGGCTGACGGCTTCGCGCATCACGGACTGGCCGATCGCGAGAATGAGGCCGCTTTCCTCCGCAATCGAAATAATGCGGCCCACCGGGATGCCCTTCAACCGCGCCGCATTGGCGCGCAATAGCGCCTCGGCGCCGATGACTTCGCCCGACCGCAGGTCCCACTGCGGCTGGAAAGCCACCCAAAGATCGCGCGTCCCGATATTCCGATTCAGTTCGCGCTCGATCTCCACACGGTCGTTAATCTCGGACTCGATACGCTTATCGAAAAAGCGGTACCCGCGCCGCCCTTCTGCCTTGGCGCGGTACATGGCCAGATCGGCGTTGCGCAGCATCACCTCCGGCGTGGTGGCGTCATCCGGATACACCGTAACGCCAATGCTGGCGCTTATGAACAGATTGCGGCCGCCAATCTCGATCGGCCGCGTGAAGCTATGCAGCAGCCGCTCCACCACCGTACGAATCTGGTCGCGATCGCGCATGTTTTCCAGCACCACCACGAACTCATCGCCGCCGAAGCGGGCCAGCGAATCGGCATTCGTGTTCTGTTTCAGGCGGCGGGAAATCTCCAGCAGCACCTGGTCACCCGCCAGATGGCCAAGCGTGTCATTGGTGTCCTTGAAGCGGTCCAAGTCCAGGAACAGCAGCCCCACTTTGGTGGCCCGGTCATTGCGCCGGAGCGCGATGTCCAGGCGCTCCTGGAAACTTTTGCGATTCCAGAGCCCGGTCAGGTCGTCATGCTCGGCCATGTAGAGCATGCGTTCTTCTACGTGCTTATGGCCGCTTATGTCCTCATGAACAACAACAAAATGTTCCAGGTCTCCGGTGGAAGCCGGAATCGGCGTGACGGTCTGCTTCACCAGGTAACGCTGTCCAGCCTTGGTCACATGCCACACCTCGCCCTGCCAGGCTTGCTTGGACAGGCGGCAAGCCTCGAGCACTGCTTCGAAACTGGGCTTCGTGTCCGGCCCTTCCCAAGCGGCGGGCGAGCGGCCAATGAGTTCAGATGCATGAAAGCCGCAGAGACGCTCCATGGCGTCGTTCACCCAGTCGATGCGGCCATCCGCATCGGTGATGAACATCGAGTTGCAGGCCGATTGCAGAGCCGCGGCCTGCCGTCCCAGCCTCTCGTTCAGACGCACCTGGTCGGTGATGTCGATGTGAAGCACCGCCGCACCCATCTCACGGTTCACCTGCGTGCGTGCCACCACCGAGCGGAACCAGCGCAGTTGCTCCGGCCCATGACAGGGATAGTCGAGCGTGAAGGTCTCCAGTTCGCCGGCAAGCACCTTACGGATGCCTTCGGCCATGGGCAGAGCCTCGTCGGACCAGGGGCCGCTCGCGGCTTCGCAGAGGCGCATATAGTTGACACCGATACCCCCATCGGGCGTGCGCAGTCCGTTGCTATTGCCGAAGCGCCGCCAGGGCTGGTTCACCATGACGATAGAGCCATGCGCATCGAGCAGCGCCACGCTGGTGGGCAGGCAATCGAGCAGCCCCATCTGGCGAGCGCTGATGTTCTTGAGCTTGTCTTCGGACCGCCGCAGCCTCTGGTTGACGCTGGCCAGTTCGGTGATGTCATGAAAGGCGAGCAAGGCCCCGCGCACGCTGCTGTCGCGCCCGCAATGTGGCCGGATGCGGACGATGTACTCGCGTTTGTTGATGACGGCCCGCCAATCCTGCGGCTTGCCCTGCGCCAGCACGCGCTGGATGCGAGAGGCCAGGCGCGCCGATACCCCGGTTTCTCCTGTAATGAGCAGTGGCGTCCCTGGGGCGGTGTGGAGCAGCCCCAGTGTCTTCCCCGCCGCCTCATTGACCTGCCGGATGAGGCCGTTGGTATCCACCACCACTACCGGCGCGTCGATGCTGTTCTGGATCGTCTCCAGGTCATCGATGAGCGCCGCGTGCTCGTTGGTCTTGTGCTCCAGCTCCTCGTTTACGGTGACCAACTCTTCATTGGTGGATTGCAGTTCTTCATTCGACGCCTGCAGCTCTTCATTCGACGCCTGCAACTCCTCGTTCGAAGACTGTAGTTCCTCATTCAGCGACTGCAACTCTTCATTGGAGGTCTCCAACTCCTCCACCAGAGACTGCAGATTCTGGCGCGTGGTGGAGAGTTCCGCCTCCAACTCGCGCACGTGTTCTTCACTGGGCGCCGAAAGCGCCGTGGATTCGCCTTCCTGCGGAGGCTCCTGGGTTTCAACAAAAGCAACCGCGAACAAAGGCTCCCCGTGCAACTCGCCGGCCGGATAAACGCGCGTTTGCAGGCTCACCCGCTTGCCCTGGATCTCCACCGGGCGGCGCAGGCCTTTGGCAGGACGGCCGGTCCGCCCGCAGCGGTAGATCTGCGCGCGCAGCGACGCGGCTACCACCTTTGGCACCAGCGCGAGCAGCGTCATATCGCGATTGCCCGTTTTCAACGTCAGATAGCGCTCAATCGAGCCCCACGTTTCGCGTACCTGGAAAGCTCCATCCGTCAGAACAGCGGCCGGCGCAAAGGCTTCCAGCAGTTTGCGCTGGAAGTGGGCCATGGACGCTGTGATGCCGGCCGCTTCGGGAGAACGCTTGGCCTGCGTCATGTCCCGCGCGTCGGTGAGCACCGACCGCCGCATGCGTGAGCTGAGGTCGCGATTGAGATACACCTTATTGCGGCGATCTTCAGTCTGAAACATGGAGCCCGGCGCATGTTCGCTCTTGCCCAACAACAACAGCCCGCCGGGCTTCAGGGCCTGGTGGAACCGCACCAGCACCTCTTCCTGCGCGGCCGCCCGGAGATAGATCAGCAGGTTGCGGCAGCTGATGAGATCCAAGGACATGAACGGCGGATCCCGCAGCACGTCATGCCTGGCGAAGATCACACGCTCGCGGATGCCCTTCTCTACCTGAAAACCGCGCCCCACCGTGCGAAAGGCGCGCTCCACAACGGCCGGCGGCAACTGGCGCACCTTCTCATCGGTATAGATGGCGCGACGGGCCGACGTAATTGCTCCCTCATCCAGATCCGTGGCAAACACCTGCACCCGGCGGTGGGGGACATACTGCTCAAAAAGAATAGAAAGGGTATAGGCTTCTTCGCCCGTGGCGCACGCCGGCACCCAGGCGCGCAGCGGCGAAGTGCCGTGTTTGAACTGGCGCGCAATGGCTTCGCCCAACGCTTCGAAAGGCCCTTCGTCCCGAAAGAACGACGTCACCGAGATAAGGCTGTTCTGCATCAGCCGCTGGATCTCGTCCGGCTCTTTTTCCAGAAGTTGCCTGTAGGCTGACAGCGAATGGGTGCCCACCGTGCGCGCGCGTTGTGTCACACGCCGCAGAATCGTCTTCTGCTTGTACAGCCGCAGGTCTACTTCGGTTGCCGCCATCACCAGATTCAGGATCCGGTCCACTTCGTCGGATTCCCCGGTGCCCTGGATGCCTTCGGTTCCGGTGGGAGCCTTCAGGCTCGCCAACCGCTCGGCAAGGGCATCCAGTGTGAGCACCGCGTCTGCACAGCCAGTGGCACGGGCAGCCACGGGCATGCCGGAATACTTCGCCGATCTCGGCTCCTGCACGAACACCCGTCCGCCGGCCGACTTCACCGCGCGGACGCCTTCGGCCCCATCGGAACCAGTGCCCGATAGAATGATGGCGACGCAACGCGATCCAAAGGCGGCAGCAGCGGATTGGAACAGCCGGTCCACCAGCGGCTTCGGGCCACGCACCCCCGGCGCCCGCAGCCGCAGCACCTCGCCTTCCACAATGACGTCTGAATTCGGCGGTGTTACGTAGACGTGGCTGGGAAGAAGCGGGCCTTTGTCGACAACTTCCTGCACCAACAGGCGTGTTTCCCGGGCAAGCAGATCACGCAGCATGCTCGCGTGATCGGGCGACAAATGCTGCGCCACCACAAACGAAAGGTCACAATTGGCAGGCAGCGGAGCAAGCAGACCACGCAGGGCCTCCAGGCCGCCAGCCGAGGATCCGATGACGACCAGAACCGGCTTACGCTCAGGATCCAGGGGTACGGGATTCAAATCGCTATCTCCGGACGAATTTTCCGAAAGTTCTCCCCTTTATTATGCTCAATTGTCTTTCTCGCGCAAGCGTAAAGACTGCGGCGGAACCCGATAATCCCCATTAATCCGGGCGGCCAGGATGGTGCTACCACGCGAGGACGCCAGGGGAGTAGCATGAGTGAGCAGGCAACAAGAATGCAAAGACGGGAATTCCTGACACTACCGGCGTCCATGCAGGCACCACGGATGGTCGGACGCACACGCTTTCAGCTGGCATGCATGACCTTGCCCTATTCGCCGTTTCCTCTGGAACGCGCGTTGGAGGGCGTGAAGAATGCCGGCTATTCGTATGTGGCGTGGGGAGTGAATCATCGCGATTCGGCGGGCAATAACCGCCCGTTGCTGGCCGTGGACGCACCGGCTGCGGACGCAAAGCAGCTCAGCAACCGCTGCCGCGACATGGGTCTGCGCCCGGTGATGATGTTTGCAACCGTGAACCTGGAAGCGGCCAACGCGGCCGACGCGCATAAACGGCGCGTCGATCAGGCCGCCGCGGCAGGTATTCCCTTTCTATTGACGTTCGGCAAGACCGCTAAAGGAGAATATGATGCGTTTGTCCGCAACCTAAAGGCGGCGGCGTTGCATGCGGCGCAGGCCAACGTGACCATCGTGATCAAGCAGCATGGCGGCAATACGGCCACGGGCGCGGACTGTCTGAAGATCGTCAACGAGGTAGCGGAACCCTCCGTCCGCATCTGTTATGACGCGGGCAATGTGCTTGATTACGAGAATCACGATCCCATTGCCGATATCCAAACCTGCTACCGCGAGATTCGCGCCTTCGCGATTAAGGATCATCGCAACACGCCAAAAGATGAGGACTGCGGTCCCGGCTTTGGCGAGATTGATCATTACAAATTGCTGTTGCCTGTAATGAAGTTGGGGCACACTATGCCCCTGGCTTGTGAAAATATATTCGAGCCCCTGGTGCCGCGGCCGCGCACGCCCGAAGAAGTGGACCGGCTGGCGCAGCGAGCCCGCGAGTTTATCGAGACCGTTCTGCGCGGCCTGGAATCGCACCTGCCGGCCGGATTGTAAGGAGAGAACTGATGGCAATTGAACGAAGAGCATTCCTGATCGGAACCTCAGCGGCGGCCTTTGCCCAAAGCGGCAGCACGGTTGCCACGGCCATGATCGGCACCGGCAATCGCGGCACCCACGTCTTGCGTGGCGTGCTGGAGCAGCCCAATGCAAAGGTGCTGGCAGTTTGCGACATCAAGCCGGACCGCCTCGACAATGCGGCCAGTGTCGCGGCCAAGGATAATCCGAAAACCTATCGCGACTGGAAGCAGGTGATCGACCGCAAGGATATCGAAGCGGTGTTCATCGCTACGCCGCCGCACCTGCATGCCGAGATGGCAGTGGCTGCATTGCAGGCCGGCAAGCATGTCTACTGCGAGAAGCCGATTGGCGTGACGGCGGCCCAGGTGCGGAACGTAGTGAAGGCCGCCAAGAACACCAAGCGGGTGTTCACCGCCGGGCAGCAGTTGCGGTCGCATCTGCAGATGGGAGAAGCCGTCTCCAAGATCCGCGGCGGGCTCATCGGCAACCTGCTGATGGTGAAGGCGCAGCGCCACGCCAACGGCGATCTGCCGCATGACGGCTCCTCCGGCGACTGGTATTTCGACGTGACAAAATCAGGCGGCTATCTGATCGAACAGTCGGTGCACAACCTGGATGTCTGCAACTGGGTGATCGGCGCGCACCCCACCAAGGCTTGCGGATTCGGGGCCATCAATCTCTACAAGAACGACCCTCCCGGCCGAACCATCTTCGATTGCGGCAGCATGACTTTCGAGTATCCCGGCGGCGTGCAGATGTCGTTCACCCAAAATGTATTCCATCCACGTGGGTTGCAGGGCGGAGGCCAATTGGTGCTGGTGTATGGGTCGAAAGGCGCGGTGGACCTGATGTATGCCGCCACGCTGTATCCGATGGAGCGCGATGGCAAACCCCAGGTTATCGCCGAAAAGCGCGAAGAGAAGACGCACGCCCACACCACGGCCTTCTACGACGCCATCACCAAAGGCGGGCCGAATCCGGCGGACGTGACCGTCGGCGCCACCGCGGCATTGACGGCAATCCTGGGGCATGAAGCCATGACCCGGCAGAAGGTGGTAACCTGGACGGAGCTAGGGGTGGAGGTGTAACCGGGCCCCCGGTGCACGGAACAGGGCGATTGACGTGTGTTCGCAGCCGCGCTATTCTGTCAAGAGCGTTTCAATTAGGATTTTGGTTTCACTGTAACTATGGCTAATACGTTTTCTGCCCTGAAACGGGTGCGGATGACCGAGCGTAAGACCGAAGTGAACCGCATGCGGAAAACCCGTCTGCGTCACCAGATTCGGTCCATGCGCCGGCTCCTCGACAAAAAGGATCTGCCCGGAGCGCAGGCCCTGCTGCCCGCCACCTTCTCCATCGTCGACCGCGCCGCCAAGTGGGGCGTGATCAAAAAGAACACCGCGGCCCGCTACAAGTCGCGCCTCGCGCATCGCTTGGCGAAACTGGCGGCGTAACTCGCTGGTAATCCCGCTTTTCCTGAGGGCTGACTCCTGCTAGGAGTCAGCCCTTTTGGCATTGTGGGGCAGACGTCCACGTCTGCGCGGGACCTCCAGGTCCCGCTCTTGCTACCCACCTACGGAGCCGGGCGCGCCCTCGCCGGACCTCGCACCACGGCGTTCAGAAATAGCATGTTCATCCCATCGGTGAACGCCCGGAAATTCGGATCCGCCGTAAAGGCGATCACCAGTCCACGCCCCTCATTCTGCACAACCACCAGGGGCTTGAACGCCAACTGCTTGCGATTGTCGTCCCACATATAACCGGAAGCCATCACCTCCTCCGGGCCCGTGAACACCGCCGGGTTGAAACCCTTATCCAGCTTGATCGGCGTGAAGATGGCACGCCCGTCCACCATTGCGTAGACGTGCGACGCCACGCCCGCGCTCATCCAGTGCTCCGGATCCAGTTTGGCCTTCGCCAGCACGCCCGCCACGGCGTCCGGAAGTTCCTTGTCCGCCTGAATGGCCTTGTCGAAGTCCTCCTGTTTCGTAAACAGCTTCCCGGGCTGGCGGATCTCGCCCGCATCCGCCTTCTTTGGCGGGTCACCCTGCCGGAAGCGATCTTCCTGCGATACCGCCAGCAGGCCTACCTTCGGGTCCGTCAGGAACGACACCGCCCCGCCAATGCCGATGAGCGTACCGCCCGACGCCACCCAGTTCTTCAAACGCTGCACCGCCACAGGATTCAACACCGCCCCATAGCCCCCGCCGAAGCCAGTATCGGGCAGAATCAGCGCGTGAAACCGGCTCAGATCGGCCATCGCCAACTGGCGCGTGCGGATGACCGTCACCGGCATCCCGTACTGCCGCTCCAACACGAAGCGGGTGTGGCCCGCCGAACTCGCCGACACCGGGTCATCCCAGGCCAGCGCCACCGCCGGTTTCCGCAATCGCCAAACATGCCGGCTGCCGAAATTAACGCCGTCCTCCACCCAACTGGTGTCGGTGGCCACCACCTCCGCCCCGGTTTCCGCCGCCAGTCGCGTCATGGCTGCCGCCAGCGCTGCCGGGTTATCCTTGACCCGAAAGATGACCGTGCCGGCAGAGTACTGCCGCCCTTTCTGCGTGAAAGCCTTGTCGGAACTCCAGGCGTCGAAGCCTTCGCGCAACGCGGCGATCAGCAGTTTGCCCGCACCCGATGTCCCCCAGGGCACCAGGTACGCCACTGTCGCCGGCCCACCGACCACCTGCCCCTTGGGCACTTCGCCGGCCTGTACGGTAGCAAAACTCCCCGCCGTTACAGCCTTCGCCTGCAGCATCTCTACGTTGTAGAGCAGCGGCAGAGACCAGCCCGTGACATCGTAGATCTCATCCGGCAGCTTGCGCGCGCGGCGCCGTTCCTGCTCGGCCAGAAACTTCGCTTCCAGCGGCACCTGCGGGTCCAGCAGCACGCGCACCATGCGCTTGGCGGGCTGTGCCATCGGAATGATATAGCTGCCGCCCGGCAACTGCCGGCCCTCCACGGTCACCGCGCCGGTTGCGCGCTTCACTTCAATCCCATGCTCTGCCAGCAACGCTGCCAGCTTATCCACCGCGGTCACGTTACCAGTCCGCGGCAGCACGTATTCCTTCACCGGCTCATTGGCGCCCTCTTCTATCGCCAGCTTGCGGAAGGCATAGAAGCGCTCCAGCAATTGCCGCCGGTACCGAGCCGCGGTTTCCAACGTTGATAGCCCGGCCACGAAGTGCTGCCGCACCGTGTCGCGGAACGTGAACACCGTGCCATCGCTCTTGCGCATCTTCAAACCCCGCGCCGATGCCTGTTCATAGGTCATCGCCATACCGCCGTGATAGCACGGCCAACTGGCGCCATAGCCCGGATAGAAGTTGTCGTACACCTCGCGCGTGAAGTAATTGAAGCCGAAATGATCGAACCACTTGGCGTTGTTCTTTCCAATCCACTGCAGGCCCTCCATCAGGTCCTTGGACAAATGCGGATTGAACGGATCGGCTTCGGGCGTGAAGTAATACGTTGAGTCTGACCCCATCTCATGCAGGTCAACGAAGATCTGCGGATACCACTGCAACAGGCTGCGCATGCGGCCGCGCGTTTCCGGCTGCGTCACACCCAGCCAGTCACGGTTCATGTCGAAGTAATAGTGATTAGTGCGGCCGCCGGGCCATGGCTCATTGTGTTCGGCTGCCAGCGGGCTTTCGTTCGCTTCAATGCCTTCGGCGATTTCGAAGTTGTGGACGAAGCGGTCGCGTCCATCGGGATTCTGCAGCGGATCAATCAGAATCAGCGTGGTCGCCAGAATGTCCTGCGTCATCTTGTCATTGCGGGCAGCCAGCAGATGATGCATCGTGGCCAGCGCCGCATCCGGCGACGAAATCTCATTGCCGTGAATGCCATACGCCAGCCAGACTACCGCGGGCAGCGAAGCCGCCAGTTTCTTCGCTTCAGCTTCATTCGTCTTGCGCGGATCCGCCAGGCGCTGCATCGCCGCCTTGACCTCATCCATGCGCTTCACGTTCGCCTCTGACCCCAGTACGACGTAGATCAGCCGCCGCCCTTCCCACGTCTTGCCATACTCCACAATCCGCACGCGATTCGGCGCCCATGCCGCCAGCGCCTCCACGTAGCGCAGAATACTCGCGTGAGAACTGATGCGCTCCCCGAAGTCATACCCCAGCACCTTCTTCGGCGCAGGTACGGCCACATCCAGCGTCACACCCGGCCACAGCGGATCCACTTGACTCCAGGCCGTACTTGCAAGCATTCCAACCAGAACGAGACTCCGCAGCATTCCCCCAGAATAGCGGGCCTGCACTGTGGGCTGTTGCACAAACTCCGCTGTAACCGAATAGCAGTTGCTACCCGTCCCAATTCGATAGACACTGTAACTGTAACTTCTTGGGGTGGCCGGCGCTTCCGCTCGCGTCCGGACAAAACTTTCATCACAGTAGTAGCAGCAGAAGGAGAGCACGCGAGTTGAACGTGAAGTTGTCGGAACGGGAGACGGTCTGGGAGCCTACGGATCGTTGGACCACACAGGATGCCGCCGAGTTGTATGACGTCGCCAGTTGGGGCAAGGGCTACTTCGCCGTTGGCGAGAACGGCAACCTGTGGGTGCATCCCACCAAAGAGCCCGGCCGCCGCGTCGACCTCAAGTCCCTGGTCGATCAGTTGGTGATGCGCGGCATCTCGCTGCCCATTCTCATCCGCTTCGGCGATATCCTCCAACAGCGCCTCGGCGAGATTCACCAGGCCTTCCAGAGCGCCATCGCCGAACACAGCTACAAAGGTGACTACTGCTGCGTCTATCCCATCAAGGTCAACCAGCAGCGCCACGTGGTGGAAGAAGTGGTGCGCTACGGCAAGCCCTTCAAGTTCGGCCTGGAAGCCGGCAGCAAGCCGGAACTGTTGGCCGTGCTCGCCATCGCCGATAACGAAACCCCCATCATCTGCAATGGCTTTAAAGACGACGAGTACATCGAGTTCGTCATGCTGGCCAAGAAGATCGGCCGCCGCATTATCCCCGTCGTGGAGAAGTTCACGGAACTCGACCTGATCCTGAAGTATTCGAAGAAGGTGGGCGTGCGGCCCGAGTTCGGCATCCGCGTAAAGCTAGCCAGCCGCGGCTCCGGTCGGTGGAAATCCTCTGGCGGCTATCGCTCCAAGTTCGGCCTTACCGTCAGTGAAGCCCTGGAAGCCCTGCGCCAGATGAAGGAACTGGGCATGGAAGACTGCATCAAGCTGCTGCACTTCCACCTCGGCAGCCAGATCACGAACATCCGCCAGATCAAGGGCGCCGTCATCGAAGCCGCCCGCTGCTACGTCGAGTTGAAGCGCTTGGGCGCGGGCCTGGAGTTCATGGATGTCGGCGGCGGCCTCGGCATCGACTACGACGGTTCCCAGACCGACTTCGAATCCAGCGTCAATTACACATTACAGGAATACGCCAATGACATCGTCTATCACATCCAGAACGTGTGCGACGAAGCCGAGGTGCCGCATCCGAACATCATCACTGAAAGCGGCCGCGCCATTGCCGCCTATCACAGCGTGCTCGTGTTCAACGTACTCGGCGTGACTGGATTCGGCGACGAGTCCGACGTGCCGGACAAGCTGCCCGAAGATGCCGAACAGCCCCTCATCGACCTGCTGGAAACCTACAAGAGCCTCTCGGTGAAGAACATGCTCGAGAGCTTCCATGATGCCCAGCAGGCTCTCGATTCCTCCCTCAACCTGTTCAGCCTCGGCTACCTCTCCCTGGAACAACGCGCCCAGGCGGAAAACATCTATTGGGGCATCTGTAAACGCATCCAGCGCATGGCGCATGGCCTGGACTACTTCCCGGAAGACCTGGAAGGCCTCGAAGGCATGCTGTCCGACACTTACTTCTGCAACTTCTCGCTCTTCCAGAGCATGCCCGATAGCTGGGCCGTCAAGCAGTTGTTCCCCATCATGCCCGTGCACCGCCTGAATGAGCAGCCTTCGCGCGCCGCCATCCTCGGCGATATCTCCTGCGATTCGGACGGCAAGGTGGATCAGTTCATCGACCGTCGCGACGTCAAGCGTACGCTCCCCCTCCACCCCTACAACGGCGAGCCCTACATCCTGGGCACCTTCCTTGTCGGCGCCTACCAGGAAATCCTCGGCGATCTCCATAACCTGTTCGGCGATACCAATGCCGTACACGTACGCGTCGGAGAGAACAACGAAGTCATCCTCGATGCCTTTGTACAAGGCGATACCGTGCGCGAAGTCCTCGATTACGTGCAGTTCAACGCCCGCCACCTCTGCGACGAATTCCGCCGCGACGTCGAAGGCTCCGTCCGTGAAGGCCGTATCGGCTTTGAAGAAGCCGGGCGTCTGTTGCGGTTCTATGAAGACGGCTTGCACGGGTACACGTACCTGGAAGAAGTCGGCGACTGAAATATCAATTCCAACAATCTCGATGGGGTTTGGGGTGATTCTCCCCCAAACCCCCTTCCATCTGTTCTATAATCAGGAGGTACCCTTACAAGAACCTCCCATATGTCCACCTCAGAAGTGAGTCCGGTTGCCTCTCGCACCGGCGGCCCGTCATACCGCGTCGTCAATGACTGGAGCATTCAAGTAGCTACGGTTAACGGCTCGGGCAGCCAGACCGCCAATAGTGTTCTGATGCGTTCCATCTTCCAGATGGGCGTGCCCGTGTCGGGCAAGAACCTGTTCCCCTCCAATATCGCGGGTCTGCCGACGTGGTTCACCATCCGTGCCAACAAGAACGGCTGGATCGGGCGCAAAAAGGAGATCGACTTCCTGATTGCGATGAATCCGGAGACGGCGCGGGAAGACGTGCTGAAACTGCAGGAAGGCGCGGCGGTAGTTTACGACGAACCGCTGAAGCTGAACGAACTGCGGAGCGATCTGCACTTCTACCCGGTGCCGTTCGACAAGATCGTGGCTCCGGTGTGCCCGGATGCCAAGCTGCGCAAGCTGGTCAAGAACATCATTTACGACGGCGTGGTGGCGCACCTGCTGGGCATTGACCTGGAAGAGATGCGCAAGGCGCTGTACAAGCAGTTCGGCGCGCGAAAAGCGAAAGCCGCGGAGTTGAACTGGAACGCCATCCTGGCCGGCAAGAAGTTCGCCGAGGAAAACCTGGAAAAGAAGGATCCGTTCTCGGTGGAACGGATGGACGAAACTAAGGGCAAGATCATCATCGACGGCAATGCGGCCGCGGCGCTGGGCTGCGTGTTCGCCGGTTGCACGGTGGTGACCTGGTATCCGATCACGCCTTCGTCGTCGCTGGTGGAATCCACCATCGGCTACTTCAAGCGGCTGCGGATCGACAAGGCTACAGGTAAGGCGAGTTTCGCGGTGGTGCAGGCCGAAGATGAGCTGGCCGCGGTTGGTATGGTGATTGGCGCCTCATGGGCCGGCGCCCGCGCCATGACGTCCACCTCCGGCCCCGGCATCTCGCTGATGGCGGAGTTCGTAGGCCTTGGTTATTACGCCGAAATCCCGGCGGTGATTTTCGATGTGCAGCGCGTGGGTCCGTCGACGGGCCTGCCGACGCGCACCATGCAGGGCGACCTGCTCAGCACCGCACTGCTGTCGCATGGCGATACCAGACATCCGATGTTCTTCCCGTCCTCGCCGGCCGAGTGCTTCACCATGGCGGGCGACGCCTTCGACTTCGCCGAGCAGTTCCAGACGCCAGTGTTCGTGATGACGGATCTGGATCTGGGCATGAACAACTGGATGGCGGATCCGTTCGAGTATCCGACGGCGCCGCTGAATCGTGGCAAGGTGCTGACGGCCGAAGACCTGGATAAGGTGGCGGAGTTCGCCCGTTATCGCGACGTAGATGGCGACGGCGTTCCCTACCGCACGCTGCCGGGCACCGCACACCCGAAGGCCGCTTACTTCACCCGCGGTTCCGGCCACAACGACAAGGCCGCTTATACCGAACGCGAAGATGACTACGTGAACAACGTGGATCGCCTTTCGCGCAAGTTCGAAACCATGCGCAGTTGGGTTCCGCAGCCGGAAGTGCTGGTGAACGAGAAGGCGAAGATCGGCATCATCTGCTGCGGCACGTCGCGCTACGCGGTGGAAGAAAGCCGCGACCAGATCATGCGCGAGTACGGCATCGAAACCAGCTACCTGCGCCTGAAGGCTTATCCGTTCACCAGCGCGCTGCTCGACTTTATCAACCAGCATGACCGCGTCTACATCGTCGAACAGAACCGCGACGCGCAATTGATGGCGCTGATGCGCCTGGAGTTCCCGGTTGACGCGCTGGCCAAGCTGCGCAGCATCAAATACTACGGCGGCATGCCGCTGGATGCGCGCACCGTCACCACCGACTTTGTGACCCAGGAGGGATTATGAGTACCGTTGTCGCCCCGCCGCCCGCTCCGAAGAAAGTAAACCGCATTGGATTGGAAGTTCTGCCCTACCGCGGAGCGAAAACGACGCTGTGCGCCGGCTGCGGCCATAACTCCATCTCCGAACGCATCGTCGAAGTCTTCTACGAACTCGGCATCGAGCCCTGGACCGTGGCGAAGATGTCCGGCATCGGCTGCTCGTCGAAAACGCCGGCTTACTTCCTGAGTCAGGCGCATGGCTTCAACTCCGTGCACGGCCGCGCTCCGGCGGTCAGCACGGGCGCGCTGCTGGCGAACAAGAACCTGCGCGGCATCGTCGTCACCGGCGACGGCGACACGGCGTCCATCGGCATCGGCCAGTTTGTGCACATGCTGCGCCGCAACGTGCCGCTGACCTACATCATCGAGAACAACGGCGTTTACGGTTTGACAAAGGGCCAGTTCTCGGCGACGGCGGATCGCGGGTCGAAACAGAAATCGGGCGTGATTAACGACATGCAGCCCATCGACTGCTGCCTGCTCGGCATCGAACTGGGCGCCACGCTGGTGGCCCGCTCCTTCTCTGGCGACAAGAAGCAGCTCAGCACCATCCTGAAGGCCTGCATCTCGCATAAGGGGCTGGCCGTGGTGGACGTGATTTCACCCTGCGTGACGTTCAACGATCACGAAGGCTCCACCAAGAGCTATTCCTACGTGAAGGATCACGAGACGGCGCTGCATGAGCTGAGCTACGTGCCCTACTACGAAGAAATCCAGATCGACATGGCCGAGGGCGAAACCCGCGACGTCACCCTGCACGATGGCTCGCACCTGCGCCTGAAAAAGCTCGATCGCGACTACGACCCCACCAACAAGTACGAAGCCCTAAACGCCATTCACCAGGCCGAAGACAAGGGCGAGGTGCTCACCGGCATCCTCTACGTGGAACAGAAGCGCGACACGCTGCTGGACATGTTGAACCTGGTGGATGAGCCGCTGGCGACGCTGCCGGTGGAGCGGGTGCGTCCGGGCAGGGAAGCGCTCGACATGATCATGGAGGAGCTTCGCTAACAGGCGGGCTGCCATGCAGGGGCTGCGTGTTGTCCTGGTCAGCCCGCGTAATCCTTTGAACATCGGCGCGGCTGCCCGTGCCATGAGTAACTTCGGGTTCACTGACCTGGCGTTGGTGAACCCCTACGACCTTGCCTTCCGCGAGGCCCAATCCGCCGTCAATGCCGATCACGTGATGCAGGCCGCCACGGTGCACGATACCGTTGCATCGGCGGTGGCCGATTGCCAGCTCATCGTCGGCACCACCGGCGGCGACCATCGCGAACTGGCCCTCCCCTTGCAGCGTCTGGAACAGGGCGGCACGCTCATCCGCGAAAGCGGCGCGCAAGTCGCACTGTTGTTCGGCTCCGAAAAGTATGGGCTGTCCAACGACGACATCAGCCATTGCCACTGGCTGATGCGAATCCCGGCACGGCCACAGCATAGCTCGATGAACCTGGGCCAGTCCGTGGCGGTATGCCTGTATGAGCTGATTCGCAGCGAAGTGCCGGAGGTGCTGCCTGTGGCCCCCGCGGCCTCGCACCAGCAATTGAACGTGCTGCAGGAACGCATGGCGGAAGTACTGGCTCTCAGCGGCTATGCCGACCACACCGCCACCGCGGGCGCCGACCAGCGGCTCAGACTGCTCATCGGACGCATGGGCCTCAGCCGCCGCGATGCCGAAATCTGGCTCGGCGTCTTCCGCCAAATTCTTTGGAAATTACGCCATTAGAGCTACACTGAAACCAGCGCGTCCCAGAACTTGACGGAGGAGTTATCTCCATGTTTCGTGTTTTCTTTCTGATTGCCGCGCTTGCGGTTCCCCTTGCCGCCCAAGTACCGCAGCGGCGCCCCGTAGTTCGAGCCAACGGCGAAGGCATCGTTTCCATCCGCCCCGACCAGGTGAAGGTAAGTGTGGGCGTGACCAATCAAGCCGGCACCGCCCAGGAAGCGGCGGACCAGAACGCGACGGTGACCAACAACGTGCTGGCCGCGTTGCGGCAATTGCTGGGCGCAACCGCCGACGTCAAGACGCTCGGCTATTCGCTCAACCCCATCTACAGCAACACGCCCGGATCCAACCGGCCCATTGTTGGCTACCAGGCGACCAACACCATCGAGGTGACGTTGAATGACACCAGCCTGGCCGGGCGTGTCATCGATGTCGCGGCACAGGCCGGCGCCACCAACGTGAATGCCCTGCGTTTCGGGTTGCGCGATCCCAATCCCACCCGCATCCAGGCTCTGCGCGCGGCGGCCTTACAGGCTCGGCAGAAGGCGGAGTCGATTGCGACGGCCCTCGGCGGGCGTGTCGGCCAGGTCCTGATCGCCGAAGAAGGTTCCACCGTAACCCCCATCCCCGTGGATTCCCGTTCGATTGGGCTGGCGGCGGGTTCCACGCCCACCACCATTGAAGCCGGCACCCTGGAAGTGCGGGCCTATGTCGCCATCGAAGCGGAACTCACCCAGTAATCACCGCCCGTAGAACTTGTCCACGTCCGCTTTCAGCTTCTGCAGGGAGGGGACGTGGATATACATCATGTGTCCCGATTCATAGTCCGTCCAGACGAAGTTCTTGCGTAGCTCTGGCGTCAGGCCCATGTGCGCCACCGTGTACTCCACAGCGTGGAACGGCGTCGCCAGGTCGTAGTAGCCTGAAGCTACGAACACGCGCATGTGCGGGTTGCGTTCCATGGCCTGCCGCAGGTCGACGCTGGTGTCCGCGAAGCCTTGCCCGTACCCGGCGCCCGCAATCCCCCAATCCCAAGGCGCCGTGATGCCTCCGCCCAGAGCGAAGTACTCGCGATCCTCCTGCCCCCAACCCAATTCCTGCCGCGCGTACTGTTCCATCAACGACGTGTAGGGCGGGCGGATGGCCGTCAGGCTGGGATCGAACTCCGGCGCCTCCCCAAGCGCAC
Source organism: Bryobacterales bacterium (assembly GCA_016789745.1). GTDB lineage: Bacteria > Acidobacteriota > Terriglobia > Bryobacterales > Bryobacteraceae > CADEFT01. Next base: position 23,788 of record JAEUQF010000026.1, read on the forward strand.
CACCGGCGTGTCCGGTGAGCCTGCCATCCAGACGCCCAACGCTAAGGCCCTTATCGCGAAGCAGTTCCTTGCAGAAGTGCTGGATCTCGACGCGCAGCTCGCTCGCTTCCAGAAACGTTCGCGAGAGCCCCGTCAGCCGCGCCAAATGATCGACGCCGCGCTTACGTTCCTCGGCGCTGAGTTGGTCGCCCTTGTAGAGCAGCAGTTGATAATCTCCGCCTGCAAACCGCCTTGCTTCCGCCACGACTTTCGCCAAACCAGCCTGCTGCAAGTCGGCGGGCAGTCGCTTGTGATACCACGCAATGGCCGTGTAGGTAGGCAGGAACAGCGCGTAAGGCAGGTCGTTGCCCGGGGCGAAGCGCGCCGTCTGGAAGTTCATGATCGTGGAGACCAGCATCACCCCGTTCAGCCCCACGCCATGGTCCAGCAACCATTTCGACAACGCAGAAGCGCGCGTGGTACCGTAGCTTTCCCCCGCCACATACAAGGGCGACGTCCAGCGCTTCGTCTGATTGAGATACTGCCGGATGAACGTGCCGACGCTCTCGGTGTCGCCCCGCAACCCGAAAAACTTCTTCGCCGTCTCGCGATCCTTCGCACGGCTGAAACCGGTGCCGACCGGGTCAATGAAAACCAGGTCGCTTTTATCTAGCCAAGTCGACGCGTTGTCCTCCAACCTGTAGGGCGCGGGAGGCAGAGAGCCGTCATCATTCATCCGCACCCGCCGTGGCCCGATCGCTCCTAAGTGCAGCCATAACGAGCCGGCCCCGGGGCCGCCATTGAAGCAGAACGTGAGCGGGCGGGCAGCGTCATCGGCGGCTTTCGGCCGCCGCGTATAGGCCACATAGAAGAGGTTTGCCTCAATCTCGCCGGCCTCATTGCGAAGCGGCATCATGCCCACCGTCGAGTGATACTGCAGCGTGCCCTGTGCGGTCCGGATCTCATGTTCCCGCGTGACCGGGGCGACTTCCGTCAGATTGCGCCGTTGCGCCGGCTGTGGAGCCGGAGCGGGCGTCTGGGCGGAAAGTGCGGTCACCAGCAGCAACACGAGAAGCATGAGAGTCATGGTAGCGCGGCATGTTCTGATAGAGAGGTAGACATGAATCTGACCCAGCTTTTCGACCTGTCGCTACAGGGGCGTGCCGCCCAGCCTGCCCTGGAATTCCAGGGCGTTTCCTACTCCTTCGGCGATATCGAAGCGCGCGCCAATCGCACAGCGCACTGGCTGCTCGATCAAGGAGTCAGCCGCGGCGACCGCATCTGCGTCTATCTGCCGAACTGCCTGGAAATCGTCGACCTGTTCCTGGCCTGCACGCGCACCGGCGTCATCTTCGTACCGGTGAACATTCTTTATCGCGATCGCGAAATCCAGCACATCCTGGGCGACGCCAAGCCATCGCTGTTTGTGAATGACTGCGCGATGCTGGCCGATGCGGCGGCCAAGCCCTCCACGCGGCCCGCGCTGCCGGCCCTGGAAGGCGACGACATCGCCGCGATTGTCTACACCTCCGGCACCACCGGCGTCTCGAAGGGCGCCATGCTGACGCATAACAACTTCCTGGCGAACGCCACCAATCTCGTCACCTGCTGGCAGATCACCTCGGCGGACAGGCTGCTGCTGCCGCTCCCGCTGTTCCATGTGCATGGGCTGGGTAACGGCATCCCCTGCTGGCTGGCCACCGGCTTTCACGTGCGCCTGTTGGAGCGCTTCGAACACTCCACCGCCACCGAACAGTTTCTGGATTACCAGCCGACGTTGTTCTTCGGCGTTCCCACCATGTACGTTCGGCTTCTGGAGACCGCGCCCGAAGCGGCCCGTCAGATCGGCGCGCGCATGCGGCTATGGGTATCGGGTTCGGCGCCCCTGCCGCCACAAGTGCTGGATGATTTCCAGAAGCTGTTCGGCCACACCATCCTCGAACGCTACGGCATGACGGAAACCCTGATGAACATCAGCAATCCCTATACGGGAGAACGCCGCGCCGGAACCGTTGGCTTCCCGCTGCCGGGCGTCTCCGTGCGCATCCTGGACGCCGACGGCAACGACATCGCACCAGACGCCACCGGCGAACTGCACCTGAAAGGCCCGAACCTGTTCGCCGGCTATTGGGGCCGCGAACAGGCTACCCGCGATGCCTTCCGCGACGGCTGGTTCAAGACCGGCGACATGGGCACACGCGCCGAAGATGGCTACATCACGCTACAAGGCCGCAAGAGCGACCTCATCATCTCCAGCGGCTTCAATATCTATCCGCGCGAAGTGGAGGAGTTCCTGCTGGAACAGCCAGAAGTGGCCGAAGCCGCGGTGATCGGCGTGCCAGACCCGCGCAAGGGCGAGATCCCGGTGGCGTTCATCGTGCCTCGCCCCGGCGCCTCCCTGGATGGTCTGGAGGAACGCTGCCGGCAGAACCTGGCCAGCTTCAAAGTGCCGAAGCAGATGGTGACGGTGGACAAGCTGCCACGGACAGCCCTCGGAAAAGTACAGAAACACATACTGGCAAGCCAGATGCCCTAAATGCCGATGTGCGCACCGCAGTTATCCTAAACGCCTCTTCGGGCTCGGACGACAAGCAACCAGCCGCCGATGCCATCTGGGAGGCCTTCCGCGAAGCCGGTGAAGCCTGCGATGTCCTGGAAGTCGCAGCAGGCACTGACATTAAGGACTTGGCCCGGAGGGCGGTGGAGCAAGGCGCGGGACGCGTGATCGCCGGCGGTGGCGATGGCACGCTACGGGCGGTGGCGGCGGCACTGGCCGGAACCGGGGCGGAGATGGGGCTGTTGCCCGTCGGCACCCTGAACCATTTTGCACGGGATATGAAAATTCCACTCGACGACCTCGCCGGTGCGGCGCGCATCGCAGCCCGCGGTACTTCGGTCGCGGTCGACGTCGCGGAAGTGAACGGGCATGTCTTCCTGAACAACGCCGTCCTGGGGTTGTACCCGGTCTATCGGGCCGAGCGGCACAAACGGGAACGGCGGGGATGGGGGACGCGCCGCGCCATCCTGGGGGCGATCCTGCGCACCGCCCGGCGCTATCCGCTGCTGACGGTGCGCCTGGTTGCCGACGGGCTACCGGCGGTCCGGCGCACCGCCTACATCATGGTCGCCAACAACGCCCATGCCATGGAAGGCTGGAAGCCCTGGGAACGCGAGCGCATGACCGAAGGCTCGCTCTGGGTCTACGTCCTGCGCGACCGCAGCCGCGTCGCCTGGATCCGCGTGCTCATGCGGCTGCTCCGCGGCGAAGCGCTGGCGCAAACCGAGTTCGAGGTCTTCGAAGCGAGCGAAGTGCGCGTCGAAATGGCCAACCCGCAAGTGAGCATTTCCCTCGATGGCGAGATCGTAAAACTGAAACCGCCATTGGCGTTCCGCTCCCGCCCGCGCGACTTGCGCGTCGTAGTGGCGCCCGACAGCGAACGCATCGGAGAGGTGCTCTGCGAACGATAGTTCATGTTTCCGACCTGCATTTCGGGCGCGTGGATCTGAGCGTCGTAACCCCGCTGCTGGAGGCTATCCATGCGGCCCGCCCCTCGCTCACCGTCATCTCCGGCGACTTCGTCCAAAACGGCTGGCGCTCTGAATTCGAGCAGGCACGCGCGTTCGTCCAGCGCCTGCCGCAACCGTGGCTGGCCGTGCCCGGCAACCATGACCTGCCGTTCGTGAACGCCTTCCGCAGAATCATCACCGGCCTGCGGCTCTATCAGGAATACATCACAACCGACCTGGAGCCGTTCTGGACCGACAATGAAATCGCCGTGATGGGCATCACCACCGCGCGCCGGCTACAGTTCCGCGGCGGACGCATCGCCCCGGAACAGATCCGGCGCGTGCAGCGGCGGCTCTGCTCGGTCGACCCGCGCCTGACACGCGTGCTGGTCTCGCACCATCCCTTCGATCTTCACGAAAGCTACCACCGGCGCGAACTGGTCGGCAGGGCACGTCTTGCGATGGGACAGTTCGCCCAGTCCGTGGACATCCTCCTGGCCGGCCACATGCACATCAGCCACGCCGGACACACCGCCGTCCGTTATAAGCTGCAGGGCCGGTCAGCGATTTTCGTCCAGGCCGGCACCGCCACCTCCACCCGCGGCCGGGGCGAGCCGAACGCCTTCAACCGCATCGTCATCGCCCATCCGAACCTCGTCGTCGAACGTCACCAATATCGCGACGGCGCCTTCCATTGTGTGTGTCTCGACAGAGTCCTCCTGGAGCGGCCCGGGGTTTGTGAAACCCGACCCGAACCGATGCATCCAAAAGATGTACAGGTACGATATCCGCAATAAGGTGCCCCACCGGAAACCGGTGAGATTGCACCTGTATGCGCCCTTCGCTAGACTAAGCCCTGAGACCAGCCATGCCTAAGAAGTCCAATCCACCCACCTCCCAGCCCGAGGCGGCGAGCGATCTGACTCGCCGTGAAGCCGTTCAGGCAGCGGGCGCTGCCGCTGTTGCCGCAACCCTCATCGCCAAGGTCGACGGGTTCCCGGCCATCCAGAAAGTCCGTGCCGCCAACAGCACGGTGGGCTACGGTGTGATCGGCACCGGTGGCCGCGGTTCGTACCACCTGGACCACTTCAAGAACGTGGATGGCGGGCGCTGCGTCGCCATCTGCGATATCGACGACGCCAACCTCAAGAAGGGGCTCGAGAAGGCACCCGACAAGCCGGCAACCTATAAGGATTACCGTGAACTGCTGTCGCGCAAGGATATCGACGCGGTGGTCATCGCCACCCCGATCTTTACGCACTTCCCCATTACCAAGGATGCGATGCTGGCCGGCAAGCATGTCTTCTGCGAAAAGAGCCTCGTGTTCCAGCCGCAGGAAGTGCACGAACTGCGCCAGATGACCAACGAGCGGCCGAAGCAGACCATGCAGGTAGGCTTGCAGCGGCGCTATAGCGAGTTCTACCAGACCGCCAAGCAGATGGTGCAGAAGGGCATGATCGGCGAGGTCACCCACGTCTATGCCCAATGGCACCGCAGCGGCCTGGGCCGCACCTGGACCCCTCCGGCCTGGCGCTGCTTCAAGAAGTATTCGGGCGGCCTGGTTGGGGAACTCGGCTCGCACCAGATCGACATCGCCGACTGGATGTTCGACTCGCATCCGGAGTTCGTCACCGGCGTTGGCGGCATCGACCACTTCAAGGACGGCCGCGATGTCTACGACAACGTCCAGCTGATCTTCAAGTATCCGAAGGGCCAGCGCCTGACCGCCAGCTACATCAGCACGAACAAGCACCTGTCGCTGTTCCAGGGCACCCGCACCGAATTCGGCGAGTTGATCATGGGCAAGGACGGCACCATCGAGATCACGGTAGGTACCGATAACGAGCCCGCCATCGGCCTCTGGTACTACGAGCCGGGTCCGAAGGTGGAAGCTGCCGGGAAGAAGAAGGAAAAGAGCGCGTCGGCGACGGCCTCGCTCCTCAGCACCGGCCGCGGCGGCCGCCCCCTGCCGATCCTGCTGTCGAAGGACCAGATGTCCGACCAGGACAGCTTCCTCTCCAAGGAAATGAAGTTCGCCCGCCGCTGGCTCTACCAGAAGGGTGTCATGACCCCCGAAGAGACCCGCAACCCGGTGGACACGCAGCTCGATTCGTTCCTGGAATGCGTCCGCTCCGGCAAGAAGCCCGTCGCCGATATCGAGATCGGCTTGGCGGACTCCACCGCCGTCATCCTGGCCAACCTCGCCATGGACGAAGGCCGCCGCGTCTACATGAACGAAATCCACAACATGGGCAAGCCGGGTGGCGCGCCGCCAGCCAAGAAGGCGTAAGCCTCACGCACCTGCGGAATGACAAAGCCCCGAGCCAAGCGGCCCGGGGCTTTTTCTTTCCGTTCGAAGGTCCGGGCCGGACTACCGCGTGACCGCCATCAGGTTCGGCCCCAGCTGCTCCATGACCTGGAAGATGCGGTCGGCGTACTTGGGGTTCGCCGGATTGTAGATCTTAAGCTTCGTGCGAACGTCCTTGCCGGCATAGATCGGTGAGTTGGCCAGCCGTTCGGAGATGTGAAATATGGCCTGGGTTGCCGAACGGAAACGGATTTTTCCCGACCCCCAGCCCATCATGTTCGCCCCAACGCCGTGTTTGCCGCCGCTGGATTCGACAAACACAATGCTCGGCAGTAATCGCCAGTCCAGCCCGTGGCGGTCAGCCGCGGCCAGAAAATCGGCGGTCAGGTTCTCAATCGGACACTTGTGCTTCTGCCAGAATTCGATCATCGCCTTGTAGCGTGGATCCTTTTCCTGGACATTGGCGGAGGGCGCAGCCGGTTTCTGGCCAAGAATCGACCCCGGGTGACCGAATAGCAGCGCCAAGGCCGCTCCCCGGGCCAGCGTTTCCTTTACCCGGCGAAGTACGCCATCGGTAGCGGCACGCGTCGCTTCCGCGTTTGCCTCCTCGCGAGCCACAATCCGCAGCTTGCGTCCGATCTCGTCGGCGATTTCTTCGTTGATCGCGGCTGCGTACTGCTTCAGGAACGTGTCCCGGTAAATGCCGCCAGGCAGCTTAGCGAATTCCAGTGCTTCGATTGCCTGCAGATAGTAGCTTGCGATTTTCGTCTGCTTCGCGATCTCCTCCAGGCTTAAACCCCGGGCTTGTCGCAAGGCAGCGAGCTGCGAAATCTCAGCTTTCAAATCCATCAACCATTCAACTCCTTTACGGGGAGGACTTCAGGCCTGCGTACTGCTTGCAGATACCAACTTCGTACTACCAAACCCTTGGGGGAAAAGGGTACGGGGGCAAACGAATTCCTGATGGTACCATAAGTCTGGACAGGGGTAGGAAGCCCCATTCCGCCCACGTCCCCAGCACTACGTACGTTCTCTTACTGATACCGAAGGAATCCCAGGCGATGAGCCGATTGTTGTTTGTCTTAACTTTGCTGGCGGTAGGAGCCGCCTGCAATCACTCCGCCGAAGGCCAAAAGACCTCCAGCCCCGCACAAGGAACGGCCGGCGCGGCGCCAGCCATCCCCGGCATGCCCCCCGTTCTCGATTGGAAGAACATGTATTCGGAAACGGCGCCCGGCAAGATCAGCCCTGCCATTGCCAGTCATCCCGAACTCGTTTATGTGCCGAATTCCGCTGGCAACACCGTCAGCGTGATCGACCCGAAGAAGATGGAAGTCATCCGTACTTTCAAGGTCGGCCGGGAGCCGCAGCACGTCGTGCCCAGTTGGGATCTGAAAACGTTGTACGCCACCAACGACCTTAGCAACACCCTTTCGGTCATCGACCCTGTGACGGGCACCTTCGTGAAGACCATCGAAGTGGACGACCCCTACAACATGTACTACACGCCCGACGGCAAGTACGCCATCGTTGTCGCCGAGCGCATGAAGAAGCTGGACTTCCGTAAGCCCGACTCCTTCGAACTCGTCGAGACCGTCCGCGTCCCCTGCCGCGGCGTCGACCACATCGACTTCTCTATCGACGGCAAGTACTTCATCGCCACCTGCGAGTTCTCCGGCGAGTTGGTGAAGGTAGACACCGTCAATCGCAAGCTGATGGGCAAGATCTCCACGCCCGGCGGCGGCATGCCGCAGGACATCAAAGTCTCGCCCGATGGGAAGGTGTTCTACGTAGCCGACATGGACGCGCACGGCGTGCACATGATCGATGGGGATGAGTTCAAGGTGATTGGCTTCATCCCCACCGGCAAAGGCGCGCACGGGCTCTACGTCAGCCGCGACTTCAAGTACATGTACGTGGCCAACCGCGGAGAAGGCTCCATCAGCCTCATCGACCTGGCAACCCGCAAGGTCGCCACCAAGTGGCGGATTCCGGGCGGCGGCAGTCCGGATATGGGCAACCTCTCGGCCGATGGAAAGATCTTCTGGCTCTCGGGCCGCTATCACCACGTCGTCTATGCCATCGATACCACCGACGGGAAGCTGCTGGCGAAGATCAAAGTAGGGCGCAGCCCGCACGGGCTCTGCGTCTGGCCGCAGCCGGGGCGCTACTCCATCGGCCATACCGGCATCATGCGGTAAACCACTACTGAGCCGAACTGGCTTTGTTCGGTTCCCAGAGCACTTCCGGAGCCCCCAGCTTGTGATTCGCCCAGCGGCTCCAGACAAATAGCGCATCGCTCAGCCGGTTCAAATAGCCGACGGCCTCGGCCGGCACCGATTCTTCGCGCGCCAGATGCACCGCCAGGCGCTCGGCCCTCCGGCAGACCGTACGCGCCAGATGCAGTTCCGCATTCAACCGGCTGCCGCCCGGCAGGACGAACGAGCGCAACGGCGCCAGCGGCTCATTCATAGCATCAATCTCCTGCTCCAGTTGTTCGATGTCACGTTCCGTCACGCGCGGCTGGCGTGGGTGCACATCTTCTGGCAGCGTTGCCAGGATGCTGCCCAGGTTGAACAGCTCATGCTGGACGCGCAGCAGGATGCCACCGAGCTCCGTCAGATCCGGGTAGTTCAACTGCAAGTCCGCGATCGAAACGCACGCCAGACCAATCACCGAATTGAGTTCGTCGATCGTGCCGTAGCACTCGATGCGAAGGGTATCCTTCGGCACCCGCTGGCCGCCGACCAGGCTGGTGGCGCCACTGTCTCCGCGGCGGGTGTAGATGCGATTCAGCGCTAGACGCGGTTCATTGAAAACTTTCTCGGACACCCCCTCATGGTAGCAATCACGCGGCCACGTTCCGGTTGTGCCAGGCACGATATAGCGCCGCGCCGTCCTTCCCCAGATACCGTTCCAGCATGCGCAACTCGGTTCGCAGCAGGTCCACCAGAACCAGGCCGTCCAGAACGTTCGAGAACTTGCGGTCCAGGTTAAAGGCGAGCAGTTCCCCACCAAGCTTCAGGTACTGGCGAAGCAGCACCGGAACGCCCTTCTGATCCGGCTGGATATCGGCGAGAATGGCCGACAGATCCTCCGGGTCGCTGCTCACCAGACCGTCGAGGTCAAAGCCATGCGGCCACCCTTTGCGGAACGGATGCCGCGGGCTGACAAGTTGGGCAATCCCCTGCGCGCGCCGGTGGCGGCTCAGGAACTCCACCAGCAGGTGGCGCGACGCCGGCAGGTAATCGTTACTGATGCTGACCGGTCCGAACAGGTGCCGGTACTGGGGATTGCGGACCAGAAACCGTCCGATGCCCTTCCATAACGACAGCAGCGCCGAGTAGCTCTTCTGATGGTCGGGGGCGACAAAGGAGCGGCCGAGTTCCACCGCCGGCCCGATCGTTCGAAAGAAGGCCGGGTTGTACCGGAACAGCGTACCCGTGTAGAGCCCGCTGATGCCGTTCCTGACAAAGATCTCGTCGGTGAGGCCCAGGCGGTAAGCGCCCGCGACGCTGCGGGTTTCCGGGTGCCACAGGAACAGATGCTTGTAGTGTGCGTCGAAGGCATCCAGGTCCGCGGGGCTGCCCGTGCCTTCTCCCGCGGCACGGAAGGCCACTTCCCGCAGGCGGCCGATCTCGGGCAGCAGGTTCGCCATCTCTCCGGCATCCGCAAGCCAGACTTCGTACTCGCCAGACGTCAACAACCGGTGATCGGGCGGCAGGTTGGAGACCTCCCTCGCCAGCACCACTTCGCCAGCGGCCGCTGCCAGCGGCTGACGCCGCACCGTGCGCCGGGGCGATTCCGGCCGGTTGCCAAGCAGCAGCACCCGCTTGCGAAGGTAGTCCGCCGCCTGCTGCAGCGATTCGAATGACTCCAGCCGGTCGGCCGCAATCGGGTGTCCAATGCGGATCAGGAAGCGTTGGCTTTGCTTGTTCAACAGCTCATGCGGCAGCAGCAGCGTGCGAAGGCGGGCGTGCACCAGCCCGGCCAGGTGAAACAGCGGGCTGTTGGATCCCGCCAGGTGGAGCGGAACTACGGGAGCGTTGGCACGGGTGGACAGTCTCACCACGCCGCTGTTCCACGGCTTCTCGGAAATCCCGGCGCGTTTCAGATCGAGCGTGGCCACTTCTCCGGCGGGGAACATCACCAGCATGTGCCCCTGGCGCAGCCACTCCTGCGCGCTTTTCATCGCCGCCAGATTGGCGCGTACGGCCTGTGGGCCGCCGTAGGGGTCCACGCAGATAGTCAGGTCGCTGATCTCCGGAATCCGCGAGAGCAGGGAATTGACAACGAACTTCACATACGGCCGGCAGCGCGGCAGCAGGCTTCCCAGAAGCACGCCTTCCAGCAGCCCGAAGGGGTGGTTGGCCACCACCACCACCGGACCTGACTTCGGAATCCGTTCCAGGTCCGGCGCCGCTACCTCAATCGATGCGTCCATCTCTTGGCAGAGAGCCGCGCAGAATCCGGCATCGCCGCGGCGGCGAGCACGTTCGTAGAGCCGTTGCCAGGCTTGGGTCTGTGTCACCCGTTGCAGAGTCTCAAGGACGGGCGGCGGAAGAGAAGACGAAGATACCATCGATTACATCTACCTTCTCTGCATCAACCCCCTATGACGGCACGATGAAGGCTGTGTCACAGCCGGCCCGCGCGGCGTTTATTGTTTCTGCAGCAAGGCGAGGAACGCGAACACCACCAACATCGCCAGCACGAACAATACGATCTTCACCGTGCTGTACGGGCGCTCGCCCTGCACCTCGCCTGTGCGCCCGTTCACCACTACCTGGTACACCTTGCCCTGGAAGCGATAGGCCCCGATCCACACCGGCAACAGCAGGTGCCGGAACGCCACATCGAAGAAGCGCGGGTCCATCTGATGGATGCGCTGCTCGTCACCCCCGATATCCCGCCGTATCTCGCCCTGAATCACATCCGCCATGATTTGTTTCGATTGCTCGAAGCCTTCGGCCAGCGGCAACTGGTAGCGCTGGGCCTTGAATCCCGAAAGAAACGCAGGCTCGTAGGCCTTCAGCTCCTGCAGGTCCCACGGCTCCAGTGCGCGCATCCGATCCGTGGGAATGGCGCGCGTGGCCGTCACCAGCAAATCGTCGAAGGACCGCTGCACCTGCCCCGACGCCGGATACCAGCGCGTATGCCGCACCTGCCGCGTCTGCATCACCGTCCGGCCCTGCGCGTCCTGCGTCTGGTAGCGCTCGGCGACGTAATAATACTCGCCGCGCTCCCCGCGGTACGGCGTCACCGATTCCGCATCGAACATCCAATAGGGAAGATAGACGCCCTGGATCGATTCCTGCCGCGACAGCTTCTGCAGATCATTGGGGGCAAACCACCGCGAGCCCAGCCAGTCCTTCACCGAACGGCTGGCCGTCTCCCGCGGCACCGATGCCGGCAGGACGCCATCGGGCGCAATCATCGGATCGGCGGCCTTGGGCTGGGCAACGATCTTTGCCCCGCAAAAGGCACAGACCCCAGCCACCTCCGGCGGCTCAAAGATCACCTGGCTGCCGCAGCCGCTGCACGACACCTCCAGCGCCTTTTCCGACATCTGGCCCAGGCGCTGCGCCGCTTCCGCGCCTGAGTAGTCCTCCAAGGCATGCCGCGTCTCCACATCAGGCTTCGCCGTGTCGACCGTCCGTGTCTGCCCGCAGTAGGGACACTTCATCAGACCGGACGCAGGATCGAACTCCATGTCGGCCGAACAGCCGGGGCAAAGGAATCGCGCGGGCATCGGTAGCAGTGTAGCGCGGGTCAGGCGGACCGCAGACTTCTCCCTTTCCCGAGGTGCACGATATCCCCTGCCGGGGCGATACTTCCCACAGTCGGCAGACTGCCATACTCAGCGTTGCAATGCTGCTCCGCCGGATAGTCGCACTGGTCTTTTCTCTGGCAGTCAGTCTGCACGCGCAGCAGACCATCTTTGATGTTCCGTCCGCCGACGTCAGCACACGCCACGATTACTTCTACCAACACCAGACTGTGGCACGGACATGGAATCCCGAGCGGCAATGGCTGCAGACCAACGCCTTCGGCTATGGCGTTGGCCACCATACCGAGTTGGATGTCACCTGGTTCAACCTGGATCTGGCGCGGCCCCGCACCTCCGTCCTGGGAGCTGGCTTCAAGACCAGCCTCCCCCTGACTCCGGAAGGCGCCCCACTCCGCTGGCACGCTGTTGTCGGCGCACAATACCTGCATGGCGCTCGTGCCCATAGCGCCGGCTATTGGAGTTATGCCATGGCATCGGGCGAACTGGCGCGCACCCGAACGAAGCTCACCGGCGGGTTGCATGCCGGCAATGCCGTACTCTTCGGCCGCCGCACAAAGGGGTTCCTTGGCGGGGTGGAACAGCCTCTCACCCCGCGTTGGATGTTCCAGGCGGACTGGTTTCGCGGACGTCATGATCTCGCCTATCTCATTCCCGGCATGGTCTATCGATTCGCACCACACTGGATGGTCTCGCTCGGATACCAGATTCCCAACCGGCGGAGCCCGGGCGTGCATGCCGCCGTGCTGGAGTTCACAAGGTTTTAACGTGTTGTTGCCCCTGTTGTAACCGAACGGAAAGCCCTTGCCAGGAATTCTTTCATATACTAAAAGAAACCAGTTTGCTGACACTGTGACGTAGCCTGTTTCCCGGGATGGCGATTCCCGCGGACTTGTTACGATAGATACAGAGTTTCAGGGGAAGGGGTTCTCGCGCCCTTTCCACAACAATTTGGATTTGAACGCAAGCTTTTGGGAAAGGAGCTTATGAACAGCAACGTGTGCTTGTTCTGGAAGCGCTTGGGTGTAGCTGCGGGCATTTTGTGCCTGCTGGCCACGTTGGCCTTTGCGCAGTCCGATACTTCGCAGATCACCGGGATCGTGCGCGACGCCAGCGGGGCGCTGGTGCCGAACGCCAAGGTCGCTGCCGTCAATGAAACAACCGGAATTGAACGTTCCGCAACCACCAACCAGGATGGCTTCTATACACTGACCAACCTGCCCCCGGGCCCCTACACGGTGAGTGTGGAAGCGGCCGGGTTCCGCAAGTCGGTCTCCAAGGGAAATCGCCTGTCAGCGTCGATTCCGCTTTCGGTCGACGTGAACCTGGAAGTCGGTGCGGTGGCAGAGACCGTCGAAGTGACGGCCAGCGTTGCCACGGTGCAGGCCGACTCGGCCACCGTCGGCAAAACCATTGAATCGCAGCAGATCGCCAACATGGCGCTGAACGGGCGCAACCCGCTGCTGCTGGCGCAGCTGAAGCCGGGCGTTCGCTCCGGCTCCATGAACCGCTTCACGTTCGGCCTCGATTCGGCCGGCCTCGCGATCAACGGCGCCCGCACGCAGGACTTCCTGATCACCTTCGACGGCGCCGTCGGTATCCGCACCCGTTCGAACGGCACTTCCGTCGGTACCGCCGACGTCGAGACCGTCCAGGAAGTGCAGATCCTGACTTCGAACTACAACGCCGAGTACGGCCGTTCCTCCGGCGGCCAGGTCCGTATGGTGACCAAGTCCGGCGGCCAGGATTTCCACTTCGCCGCCTATGATTACCTCCGCAACCGCGCCCTCGATGCCAACTCCTGGCAGCGCAACGTGAACGGACAGACCAAGCCGCAGAATACCTTCAACCAGTTCGGTTACGTGGTGAGCGGCCCGGTCTACATCCCCGGCAAATTCAACACCAACAAGAACAAGCTCTTCTTCCATGGTCGCAGGAGTTCCTCCGCTATCGCCGCGAAGTGACTTCCACCGGCGTCGTGCCCACCCCGCTCATGCGCCAGGGCAACTTCAGCGAACTGCTGAGCGCCAACCCGCTGTTCGCCACCCGCAACATCAATGACCCCACAACCGGCCAGCCCTTCCCGGGCAATGTCATCCCCGCTTCGCGCCTGAGTGCGAACGGCGTTGGCTTGCTGAAGGCCTTCCCGGATCCGATCCCCGGCTACCAGCAGGGCCGCAATAACTGGTTCGGCGCACGTCCCCAGCCCACCAATCAGCGCAAGGACACGCTCTCCATCGACTTCCTACCCGCCAACAACCAGACCTTCCGCGTCCGTTGGATGAACTACGAGTACGACGAACAGCAGGGCTTCCGCGGCACCTTTGACCGCGCCGTCCAGAGCTGGTCCCGCCCGAACGACACCGCTTCGGTCAACCACATCTGGACCATCAGCCCCACGATGATCAACGAGTTCTCCGTCTCGGCCTCGGTCGACCGCGTGTATATCGGTGTCGAAACCGCCCGTGGCGTTCACCGCCGCAGCGCCTACGGCATCAATTACCCCTACATCTACCCGGATCGTAAGGAAATCGCCGACAAGATCCCGACCATCACCATCAACCAGTTCAGCGAAGTGGACGGCGGCCCCTACCCGGCTCAGTCGGCCGGCCCCATCTACGTGCTGTCCAACAACACCACCAAGATCGTCAACAACCACACCATCAAGTTCGGTGTTTCGTTCGAACGCGCCGGCCAGAATGACTTCGACCAGATCAACGTCAACGGCGTTCCGGGCGGCACCAACAACCAGAACGGCCGCTTCATCTTCTCCGACGCACGCGCCGGTGCGGCGACTTCGGGCCTGGCGGTTGCCAACGCCGCCCTCGGTCTGTTCGACAGCTATGCCGAAATCGGGCCTCGCGCCTATACGCCGTATCGCGGCCACATGCTGGAGTGGTTCGTCCAGGACTCCTGGAAGGTCAACTCCAAGCTCCGCCTCGAAATCGGTGTTCGTCACACCATGATGCAGCCCTACTACTACAGCCTCTGGCGCAACATGGCCATCTTCGACACCTCGAAGTATGACCCGTCCAAGGCCGTCGTCATGGATCCGCGCACCGGTAACGTGCTGAGCGGCGACCGCTACAACGGCGTTGTCATTCCTGGCACCGGCTGGCCCGATGCCGCCATCGGCCGCGTTCCCCAAGCCAGCGATGCGTCGCTCAACCGCCTGTTCACCGGCGGCAGCAAGACCTTCGGCCAGATGCAATGGAAGAACTTCGGCCCGCGCATCGGCCTCGCTTACGCCTTCAACAGCAAGAACGTGCTGCGCACCGGCTTCGGCACTTTCTACCAGCGCCCCGGCGTTGCGGACAACGTCTTCCTCGGCGGCCAGGCCCCGTTCCAGCCCTTCGTCTCCGTGGCCAACGGCAATGTGGATAACCCCGGCGGCGCCACCGGCGTCGGCTTCCCGTTCTACTACATGACGCAGGATCCGGTGTTCAAGATCCCACGCTCCCACCAGTGGAACGTCACCTACGAACGCGAACTGCCCCTGAACTTCGTCCTCACCACCGGCTACATCGGCCGCGTCGGCACGCACCTGGAACGCACCCGCAACCTCAACCAGTTGCAGACCGGCACCATCCAGGCGAATCCCGGCGTGAACGTCAACGCACTGCGTCCCTACAAGGGCTTCGCACAGATCGACGCCAACGAGAACGCCGCGCGTTCGGAATACAACTCCTTCCAGTTGGAAGCCAACCGCCGCTTCTCGAAGGGCTTGTTGCTGGGCTTTGCCTACACGTTGTCGAAGAGTATGGACAACGGTTCGCAGCGCCGCAACATCCTTTACAACGCCTTTGACGACCGTAACTTCTGGGGTGCGTCGGAATTCGACACACGCCACATCGTGATGTTCAACTATGTTTACGAACTGCCGCTATTCCGCGATTCCCAGGGTTTCAAGAAGACCGTATTGGGCGGTTGGCAGGTATCCGGCAACACGCAGTGGCAGACCGGGACACCGTTCACCGTGCAGACTGGCGATGACTTCGCCGGCACCGGCACCGGCGGACAGCCTTGGGTGCTGACCGGGGACATCGGCTATCCGCGGCAGTTTGCAGCCGGCGGCGCGGCCGATCCGGCCCGCTACTTCACCGCTAC
>JAEUQF010000095.1 GCA_016789745.1 Bryobacterales bacterium
ACCCGCCGCCTCGTTAGAATAGGCTGGTGCGGCGCCTTCTGCTTTGTCTCCCGTTTGCCTGTGCGCTGGTGTGGGCGCAATGGTCGCAGTCGCTCTCGGCTCGCCTGGAGGTCAACACCGGGCAGCCGTCGCGGGTCTATCTGTTCAAGAATGACCGGCCATTCCGGCTCAGTCCCGTGGATGCGGTGCTGCCGTTGCGCGCCGATACGTTCTATCGCGAACGCATCTTCCAGCGGCCCGGGACCGGACCGCGCAATGTGCTGGAGGTGATCTGCAACGATGTCTCGCACTTCTTCTTGCTGAAGGGCGCGGGGAGATTCGATTTGCCGGCGGGCAAGTATCGGATTGAAGCGTATCGCGGGCATTTCGCCAAGCCTGTGATCGAGGAATTCGAACTCAAGGCGGGAGAAACGCGCAAGCTGTCGCTGAAATTGGAGAATTGGGCCGGGGCCGACGCGCACGCATATGTCTCGGCCGATGATCACGTCCACCTGGTGCGCGATCGCGAAGACGACGCCACGTTCCTGTCCTGGCTGGATGCCGAGGATTTGTCGGTGGGCAACTTTCTGCAGTTGCAGCGGCAGTCCGACGCCGCCTGGCAGTATGGCTTCGGTCCCGCGGCGGAGGCCAAACGCCCGGGGCGGTCGATCCGGTCCGGCCATGAGTCGCGATCGGAGTTTTTCGGCCACATCGCGATCCTGGGTGGCCGGGAGATGCTGCGGCCCCTGAGTTTGGGGACGATGTACTCCAATGGGCCGGACACCACGCATCATCCGCACATGCTGTTTCAGGCAGGGAAGAAGGTCGGGGCGCTCACCGGATTCGCGCACTTTCACGGATCGATGCCGCATTCGTCAATGCTCATGAATCTGGCGCTCGGCGATCTCGATTTCCTGGAGTTGTTTCAGTTTGGCAAACTTTGGACTAGCGAGTGGTATGAGTTGCTGAATGCTGGCTTTAAAGTGACAGGCGTTGCGGGCAGCGACTTTCCGGTCGCACTGGCCCGCTGGACGACGGAAAAGGCGTGGAATCGGTGGCTGCCGCTGCTGGGGCCGGAACGTCTGGCGGTGCCGGTGCGCCCGGGCATGACCGCGTACGAATCGTGGGCCGAAGGCGTGCGTCGCGGCGAGGGCTTTGTCACCAACGGGCCGATCGTGAAGCTGCGGGTGGAGGGCGGCGTGGCGAAGGCGGAGGCGCGGTTCTGGCGGCCGCTGGCGCGTATCGAGATTGTCGTCAACGGTCAGGTGACGAGTGGGACTGAGGCGCGTCTGCCGGAGACCGGTCCGGTGTGGGTAGCCGCGCGGGCGGCGGCGCCTGCGGATCCGCCCGGCACCCCGGAGATCCAGGCACACACAAATCCCGTTTACATTCGCTGGGACGGCAAGGCGCCCGCTCCGGCGGCCCGAAGGCGACTGGCGGAAAAGTGGGCGGCGGAACTCGAGTGGTACCGCACGGCACCGCTGGTTTTTGCCACTCCGGAGGCGCGGGAGCAGTTTTTTTCGCTCGGAAACCGGGCTTTAACGCGATTTCGCGAATAGTTTTGTCCGATCGTGGCATCTTAGGGTTTAGTGATTCTCCCGTTCCTCCTTTCCACGATGCTCTGGGCGCAGACTGGGTCTTCCGATCCGGGTCCGAAGGTCGGCGAACGTATTCCCGGCTTTTCTCTGCAGGATCAGTCCGGTCAAACACGTGATCTGAAGAGCCTGTCCGGGCCGAAAGGGCTGATGCTGGTGTTCACCCGCTCGGCGGATTGGTGACCTTATTGCAAGAGCCAACTGGTCGAGTTGGAGAGCCGCCGTCAGGATTTGGAGAAGCAGGGTTTGCGAGTCGCGTCCATCAGCTATGACACGCCAGCGATCCTGAAGCACTTCGCCGAACGGAAGAAGATCAGCTATCCGCTGTTGTCGGACCCGGAGTCGGCGACGATTCGGGCGTTTGGGGTGTTGAATGAGTCTGTGCCGAAAGGGACTCCTTTTCATGGCATTCCGCACCCGGTGACGTTTGTCGTCGACCCTGGCGGGGTGATCGTGCGCAAGTATGCGGAAGTCGACTATCGCGAACGCCAATCGCTCTCCGGCGTACTGGTTCGCGATTTCGGCGTTACCTCCGATGCCGCGCGGTCTGAAGCCAAGGCTAAGCACGTGCAGGTTGCCGCCAGCGCCAGCGCGGCGACGGTGGTGAGTGGAGAGCGGATTTCCCTGGTGCTCGACATCGATATTCCCAAGGGCTTCCACCTCTACGCGCCTGGCGTGGAGGGCTACATCCCGGTGGTTTGGAATATGGCCGAGACGACGATGGCCAAGGCAAAGCCGGTCAGTTATCCGCGATCCCGCATTCTCTTCATCCAGGCGATCGATGAAAAGGTGCCGGTTTATGAAGGGCGGCTGCACCTGGTGCGCGACGTTACAATTGCCGACGACAAGTCGTTGAGGGCCGCTTTGGGGGAGGGGACCAGCCTCACGTTGGACGGCACGTTCAAGTACCAGGCATGCAGCGATACGTTGTGCTATCCGCCGGAGACCGTGCCGGTCCGGTGGACGTTGCAGCTACAGCCGCATGACCGCGAGCGGGTGCCGGCGGAGTTACGAAAGCCGTCGGGGTTGAACTAGACCGTTTAGCGCAGGCGCGCTTCCTTCTCCATCTGCTTTTCCAGCTTTTCGAGCGTCTTTTCGAGGTTGCGTGTCCGTTCGGACTCCTGATCCAGACGCCTGCGCAGGGCCTGCGTCTCCGTCAGGTACTTGGCGCGGGTGGCCCGGGCTTCCCGTAGTTCCTTGCTCGGCACCTTGGGTACCGGCGTGCCCACGTAGCGGGCCAACTCCTGGAGCGGCGGCTGACCTTTGCGTTGGATGACCATACGTACCGTGACGTCTTCGCTCAGCCGCAGGTACGTAACCGAGCCGCGCTGGGTGGTCTCCTGATCCAACTGGATCGGCGGAATGGCGCCGCCGTCGTTGATGTACAGTGTCGCCGATTGCGCGTTCTGAATGGCATCATGCCCGCGATCCCACTCCACGCGCAGTTGACCCTGGGCGTCCAACAGGCGCAGTTGCAGGGTTTCCGAAGTGGGTGGATTCTGATTCCGCAGCCGGGGCAGGGCGGAAACTGCCAGCGTTCCTACCAGCAACGCGGCGGCGATGGCGGCAATCCGCCACGGGCGGCGCATACCGGACTCGGCTTCGGCGGCCACAACCGGGGGGGGCGCGGGCCTGGTTTTTCTTGGCGCTTCCGGCGTGCGCGCGTATGGTTTCGCCGAACCGGGGCGCTCTTCGGTGCTGGGCGTCCGGAAGGAGTTGATTTCAAAAACGCGGTAGCTGGTCTCGGTGCGCAGGCGGCCTTCGCGATCCCGCACGAAGAAGCCCGCTTGGGCCTTTCCCGTCTTGTCGGGATGCAGGACCAGCGTCACTTGCCAAGGTTCGGCGAAGTAACGACTGTAGATATCAACGTCTTCTTCGGTTAACGTCAGGCCCTGGCGCGTGTGCGACACATACCAGCCCACCGGCTCCAGCACCTTCAGTTGCGGGTCAGTCTCGGCCGACTCCAGCACTTGCATCAAGCCCTGTTTGTCGGCATTGGAGAGCAGAAATGCAGGCCCGCGCGAATGCTCGCAGGGCATCGGGCGCCACGCCATCACCCGAACGGTGTTATCGACGCGCCGTCCAAACAGGATGCCGCCGACTTCCACCCCACCGCGGCTCAACCGCCGCAATCCTTCCTGAACGACACCGTGAATCTCTTCCAGGATTTCCCACGGTGCTTCTACGGCAACAGTACAATCCGGGACGCTCCAGAAAAGGGGCTCCCTTTCGCGGTTCACAGACACAAAACCCCTCCGAAATCCATGCGGAACCTAACAGTCCGGAACGCCCTCCTGAAGACGTTCACTTCTGGAACCGCACGGTAACCAACAGTTTGTCGGTGTGGGCCGTCTCCCTCCGAGATACCCGCAAATGCGACCCCTTCATTCTAGGTGCAAACTCTGAGCAGATCAATATGCCGAAACCTCGCTAACCTCTATGCATGTGGGCTGCCAGATACACTGCCAAGCTACAATGAGAGGCCATGGAGTCGATTTCTTTTGAGGAGGCGCGCAAACGCGTCCTGGTTCGTGCCAGAGCGATGCAACTGCCTCTAGCGGTTGAAGATATCGAGCTGAGCCAGGCATCCGGCCGGGTGGCCGCCCATGCCGTGGTGGCCGACCGCGACTATCCCCCCGTGGCGAGATCCATTCGCGACGGATATGCCGTTCAATTGACTGATTTTAATGGAACTTGCGAGGTAATTGGGGAACTCCGCGCGGGCCAGCCGGCTACTATTTCTGTCGGTGCCGGTCAGGCCGTTGAGATTATGACTGGCGCGCCGATCCCGCCCGGCGCCGATGCTGTGGTCATGGTGGAACATACCACCCGTTCCGGGTCCCAAATGTGTACGGATCGGTGCCCTCAGGCAGGGGAGTTCATCAATCCGGCGGGTAGCGAGGTGCGCAAAGGGGCGGTAGTGGTGCCCGCAGGGGAGGTGTTCACGTTTCCCCGCATCGCCATGGCGGCCACGGTCGGCTCCACGCGCGTGTCGGTGTATCGGAAGCCGCGGGTCGCTATCTTGTCTACCGGAGATGAGGTCATCAGCATCGCAGCCACGCCTCGCGACTTCGAGGTTCGCAATTCCAACGCCTGGTCGCTAGCGGCACAGGTGGAGCGCGCCGGGGGCGTTCCGACGATCCTTCCGGTGGCCGCGGACCTCTACAATCCCACTCGCGAGCTAACGGAAGCCGGATTGCAGCACGATTTGCTGTTGTTGAGCGGCGGCGTTTCCGCCGGCAAGTATGACATCGTCGAAACCGTGCTGGCGGACTTGGGCGCCGAGTTCTTTTTCACCCGGGTGGCCATTCAGCCGGGCCAGCCCGTGGTGTTCGGGCGCGCCCGCGATAAGTTCTTCTTCGGTTTGCCGGGTAATCCGGCCTCCACCATGGTGTGTTTCGAAGTCTTCGCCAAGGCCATGGTGCAGTTGCTGGCCGGCCGCACCGAACCCGACTGGGCCTTTGGTTGGGCTACGCTCACCCATGATTTCCGGCACAAGCCGGGCCTGACACGATTCCTGCCGGCGCGCCTGGACAACGGCACGCTGACGCACATTCCGTGGCAGGGGTCGAGCGACGTTCCTTCGCTGGCCCGCGCCAACTGCTTTCTCATCGCCGATGCCGGCCGCGACCTCTGGGCCGCCGGAGATTGGATCCGCTTTCTCCCGATATGAAACGCAAGCTCAGCCACTACGACCAGGCCGGAACGGCGCGCATGGTCGATGTATCCGATAAGCCCGATACACGCCGCACGGCCCAGGCCCATGCCTTTGTCCGCATGAAGCCCGCCGTGCTGGCCGCCCTGCCCGACAATCCGAAGGGCAACCCGCTGGAAATCGCCCGCTTCGCCGGCATTACCGCCGCCAAACGCACTTCCGATCTCATACCGCTCTGCCACCCGCTGCTGCTCAGCAAGGTGGATGTCGATGCCAAGGTGGAAGCCAATGGCGTGCGGCTGGTCTCCACTGTCGTCACCACCGGGCCCACCGGCGTCGAAATGGAAGCGCTCACCGCGGTCACGGTGGCGGCACTCACCGTCTATGACATGACGAAGGCTCTCGATAAAGGCATCGAAATCCAGGACATCTACCTGGTTGAGAAAACCGGCGGCAAAAGCGGCGAGTACCGGAGGAAGAAATGATCCGCGCCGCCGTGCTAACCATCAGTGACTCGTCATTCGAAGGTACGCGCGAAGACCGCTCCGGGCCCGCCCTCTGCGAACGTGTCACAGCCGCCGGGTGGACGGTAACTCACACCCAGATCCTGCCGGACGAGCGTCTGCGGATCAGTGCGCGTTTAGCCGAACTGGCGGATTCCGGCCTTTGCGATCTCATCCTGACCACCGGCGGCACCGGCGTCGCCCCGCGGGACATCACCCCCGAGGCCACACTCGACATTGCCGATCGTCAGATTCCCGGCATCGGCGAACTGATGCGAAGTGAAGGCCGGGCCTTCACCCCGCTTGCCGTACTCTCGCGCGGACTGGCCGCCTCGCGCGGCACCACCCTCATCGTTAACGTACCCGGTTCACCGAAGGGTGCCGTGCAGAGTTTCGATGCTATCGTCAAGTTAGTGCCCCATCTGGTCGATCTGTTGCATGGCCGGACCGGGCATTGAGTCAAATCCGGGAATAGAAACGGGGCTCCACGTGACGGCATCTAAGAAAGCGATGAATCTCTTCTCGCGGCGCGCGCTTTGTGCCTGGCTGACGACACCCGTGCTGGTCCGGCCCACCCTGGCGCAGGACTCGGTTGACATTAAGGTCACCACCAATGTTGTGACGGCTCCCACGGTGGTCACCGACGCCGGAGGTGGCTTGGTGTCCGGCCTCCAGACGCAGGACTTCGTTGTGTACGACAATGACAAGCCCCAGGAGTTCAAGGTAGACGTCTCGTTTGAAGCCATCGACGTCGTCGTGGTGGTGCAGGCAGATGCCGTCACCGATGAAATCCTCCCCCGCGTCCGCAAAGTGGCCCCGCTGTTCGACTCGCTTATCACAGGCGACCAGGGCCAAGTGGCCATCATCGCCTTCGACCACCGCATCCGCGTGATGCAGGACTTCACCAACGACTCGGCGAAGATCAAGAAAGCACTGGATTCGGTCAACCCCGGCAGTTCCAGCGCCCGCCAGATCGACGCCGCCACCGAAGCCGTCCGCATGCTCTCGCGCCGAGCCAAGACCCGTCGTCGCGTGATGCTGCTGATCAGTGAAACCCGCGACAAAGGCAGCGAGGGTCGCCTGCGAGATCTGCTGACACTGGCCGAAGTCAACAACGTGCTGGTCTACACGGCCAACATGAGCCGCCTGGTGAACACCCTCACCGCCAAAACCCCCGTGCCGCGGCCCAGCGCCATTCCGCCCGAAGCCCGGCGCATGCCGAACGGGCAAACCGCCACGCCTAACGACATCATGCAGAACACTGGTTGGGGCTCCAGCGCGATTCCCGCCTTTGTGGAAATCTTCCGTCAGGCGAAGGCGGTCTTCGTCTCCAACCCCGCCGAAGTGCTCACCAAGTACACTGGCGGGCGCGAGTACGGCTTCGTCACCCAGCGCGCGCTCGAAGACGCGATCACCGCCATCGGCGAAGAACTGCATAGCCACTACCTGATCAGCTACACGCCCAACACCATGGCCGATGGCGGCTGGCACACCATCCGCATCGAGGTGCGTCGCCCAAACCTGACCATCCGCACGCGCCCCGGCTACTGGCTGGCCGCCGTGCCACGCTGATCCACGCCGTCCGCGATTCGCATATCATATTGGTACCTCACCCGAGGGTGCCAACTGTGGACTATAAACCGAATCACGCAGGACGCCGCTACTTTCTCCGGGCAGCCGGTATCACGCTGGCCCTTCCGATTCTCGAATCGCTGACGGATCGCGTGCTGGGGTCCGGTCGTGCCGTATCGGCCACGGGTCTTTCCGCCGCCACTACCGAGGGCGCTCGCCCGCGCCGCCTGGTTTGCATCGGCAATCACCTCGGCTTCTATCCTCCAGCATTCTTTCCGAAAGCCGCGGGCAAGGACTACGAACTGCCGCTGCTGCTGGAGCCGATCGCGGCGCATCGGAAGAACCTGACGGTCTTCTCCGGCCTGGACCACGGCGTCAAGGGCGGCCACTTCGCCGTCCATGCGTTTCTTAGCGGCGTGCGCAATGTTGACGCCAAGGGCATGCCGGAAGGCAACATCACGCTGGATCAACGTGCCGCGGAAACCGTTGGCGGTGCCACGCGTTTCCCGTGCCTTACCATCGGTTCGGAAGACGGCATCCACGGCGGCACGCTTATGTCGTGGACGCGCAGCGGCACACGCGTCAATCCCATCCAAGGCCCTCGCGAAGTCTTCCGCAAGCTATTCCTTGACGATACGCCCGATGAGCGCGCCAACTCCAAGGACCGGCTTTCGCTGCAAGGCTCCATCCTGGACGCAGTCAATGGCGATGCCAAAAGCCTCGGCCGCGACTTGGGCAAGCGCGATCGCGAAAAGCTGGAAGAGTATTTCACCTCCGTGCGCGACGTCGAACAGCAGATCCAACTCAACCGCCAGTGGGCCGATGTTCCGAAGCCGAAGGCGCCCATGAAAGAGCCGGAGAATCGCGGCATGGTCAGTGATCTGCCGGTACTCTATGATCTGGTGGTGCTGGCCCTGCAGACCGATTCCACGCGCATCGCTACGCTCGAAATCGCCGGCGGCTTCCTCTCCCAAGCCCTGGGTGTGAAGAAGGAATACCACGCGCTGTCGCATCACGGCCAGGTGCAGGAGGACATCGACAGTCTGCTCACGGTAGAGAAGTACCAGATGGAGCAGTTCGCCCGCTTCCTGGCAAAGCTCAGCGGCATGGAAGATGGCGGCGGTACCATGCTGCAGCACACCTCTGTGCTGTTCGGCAGCGGCATCGGCAACGCCAACTCGCACGTGAACAGCAATCTGCCGGTGATTGTCGCCGGCGGCGGCTTCCGGCATGGCGAATACAAAGCTTACCCGCAAGGCAATACGCGTGTGCCGCTCTGCAATCTCTACCTGACGCTGTTGCAGCGCTTCGGCGTGCAGGCACAGCGTTTCGGCACCAGCACCAGCACCCTCACGGGCTTCGACGCGGCATGAGACCTGCGTTTCTCGCGCTGCTGGCCGCGACGCTGCCGGCTTGGGGCGCCACGCCCGCGCCTGTGCGCGCCTTCCTCGACCAGTACTGCGTGCAATGCCACGGGGCGAAGGCGCAGATGGGTCAGCGCCGCTTCGATCAACTCACGCTGCCCGTCAACGACGCCGACACCCAGCGACTGCTGCAGGATGCCGTCGATCAACTGAACCTCAGCCACATGCCGCCGAAAGGCGCGCGCCAACCGCAACCGGGCGAACGCACCGAGGTTATCCAGGCGTTGACGGCCGCCATCGCCGATGCGCAGTCCCGCCAGATCAGCACCGGAGGCCGGTCCGTGCTGCGCCGACTCAATCGCCGCGAATACCGCAACACCGTGGGCGACCTGCTGGCGTTGAACATGTCCATGTTCGACCCCACGGCCAGTTTCCCGCGTGACCAGACCGCCGGGCAGATGGACAACCTCGGCGATGTGCTGGTTACCTCCGGCTATCTGCTGCACCAATATTTGCAGGCCGCTGATACTGCCGTGGAAAAAGCGCTGCAATATGCGGAAAAACCGCGCGAACAGTTTTGGATATTCAAAGGCGATTTCCGCCAGCAGCCGGAGGTCGACTACGCCCACCGCGAAATCTACGGCTTCCGCTATCTCTGCCTTTACGAGAACCAGAACTCCGTCCATCATGAGGGCGCCTATGGCCTGTTGTGGGACTTCCAACAGGGCGTGCCCGCCGACGGCTTTTATGAGATCAAGGTGCTGGCCGAAGCCAAGCACCGCCGCCATCCCTACAGCCGCAAAGTCATCAGCATCGATCCGGATGTGCCCTTCCGCATGGGCGTGGTACCCGGAAACCTGAAGGCCGGTCCTCTGCATCATCCGCAACCTATCGAGCCGTCCCTGGGCGAAGTCTTCGTCGCCGACGACACGCCCGAATGGCATACCTTCCGCGTCTGGCTGGATGCCGGTCACACGCCGCGCTTCACCTTCCCCAATGGCCAGATCGACGGCCGCGGATCCTTCCAGCGCATCATTCGTAACCATCGCGATCTGCTGCCGGCGGACTTCCCCCCGAATCCCGTTGGCATCCGTCCGGCGCGTCCGTTCATTCTGCGCCATGCGCAAATGCCGCACATCCGCATCCATGAGGTGAAGATCCGCGGTCCGCTTTATGATCAATGGCCGCTGCCCAGCGTGAAGGCCGTGCTCGGGGGGCAACCGTTCCAGCCCAGCCGCACGCGAGAACTGCTGGAGCGCTTCGCCGGCCGTGCGTATCGGCGCCCGGCGCGGCCCGACGAAGTTGGCCGCCTGATGGCCGTCGTCGGCAAACGCAAGCAGCAGGGGCGCAGCGATTGGGATGCCTTCAAAGACGGGCTGAAAGCGGCGATGGCGTCGCCCGCGTTCCTCTACCTTTCCGAAACTGATTCGACGAAGGGCCGCCTGCCCGCCGACGCCCTGGCGTCCCGCCTCTCCTACTTCCTCTGGTCGTCCATGCCCGATGCCGAACTGCGCCGCGCCGCATCGGATGGCAGCCTACTGCGCCCTGACGTGCTCCAGGCGCAAGTGGCGCGCTTGCTGGTCTCACCACGCTCACAGGCCTTCGTCGAAGGCTTCCTGGATAGCTGGCTCAATCTGCGCGCCCTCGGCGACATGCCGCCCGACCGCGACCAGTTTGAACGCTACTACGCCGCCGACCTCCAGGCGGCCATGAAAAAAGAGACGCAGTTGTTCCTGCGCTACCTGCTGGACCAAAATCGCAGCGTCCTCGAGTTCGTCAATTCCGATACCACCTTCGTCAACAAACCGCTGGCGCAACTCTATGGGTTGAAGGAAACCTTCGCGCCGGAGCAGGCGCACCTGTTCCGCCAGGTACGCCTGTCCGACCCCGTCCGCGGCGGCCTGCTGGGGCAAGGTAGTGTGCTCACGGTCTCTGCCAATGGCATCGAAACCTCCCCCGTCACGCGTGGCATCTGGGTACTCGAAAATATCCTCGGAACACCGCCGGCACCGCCGCCTGACAACGTTCCGCCTATTGATCCCGACGTGCGCGGCGCCAAATCCATCCGCGACCTGCTCAGCAAGCATCGCGAGAACGCCACCTGCTTTGCCTGCCATCAAAAGATCGATCCGCTCGGCTTTGCGTTAGAGAACTTCGACCCGATCGGCGCCTGGCGCACGAAGTATCCGAACGGCGCTACCGTCGACGCTGCCGGCCAACTCACCGATGGTAAAGCCTTCCGCGACCTGGGTGAACTGAAGAAGATTCTGGCCGATCGCAAAACCGAGTTCACCCGCATGCTGGCTTCGCGCCTGCTCACGTACGCCTGCGGACGCCGCATGGAACCGGCCGATCGTCCACGCCTGGACCGTATCGTCGAACGGGCCGCCGCCAAAGGCTACGGCTTCCGCGACCTGCTGGAACAGGCCGTTCTCAGCGACATCTTCCTATCGAAGTAACTCCAGGCAAAGCTGTTCGATCTGCTCCTCCCGCTCGCGGATGTAAGCCTCTGCCAGCAATTTCAACCCGCGGATGTTACGCGCACTGGCATTGTCCATATCCTGCTGCTCCGGACTCAACACCGGCTGCAGGCGGTGATACCGGTGCGGCAGCAGTTGCCGCAGTTGATGGTCCACCGTGCTGCTGACGCCATCGAACGCGATATCCAGCACCGGCTTGGCCCAGCGCGCGACACCCCAATGCCGGGCCGCCTCGTAGCGTATCGGCCGCGTCAACGCCCCGGTCCCCAGACTCACCAGTAGAAATTCGCTTTCTCCGGGAAACAGTGCCCGCGCATCCACCCAGGCACATAAGGCCGGGTTGTTGGCGAAGACGCCGCCGTCCACCAGCGAATAGTAGTCGGCCGGCGTTGCCGCGTCCAGCCGTAGCGGTTCGAAGTAGGTTGGCGCGGCGGATGTGGCCCGCGCGGCGTCGGCCATGCGGAAGTTGTAGCTGATCTCCTCGCGCGCCCGTTCACTGCGAAAGAAGAACGGGAAGCGCCGCTCGGTTTCGTACGCGGTCACCACCACCGGCGTGGTCGCCTCGCCTAACCGCGTGTCTCCGAAGTACTGCTTCAGCACGCCCTCCAATCCCGCTACACTGTACTTCTCGTCCAACAGGTTGCCGCTCGGAAGCAGCGTGCGCCACCGCGGCCGGTTGAAAATTGCCGAGCCATACTGTTCATACAGCGCCGCCAGGTCACTGGCTCGATACAGCGGGCCGTGTTCATTGGCGGGTTTAGCCAGCCCTAGCGCCAGGATGCCTCCTGTGCTGGTGCCTGCGATTAAGTCGAATAATTCGGATACGCGTGTGCCGGTCCGTTGCTCAATGTGCGCGAGCACCAGGGCAGGGATGATTCCTCGAATCCCGCCCCCGTCGATGGATAGGATCTTCCGCATAGCAATAAAAACAGGCGGTCCCGAGTTGCCCCGGAGCCGCCTGGGTAGAGAATTGGAGTTGCCAGTATTTTGGAATCGGCTTCGGTGTTACCCTTGGCCAACTCGAACGTAGCAGACTCATCTTGACGGAATGCTCCGCCGCAACTGCGATTTTTCCGATAAAGCGCAGAATTTAAAGCGCTTACAGAAAAGTGCAACTCTTGTGATCCGGAATCTGCTTGCGGCACAATCGGCTATCCGCCCGCCTGCGGCGGCTCACCGGACTCGCGCAACCTCTTCGGCTACAATGTGTCAAAGACAAAGACGGGTGCTCGTCGCAAACTGGCGCATGACCATCCGATTACCCCATCTCGCTCCGGCTGCATCATGGACGAGAATCCCCTGCGAAGGAGCCTGCCTGGATCATGTTGAACGACCACGGATCCGCTCCCATGACCATGGCCACCCGAACTCTGAATACCATGGTCTCCTGGATTCGCGAGGGCTCCTTCCGCCCTGGTGACAGGCTACCGTCGCAGAACGACCTCATCCGCAAGCTTGGCGTCAGCCGCACCGGCATCCGCGAAGCCCTCCAGATGATGGCCGCCATGCAACTCATCGACATCCGTCCCGGCATGGGCTGCTTCGTCCGTCGTGCCTCCCCCGATACCATCATCAATCCTGACCTGCTAGCCATACTGCTGGAGAAAGAGGCGGTGCTGCAGGTCATCGAAACCCGCCGGATCGTCGAAGCGGGAACCGCCGCCCTGGCCGCGGATCGCGCCGCCGCCGAAGACTTCTGGCTGATGGAGGACATCCTCACCCGCATCGACCGCCAGATCCAGAAACAGCAGAGTGTCGCCGCCGACGCCGCCCAGTTCCACTACGCCATTGCGTCGGCCACCCACAACGCCGTCCTGGCAAAACTCGTGCAGTCCTTCGTACCCCTGATGACCCGCGCTGGCTCTCTGATGGAGGCCCGGGCCCCGGACCGCGACGCCTTCCAGCGCCACGAACTGCAATCCCACCGGCAACTCCTCGAGGTCCTGCGCAGTCGCGACCCCGATGCCGCGCGTATCGCCATCCTCTCCCACATCGGCGACTCCCAGAACCTCATCGCCGAGGCCCTGGAGACCCGCCTCTGATACGATAAGCCATTGCTATGGCGAACCTCGTCCGTGGGCTCACCCTGACATCGGCTGCCTCGCTGAACATCGCCAATATGATCGGCACGGGTGTCTTTCTGAAAGCCCGCGTCATGACCTGCAACGTCGAATCGCCCATCCTGGTGCTCGCGGTTTGGGCATTGGCCGGATTGATGGTCCTGGCCGGCGCCCTTTGCTATGCCGAACTGGCCGCCATGCTGCCCCGCGCCGGTGGCGAGTATGTCTTTCTCCGCGAAGCCTACGGCAGCCGCGCTGGCTTTCTCTGGGGCTGGTCTTTCTCCGCTATCACGCGACCTGCGTCCATTGCCGCGCAATCGGTTGCCACCGCCATCTTCCTCAATATTGTCCTCGGCGGCGCCATCAAGGATCATCTGGTGCTGGCGTCCATCACCGGCATTACGCTGGCCACGCTGTTGAATTCCTATTCCGTAAAAGCCACCGGCTCGCTGGCGACCTTCTTCACCGTGGTCAAGATCGTGGTTGTAGCATCGGTGGGTATCTGCGCCTTTGTCTTCTCCTCCGGCAACTGGCTGCATTACGCGCTCTCCGGCGCCGCCGGCGCTTGCGAGGCCGTACCGTCCGCCACCCGCGGCGGCATCGCCGGCGTCGCCGCTGCCATGACCGCCGCTCTCTGGGGATTCCAGGGTTGGGCGTTGTTTACACCGCTGGCCGGCGAAGTCTCCGACCCGCAGCGCAACATCCCGCGAGCCTACGTGCTGGCCCTGGTTACCGTCGCCGCCCTCTACTTGTTCGCCAATGCCTCCTACTTCTATTCCATGACTCCGGCCGATGTCGCCTCCGTCCCGCTATCCTCGTCTGTCGCCACCGAGATGCTCACGCGACTGTTCGGCGCCACCGCCGCGGCGCTGATGAGCGCCGGCATGCTGGTCTCTTCCTTCGGCGCCTTGCAGACAGGCATCGCCCCCGCCATGCGCGTCCCCTACGCCATGGCCGCCGATGGCCTCTACTTCCAGTTCCTGAATCGCCTTTCGTCGCGTGGGGTCCCCGTGCGTGCCGGCGTGTTTGCAGCCGTCCTGGCCTCCCTGCTGGCACTGAGCGGCAATTATGATCGCCTCACCGATTACGCCGTCTTCTCGCTCTGGTTGTTCTACGGACTGACCGCATCCTCTCTGCTGGTTTTGCGAAGCAAGATGCCCAACGCGCCCCGTCCCTACCGCGTCCTCGCCTATCCCTTCCTGCCGCTGCTGTTCTGTGCGGTCACCCTCGCCTTGCTGCTCAACACCCTCTACACGCAGCCGCTTCAATCCTTCGCTGGACTCGCCATTATCGCCGCCGGCCTGCCTTTTCACGCCTACTGGACTCGCAAGCAAACTATAGCCGCAGCCAACCCCGTCGTGCTCCTCAATGAAAAAAGGCCGGTCCCGCAGGACCAGCCCTAGAGCGATTGCGAATCCCCGTCTGCTGACTGCTGCTACGCCCGGCGCCGGGTCAGCAGCGTTCCGGCTGTCAACACGATTCCCACCAGCGCGAAGGTCGCAGGTTCCGGAACATCTGTCGAACCGTTGACCAAGTCTGCTGTTCCCGCTACCTCGACCCGGACGCCCGTCGGATTCGGATTCAAGTCGGTATTGATCACAATGAAATCCAGCGTGTTCAACCCCGATACGAACGTCGCATTCGCCGCGTTCAACGTGAACGCCGTAAATGCCCCGAAATCCCCATTACCCGTCGCACCCGATGCCCCGCTGGTCACCAGGTTCCCGTTCAGCCGGATCGTGCCGTCGTTGTCCGACGCCCACTGTCCGGTCAGAATGGCAGTTGTAGGGTCCAGGCCCGCCAAGCTGAATGTAGTCCGGTAAATGTAAGTGCCCGGCGCGTTCCCGGTTATCTGGTCCGCCCGTGGTGCAATCCAACGCGATGTCGAGTTGTTGGCTAACCATGGTGGAATCGGATAGGTGGATGAATTTACCAGCACGGCGCTCGGGCCCGGATACGCAGGGT
This sequence comes from Bryobacterales bacterium, assembly GCA_016789745.1. GTDB lineage: Bacteria > Acidobacteriota > Terriglobia > Bryobacterales > Bryobacteraceae > CADEFT01. Next base: position 15,174 of record JAEUQF010000095.1, read on the forward strand.
CGCCGCTGGTAACAAGTTCATAGTGCGGATCAACCGCCCCATCTGCGAGAACAACGTTGCTGCTGTCAACACCGGTGTTGTAAATCAGAATGGGAGCGGCGTGAAGAGATAGCCCGCCCGCAAAAAGGGCGAGCAGGAGACTTCCTCCGAAGTGGCTCAAGTTAGCATAACCTCCACGGTAAGAATACGGCATCCGGCAACATCCGCCTAGATGATGTAATACATCTCGTGTACTGTTATTTACGGCCCGGCCTGGCCTGGTGTGGTTATCTGAACTTACTGCGGCGGTGGCTTCAGGATATCGCCCCAAGTGAGCGTAAATGCTTCAATATTCTGGTCGTATGTGCGTCCGGCGCGGACCTGGACGGGGCTTTGGAGTGGCACCGCCCCCAAGTCCGAGGGAAGACCCGAAGAAAGATACCTTGTATCCCGGCGTAGCTGAATTGTATGACGTTCGCCTGCGCGCGTCCGCAGCGTGAGCGACTGGTTGTCCATGCGCACAATTACGCCCGTAAAAAGAAGGTTGCCGCGAGGTGCGAAATACTCCGTTGGACTTGCCGTCCGTAAACGTTGCCGCATTTTCAGACGCTCTTCGGTAATTACTCGCACAATCAGTGCCCGGCAGCGTGGTGGTTCCGGAGTACGCTCGGACAGGACTTCCAATAACTGCCCTTGCGGAATACTGCTGATGTTGGTGCGGCGATGATCGCGCTCAAAGTACGTCTTTGAAGTGAAGTTACACTGGTGTGTGTTCTTGTCCACTTCGAAGGAGAATGACCCGTTGGAGTCGTTGCCGGTGTACAGCATGAAGACGCCGCGCACCAGCGGCGCCAGTATCCGATCCTGGCCGTACCCAAGGCCGCCGGTCAATAGGATGAGCAAAGCCAATCGCCCCAGCGCCATTAGCCCTCCTTCGCCTAGCATACCCCTTCGGCGCTAAACTCGGAGGGCATGGAACCCCCCAGCCCCCAGGACGAACGCCGTATGCGCCGCATCGAAGATGCCGCCGGCGTTACCGCCGCCCTGGTCATGGTGCTGGTCACCGCACTGATCTTCCTCTATCGGGTGTGATACAACCTTACCTGTGTCGCTCTGGACCCGCGCTCTCGATCAGCCGAAATCTATCCCCGCCCGAGGCTGGCTCTTCCAGATCCATCTGTGGATGGGACTCATCGTCGGGCTCTACGCCGTAGCCATCGGCGTTACTGGCTCCATTCTGATGTTCCATGAAGAACTGCTCGACCGCGTAGTCCATGGTGCCGAACACGTGCAGCCCGCTGGTGCGCCGCGTCCCATTGAAGACTGGGCCGCCACGGTTCGCCAGGTTACCGGGCACAAAGGAGGTGTCAACATTACGCTGCCGGAGTCTCCGTCGCACGCGGCGCGTGCCATGATCTACAACAACACCGGCATGCAAATGGTCATGGTGAACCCCTACGACGCGTCCGTGCTGCGCCACTATCGCCATCGCGGCACCTTTCTCCAACTCACCGAACAGTTCCATAGCAACTTCTTCCTCGCCCGCACTGGCCGTGTCCTTAATGGCTTTGGCGGGCTCAGCCTGGTACTGCTTGCCATCACCGGCCTGCTCATCTGGTGGCCCGGCCGCAAGCGCTGGACCCGCCTAACCCAAATCGACTTCCGCGCCAGTTGGAAGCGCATCAATTGGGACCTGCATCATTCCATCGGCTTCTGGACGTGGGCCGGCTTCGTCCTCATTTCTTTCACGGGTGTCTACTTCACCTGGCCGCAGTCCTTCCGATCGGCCATCGGCTCGGTCGCCCCGCTCAGCGCACCGCCGAAGCCCGTTCGCATCACGCCGCAAGGCGAGCGCCGGCCCATCGTCGACCTTCTCCAGACCGCTGCCGCCACCCTGCCCGACCTTCGCACCGTCGCCGTCGAGGTACCCGCCAATCCCCGCGAGCCTCTCCGAGTCATCAAGCATGGCGATGGCCCACGCCGTTACCGCACGCAGTCCACTGTCTTCGTCGATCCCTACCGCGGCGACGTCCTCCGCGTCGATGATGTGCGCGCCAAGACCACAGGCGACGTCCTGCTGTCCTGGGTCCCCGCCCTGCATGCCGGCTCGTTCGGCGGCATGCCCATCAAAGTCATCTACGCCTTGCTCGGCCTCGTCTTCCCGCTGCTGTTTATCACCGGCTTCGTCATGTGGTGGCTCCGTGTGGTGCGCAAGCAGATCCTCAACTACGAAGCCGCAAGGGAAGCCACCAACGTCAAAGCTTCCTCCCTTGTCTGAATGCGCCCATCCAGCTGCGCATCCTCCACGGCGCGCAGCAGTCCGCTGAACGCCGGACCCGGCGAGTAGCCCAACGCAATCAGATCCCGCCCCGTGATAAGCCGAGGCGGCCGCAACCCCTCTTCGCCCATCTCCGCGAGCGCCTGCGACACATAGTCGTAGTTCGCCATGCTGCCGTTACTCGACAGGCAATCCAGCCGGTGCAGCGCCAGATGCTCATCGAAATGCGGCTGCCGCAGGAATCGCTTCAACGTGCTCGGTTTCATCCGCTGCGCATCCATGAACCGCATGTGATTCGCCACAATCGCGCAGATCCGCTCGGTGGAATCGTGGCTGAACTTTAACCTCTCCAGGATCCGCCGTGCCATCTGCTCGCCGACTTCCGCATGCCCGTTGAACCGGATCCGATCGGCAATCTGAAACGTCGGCGGCTTGCCCACATCGTGCAGCAGTACGCCCCAGGCCAACTCCGGCGATGCCTTTCCCATCTCCCGCAGCATCAGGAGCACGTGGGTCCACACATCGCCTTCCGGATGATACTCCTGCGGTTGCTGCACGCCCTGGAAGGCCTTCACTTCCGGCAGCAACTCCTCTAACAGCCCGCAGCCATCCAATAACTCCAGCCCCCGTGCCGCCTGCCCTTCGGTGAGAATGCGCGTCAACTCCTCCCGCACCCGCTCCACCGCGATGCCATGGATCCGCGCCCGCAGTTCCCGCATCGCCGCATACGTGCCTTCTGCAATCGAAAACGTAAACCGGGCCGCAAACCGCACCGCCCGCAACAGCCGCAGATGATCTTCTTCAAGCCGTCGCCGCGCATCGCCAATCGCCCGTACCACCCCGTGGGCCAGATCCCTGTGGCCCTCCACGAAGTCCAGCACTTCACCCGTGAACGGGTCGCGAAACAGCGCGTTGATCGTGAAATCCCGCCGCAGCGCATCCTGCTTCGGATCGGTCTCAAACGTCACCTCATCCGGACGCCGCCCATCGCTGTAGGAATGATCGGAGCGGAACGTCGCCACCTCCACGGCCGCTTCCGGCCGCTTCACCAGCACCACGCCGAAATGCGCCCCAATGCGTTCTGCGCGCGGAAACAGCCCCAGCACCTCGTCCGGCCGCGCGCTCGTCGCCACGTCATAATCCTTCGGCTCAATGCCCAAGAGTTCATCGCGCACGCACCCGCCCACCAGCCAAGCCGCATATCCCCGTTCCCGCAATGCGGCTACAAGTTCTACCGCCAGTTCACGCCCGGGGCTAGTGGTGCCACCCATACTGTTATGGTTAACATAGGGAGGTAGTTTTTCTCTCAACCTCTCATGTCCTCAGACTCTGGGCAGCCTTCCGCTAAGGAGGCAGCTCCCAACCTCCCGTCCTCCACGAAAGTCGTTGTCGCTACAACGGTAGCCCTCAGCTTTATCAGCTTCTGGCGTGGTGCGGCTATTGTCCTCAGCGACCTTGCCTCCACCATGTTCTACGTCGGCGGCATCACCGAACAGGCCATCGGCAAGTCCGCTCCCTGGTTCGTGCTCGCCGTCATGCTCTTCAGCTACGCGGTCCGCTCCATCTATCTCGAGAGCTGCAGCATGTTTGTCCGCGGCGGTGTCTATGTCGTCGTCCGCGACAGCATTGGCCCCACCATGGCGAAGCTATCGGTCTCCGCGCTGGTTGTCGACTACGTGCTCACCGGCCCCATCAGCGTCGTCAGCGCCGGCCAGTACCTTGGGCACCTCTTCAATGAGATCAGCGAACTCACCCACCAGTCCTTCCATGTAGACCCCAATACGTTCGCAGTCTTCTTCGGCATCGTCGTCACCCTCTATTTCTGGTGGACGAATGTGAAGGGCATCCACGAATCCAGCGGCAAGGCGCTCCGCATCATGCAGATCACCACCGTCATGGTGATCGCCCTACTCATCTGGTGCCCCCTTACCCTCCTCATCCGTGGCAACTGGCAACTGCCGCCCGCGCCTTCGCCCCAGAACCTTCACTTCAACCACGAGTCCCTGGGCTGGCTGCAAGGCACGTTCTGGGAACAACTGCCTGCCGTCATGATGATCGTCGCCTTCGGCCATTCCCTGTTGGCGATGAGCGGCTTTGAAACGCTCGCCCAGGTCTATCGCGAGATTGCCTCGCCGAAACTCCCCAACCTCCGTCGTACCGCCAACATCGTCTGCGGCTACGCCCTCTGCAGTACCGGGCTCATCTCGCTGTTCGCCGTCATGATCATTCCGGACGCCGTCCGGCCCCAGTATTACAACAACCTCATCGGCGGCCTCTCCATGAGCCTCGCCGGACCGCAGTTACTGAAACTCGCCTTCCATATCTTCGTCGTGATCGTCGGTGTTCTCATCCTCTCCGGTGCCGTCAACACGTCCATCATCGGCGCCAATGGTGTGCTCAATCGTGTCGCCGAGGATGGTGTCCTGCTCGATTTCTTCCGCAAGCCCCACCGCACCTTCGGTACCACCTACCGCATCATCATGCTCATCAGCATCCTCCAGATCGCCACCATCGCGATGAGCCGCGGCGATGTCATTCTGCTCGGGGAAGCTTATGCGTTCGGCGTGGTCTGGAGCTTCTTTCTAAAAGGCATGGGTGTGCTGGCCTTGCGGTTCCAGCGTAACGACCAGGAGTACAAAACCCCCTTCAACCTCCGCATGGGGAGCACCGAAATCCCGATCGGCCTGATCGCCACCGTCCTCATGCTCTTTCTGGTGGCCATCGCCAATCTCTTCACCAAGCAGATTGCTACTTACTCCGGCCTTTCGCTCACCAGCTTCCTGTTCGTTATCTTTCTAATTTCCGAGCGCGCCAACGCCGCCAAACGCGCCCTCCAGAAACAAAAGGCCCTCGAAGAGTTCAACCTCGAACACCAGCAGGACGTCGCCCAGGATGCCCTCAACGCCCGCCCCGGCTGTGTCCTGGTCTCCGTGCGCGACTACCAGCGCATGGACCACCTTAAGCGGGTTCTCCATAAGACCAACCTTCGCCGCCACGACATCGTCGTCATGACAGTCCGCCAACTCTCCACCGGCGCCGCCGAGTACGGCCTTCGTGACGACCAGCTCTTCTCCGACTACGAGAAACATCTGTTCAGCCGCGTTGTCGAACTCGCCGAAAAAGAAGGCAAGCCCGTCGAACTTCTTGTCGTCCCCGGTGTCGACCCCTTCGATGCCATGGTGCAGACCGCGCAGAAGCTGCAAGCCACTCGCCTGGTTACGGGTGTCTCGCTCCGTATGACCTCCGATGAACTCGCGCGCCGCATCGGCCTCGCCTGGGAAAAACTCCCCGAGCCCCGCCACGCCTTCTCGCTCGAAATCATCAGCCCGGAACGCCCCTCCGCCTACGTCAACCTCGGCCCGCACCCACCGCGTCTCTGGCCGGAAGATATCGACCGCCTGCACGACCTCTGGCTGCAACTTACGGCCGAAGAAGGCATCGGCTCCAACCTGCACCATCGGGACGTTGTCGGTGTCGCCCTGCGCCGCCTGGAGCGCGACCTCAAAGAGCAACAGCGCACCGATGCCATCGCCGATGTGAAGCGCGAAATGCGCAACTCTACGTGACGCCGCTGCCGGACGTATCCCGCCTCCATCGCATTCCAGAGCGCTTCGCCGCCACCCTGGCGTCCTGCGGCCTCACCACCTCCTTCCTGCACGCCAACGCCGAACCGGGCGATGATCTTCGCGGCCCGCTCCGCCTCACCCGCGCCGCCACCTATCGCGACGATGCCGCTTCGATAGCCCTCCGCCTCTTCATGGGTGGCTTCCACGAACCCTGGCACGACCAAAGCCTCTACGACTGCGGACTCCTGACCGCCGATGGCCAAAACGCCCACTGTCCGTTTCACCTTCGTCTGGTCGATCACCTCTACCTCATCAGCGACTACCTCGGCGCCCATGACGATGCCGTGATGGGCGCGGGCGAAACCACCGAACTTCTGTATCAGGCCGCCAAACCTGAAGGCTTTGCCGGCGCCGTTCTCGACCTCGGCTGCGGCGCGGGCACCATCGCTCTCCTCCTGGCCCGCCGTGCCGATCACGTCACCGGCACCGACATCAGCCACCGTGCCATCGCCATCGCCGAGGCCAACGCCCGCCTCAACGGCATCACCAACGCCAGCTTCCTCACCGGCGACTGCCTGGAACCCGTACAAGGCCGTCAGTTCGACATCATCGTCTCCCAACCGCCCTACTACCCCGCCGACCGCGCCGGCCAGCAAGTCTTCCTATCCGGAGGCCCGCGTGGCGACGAGATCGCCCGCCGTGTCATCCTCGATTGCCCGCCGCACCTCACCGAAGAGGGCAGGGCACTCATCCTCTCCTCCTGGCACCCCGACGCCGCCGTCCCCCACCCGCCCAACACGCGCGTGCTCGAACTCTACACCCCCGTAGGAGACGTCCCCGGCACACGCCAAAGCCTCGTCATCCTCGAGCCCGCCGCCGGCGACCCCTGGTTTGACCGCTTCGAAGTCCCCGGCGAATGCTGGGGCTCCATCCGTCCCCACCGCATCGACGAACTCATGCGCACCCGCCAATGGCTCCGCCACCCGCATGGCCACCTGCAATTCACCACCGGAGCCAGCACCTTCACCGAAGGCCAGCAGCGCTTCGTGCAAGCCCGCGCCGAATCCCTCCTTCCCACCAGGGCCATCAGCGAAGAAGAATGGTTCGCCCTCCAAAATCCCAACACCGCCCCAGACCCCCTGAAACGCCATCTGGTGGCCCTGGGCTGGCTCATCCCAAAGTGATAACGTAAAAAGCTCATGCGCTCGAAAACCCTCCTCCTCGCCGCCCTCGCCCTCGCCGCAATCGTTACTGCCCAAAATCAGAACTACGACGCGCCCCCGTCCTACGTCCCCACCCCCGAAGAACTAAAGCCCATTCGCGACGCCCTCCCGCCGCTTCAATCCAAACTCACCCCCGTCGCCAAACACGCCCGCTACGCCGACGCCGCCATCTACGCCAAAGCCATCGATTGGATCCTTCGTCACCCGGAAGAGTTCTACCAGAAGCAGTACGTCCCCAATGCCCTCAAAGTCATCGAAACCGGCAACGCCCGCGCCGCCGACCTCGCCGCCGGACGCACCCCCTGGGTCGACCTCAAAGGCAAGCCCGTCGCCCGCGCCTACGTCTCCAAAGTCGATGGCAGCCTCCAGCCCTATCAGGTCACCGTACCCCACAGCTACAACGGCACGCCCATGCGCCTTGACGTTGTCCTCCATGGGCGCAACGCCAGACTCAACGAAGTCAGCTTCCTCAGCGCCGTCGAAGCCAGTAAAGCCCCCGTGCTCGAAGACCGCATCGAACTGCAGGTCTACGGCCGTACCAACAACGCCTATCGCTGGGCCGGCGAGACCGACGTCTTTGAAGCCATCGACGCCGTCAAGCGCGATTTCAAGATCGACGACAAGCGCATCGTCCTTCGTGGCTTCTCCATGGGAGGCGCAGGCGGCTGGCATCTCGGCCTGCACTATCCCCACATCTGGGCGGGCATCGAAGCCGGCGCAGGCTTCAGCGAAACCCTCCGCTACGCCAAACAGGACAAAGCCCCTGACTACGCCCGCCGCGCCTGGCCTGTCTACGACTCCTATCTCTATGCCCGCAACACCCTCCTGGTGCCCACCGTCGGCTACGGCAGCATCGACGATCCCCAACTCCAGGCCTCCGTCAACGTCAAAGAGCAACTCGCCAAGGAAAACCTCCCCAACAATCCGGCGCTGTTCTTAGTCGGTCCCAAGATCGGTCATAAATTCGCCCCTGAAAGCAAAGCCGAGTCCGAAGCCTGGATTACCGCGCGCCTGCCGAAGCAGATGCCCAACCCCGCTAAGTTCCTCACCTACACCACACGCTACGGTCGCTATGACTGGCTCCTCATTGACGGTCTGGAGCGCCACTACGACCGCGCCGAAGTGGAAGCCTCGCGCGAAGGCAACACCGCCAAAGTCATCACAAAGAACGTTGCGCGCCTCGTCTTCAACACGCCCCTTACCGTCACCATCGATGGCGAATCGTTAGGCAGCAACATCCGCGCCGCCGAAAAGCACGACGGCAAGTGGAAGAAGGCCGACCTCACCCCGAAAACCCTCCGAAAGCGCCACGGGCTGCAGGGCCCCATCGACGACGCTTTCCTCGA
>JAEUQF010000106.1 GCA_016789745.1 Bryobacterales bacterium
GCAGGCCAGCACCGCGCAGTTGTCGGTGAGCAACGCCACGATGTCCACCGTGATAGGGAACAAGGCGATTCAGGACCTGCCCTTGAATGGGCGAAACCCGTTCGCGCTGGCGACTTTGACGCCTGGGGTGGTGCCGAGCCCGGGGTCGACGCCGTGGATCAGCGGCGGAAGGAATGCATCGAGCGAGATCACAATTGACGGCACGTCGGTGATTCTGCCGGAGAACAATGTCGGCATCAATACGCTGGCGTACACGCCGCCGGTGGACTCGGTGGAAGAGTTTTCGGTGGTGACGAACTCGCTGGCGGCCGAGTATGGGCGCACGGGCGGCGGGGTGATCAACGTGGCCACGCGCAGCGGTACGAACCAGCTGCATTTCTCGCTTTACGACTATTTGCGGAACTCGAAGCTGGATGCGAATAACTTCTTTTCGAATCGCAGTGGCGCGCGTTTGGGAGCTTTTCAGCGGAATCAGTTCGGCGGCACGGTAGGCGGGCCGGTGCGGATACCGGGGCTGTATAACGGCACGGACAAGACGTTTTTCTTCTTCAGTGAGCAATCAACACGGACGCGAAGCCAGTCTGTGTTCAACACGACGGTGCCGCTGCCGGAATGGCTGCAGGGCGATTTCAGCAATCTGCGGACGGCGGCCGGGCAGCCGATCACGATTTACGATCCGCTGACGGGAAGCCTGTCGGGCAGCAACTGGATTCGGAGCGCGTTTCCGGGGAATCGCATCCCGGCGAACCGGATTGACCCGGTGGCGGCGCGGCTGCGGACGTTTTACCCGACGCCGAACACGGCACCGGTGAACGTGAACACGCAGGCGAATAACTATACGGTGTCGAGCAAAGGCAAGTCGGGCGATGACCGCTTTGACGCGAAGCTGGATCATAATTTCTCGTCGAAGTTCCGGATGTACGGACGCGGGTCGTATTCGCGGGCGGTGAATAATCCGGTGAACTTTTTCGGCAATGTAGCGACGCCGAGCGGTGATGGCGACAGCAGCACCGACAGCTACAACGTGACGCTGAACGGGGTGTATAACTTCAACAGCAGCACGCTGTTGAATCTGAACTATGGGTTTGGGCGCTTCGTGAACGTGCGGTTCCCGTTCTCGTCGGGTTTTGACACGACGCAGATCGGGTTCCCGGCGGCAGTGCGAAACCAGGCGGCGACGCAGAACCTGGAGTTTCCGCGATTTGACATAGCCGGGGTGAGCAGCCTGGGCCAGAACACCTTCACGACGTTGCGTTTCATCCCGTTCTCGCATAACCTGCGCGGGGATTTCACGAAGCTGTGGTCGAACCACACGGTGAAGGTTGGCTATGAGTATCGCAAGATGTTTTTGAACTTCATGCAGCTGGGCAACCCGGCCGGACAGTTCAGCTTCAACCAGGGCTTCACGCAGCAGAACCCGGTGGTGGCGAGCGGAACGCAGGGCTTCGGGCTGGCGAGTTTCCTGTTGGGGACGCCGTCGGGCGGGTCGTTCTCGCATGATCCGATTCCGGCGTCGGCAAGTTCGTATGTAGGCTTTTATGCGCAGGATGATTGGAAGGTGACGCGCAAGCTGACGTTCAACCTGGGCCTGCGTTGGGATGCAGACCTTCCGCGCACCGAGCGCTACAACCGCTACAGCTATTTCGATCTGGACGCGCCGTCTCCGATTGCCGGGAAGGTGCCGGGCTTTGCGAATCTGCGCGGTGCGATGCGGTTCACCACGCCGGATAACCGGACGCAGGTACCGACGGACATGAACAATTGGGGACCGCGATTTGGGTTTGCGTACCGGGCCAACGAGAAGACCGTGATGCGCGGGGCGTATGCGCTGATGTATGCGGGGTCGATGATGCAGGCGGCGGGTTCTTCGGGCAGCGCGGGAATGGAAGGCTATCGCGGGTCGACGCCGATCATCAGTTCGCTGGATGGCGGGCGGACGCCGGCGACGTATCTGGCCAATCCGATTCCGAATGGCTTCAACCTGCCGCTGGGCGCGGCGGAGGTGCCGAATGGCGGGGCGGAGACGAATCTGGGGTTGGGGATTGGCGAAAGCCACTTCAACAACTGGATCAATCCTGTGATCCAACAGTGGAACTTCACGATGCAGCGGGAACTGCCGGGGTCGATGATCGTGGAGGCGGGGTATCTGGGCAGCAAGGGCAACCACCTCGTGGATGGCGAAGGCAGCATGACGTATAACCAGTTGCCGGCATCTTTCGGGGAGCTGGGCAACGCGCTGAATGACCTGGTGCCGAATCCGTTCTTTGGCGTGATTACGAATACGAGCTCGATTCTGAGCCGGCCGACGGTGGTGCGGTCACAGTTGCTGCGGCCTTTCCCGCAGTACACCAGCGTGAACGCGTTCCGGAAGCCGCAGGCGAACTCGATTTATCACTCGTTCACGCTGCGGGCCGAAAAGCGCTTCTCGCAAGGGTTGGGCTTCCTGATGAGCCTGACGGCGGGCAAGCTGATTGACGATGCGTCGCAGACGGTGACGTTTTTGGGCCAGGCCGGCAACAAGCAGGACTTCTACAACCGCGGGGCGGAGCGTTCGGTGTCTACACAGGACATTTCGCGGCGGCTGGTGCTGAGCGCGAACTATGACTTGCCGTTCGGCAAGGGGCGCGCGCTGCTGAGTGGGATGAACTCGGTCGGGCAGTTTTTGCTGGGTGGCTGGCAGGCCAACGGGATTCTGACGCTGCAGACGGGGACTCCGGTGATTGTGACGCAGAACGTGAATAACACGAATCTGGGGTCGGCCGGGCAGCGGCCGGATAACAACGGGAAATCGGCGGAGTTGACGGGCGGGTCGACACAGGACCGGATCGCGCGGTGGTTCGACACGTCGGTATTCACGTTTGCGCAGCCGTTCCGGTTTGGGAACACGCCGCGGGTGCTGCCGGACACGCGCAACCCGGGGACGCGCACGCTGGACTTTTCAGTGTTCAAGAACTTCCCGTTCAAGGAACGCTGGAGACTGCAGTTCCGGGCCGAGGCGTTCAACCTGACGAACACGCCGAACTTCGCGGCGCCGGGGGCGCAGTTGGGGAATGCGGCGGCGTTTGGGGTGATCAGCGGGTTGGCGCAATCGCCGCGGCAGGTGCAGATGGTGCTGCGTCTGGAATACTAGTAGCTCGGCATGATTCATTACGACCCGCATCGATGGCTTGATCATTTCTTTGACATCCGCGGGTCGATGGTCAGGGAGATCCTGGGGCGGGTGGCGCTTTGCGTGCTGTGGACCACGGCTATTGTCGTGGTCCATTACAAGGTGCGCCCGCTGGGGATTCCTTCCACGCTGCATACGCTGGTCGGCTTGGCGCTGGGCCTGCTGTTGGTGTTCCGGACCAATGCTTCGTACGACCGGTTTTGGGAAGGGCGCAAGCTGTGGGGCGGGATTGTGAACGAGACCCGCAACCTGGTGCGGGCCGGGGCGCTGCATTTTGGTGGACAGGATAAGGAACTGCTGGCGACGCTGGCGCGGTGGACGGCGGCGTTTCCCTATGCGGCGGCGAGCACGCTGCGGGGGACGAAGGATCTGGGGGCGATGAAGGATCTTTCGGCGGCGGAGATGGGTGTGGTGTTGAATAGCCAGCATAGTGCGCTGGCGGTGGCGTCGGGGATGGGGGCGTGTCTACGGCAGGCACGGGATAAGGGGCTGATCAGCGACATTGTGCTGACGTCGCTGGACCAGAACATCACACTGTTGGTGGATTATTTGGGCGGGTGCGAGCGGATCCGGAAAACGCCGCTGCCGTTTGCCTACGTGGTGCATCTGCGGCGGGCCTTGGTGCTGTATTGCTTCACGCTGCCGTTCGCGCTGGTGGAGACTTTCGGGTGGTCGACGATTCTGGACGTGTTCCTGATTTCGTACGTGTTCTTCGGGATTGAAGAGATCGGGGTGGAGATCGAAGGGCCGTTCGGGTACGACGACAACGATCTGCCCTTAGAGGCGATCTGCGAGACGATCCGGGACAATGTTTTTGCGATCGCGGGGATGGGGGATAAGGATCGCGAGGTTTTGCCGGAAGGGCTTTAGGTAAGCCGCGAAAATTGGACTCCACGTTTGCGGGCTTCGCTTCGTAGTAAGAAGTGAAAGGCCGTGAACCCAGCATTGCCGTTACAACCCGACGAACTGGCCGCGTGGGTGCGCAAGGCGCAAGGGGGAAATCGCGAGGCGATGGACCACCTGCTGCGGACCCATGAGCAGGGCGTGCTCCGGGTGGCGCTGCGGATGCTCGGGAGGCTGGAAGATGCGCAGGATGCGGCGCAGGAGGTGTTCCTGCGGCTGTGCCGTTCTCTGGATCAATTCGATGACACGCGGGAACTGCGTCCGTGGGTGTACCGGATGACGGTGAACGTGTGTCTGGATATGCTGCGCCGGCGGCGGACGCAGTTGGAGTTGGTGGACGAAGGTGCGGCGCTGCCGGTGGCCGAGCGACGGCTCATTGAGGAGGAGCGGAAGGCGGCAGTGGAGTGGGGACTGTCGCGGCTGGCGCCACGGGAGCGGGCGGCGTTGCTGCTGCGCGAAGTGGAGGGATTGACGACGCGAGAGGTGGCCGTGGCGCTGGAAGTTGAGGAGGCGACGGTGCGATCACTGATCTACCAGGCGCGGGGGCACTTGCGGGAGTGGGTGAAGCGGTATGAAGGGAGGGTGCGCAAGTGACGTGCGAAGAGGCGCGGTGGCTGGAGTTCGAGAGCGAAGAGGCGCGGGCGCACGCGGCGGGTTGTGCGGAGTGCGGCGAGTGGGTGGCGGACGGGGTAGCGTTGCGAGGGTTGGCGGATGAAGCAGTGCCGGTGCCGCGGGCTACTCGAAGGTGGCTACGGACGGTGGTTGCGGCGGCGGTAGCGGCGGTGGCTGGTGTTTGGGTGGCGATGGTGCCGAGGCAGGAGATTCCTCCGCCGCCGATACCCGTTGTGGCGGTGGCGAAGCCCGTGTTGCCCGCGGTAGAAGTGCAGGTGCCTACACAGGCGCCGGTGGTGGCGAGGCGGAAGGCCGTGGCTCCGCTGTATCTGAAGATTGAGACAAGCGACCCGGATGTGATTATTTACTGGACCGTGGAGGGAGGAGAAGAATGAGACGACTCATGGTGGCCGCGCTGTTGACGGCGTGGTGGCTACCCGCGCAGGAGCAGAAGATGCTCCCGCCGCCGATGGTGGCGAAGCTGGTCAATATAAAGCATCTGCAGGGACGAGAACTGGGCCAGGCCTTGGGGCTGGTGCGCATGTTCGGCGTGGATGTACGGGAGAGCGAGTTGGGGGTGATCGCGATTAACGGCGCGGAGGCAGCCGTGGCGGCAGCCGAAGCCGCGCTGGCGAAGCTGGACATTCCGAAGTCGGTGGAGGGGCCGAGGAATGCCGAGGTCGTGATATGGGTGGTTGCGGCGTCATCGAAGTTTCAGGCCGATTCGCTCACGCCGGCTCTGGAGCCGGTGATTAAACAGATGCGGGGGATATTTCAATATCCGCACTATCGCATTCTGGATACCCAGATCATGCGGCAGAGGGTGAACGTGCCGGGCGGGAACCGGTGGAAGGCGGAATTGATCGCGCAGGTTCCGAATCCGGCGAAAGAGGCGACATACACCTGCCATACCGACTTCTTGATCGATGCCGATCCGGCGGCGAAGACGCCCGTGTTCCGGTTCAATAACTTTTCCTTCCGTTGCTACTATCCGGCGCAGCCAACGTTGACCCAGGCTTACATGAAGACGGATGTCGACGTGCGGGAGGGGCAGAAGGCGGTGGTAGGCAAGAGCGGCATCGGCGACGATTCCGCGATCTTCCTGGTGTTGACGGCGCGGCAGTTGGAGTAGGCGAATGCGGGCGCTGGTGGCGTTGATTATCGGGCTGCTGGTGGCGATTGCCGTGGTGGTGTGGCAACGGCGGTGGACGCCGGTGGACCCGAAAGCTTCGGACGCGATTGAGCGGGCCAAGGAGCGGTGATCAGAAGTCGCGTTGCGGGTCGAAGCGCTCTACTTGCCGGCGGAGGTCGGCGCGGTTGCGGGCGATGCGCTGGGGCTTGTCGGAGGGCCAGGGGAGTTCGTCGATGGGTTTGCCCATGCGGACGAGCGCTAGATACCAATGGATGCGATCGTTCCAGTGCAACATCAGGGGAGAGCGGGGGACGTGGAGTTGGGCTTCGATGGCGGGGATGGCGGTGGCGGCCTTCGGACCGAGGATCGCGAAGGCTGTCGCGACGGCGTGCATAACGTTCCCGCGGCGGCCGGGGGGTTGGACGTTGTAGCTACGTTCAACGACGGCGAGCAACTGTGGCACGGCGGATTCTCCCTGATCGGCGAGGCGCACGATGAGAGGGTAGGCGTCGGGGCGGAGGACAGGGCTGGTGAGGATGTCGCTTTCGATGGGGGACAGGGTGGCGAACGTGCCGGCGGGCAGGCGGGCGAGCAGTTTCGCAAGATGAGTGCGCATGGCGGACGTGGTGGATGCCATGCGGATGCGGGCGGCGAACGCGTTGCGGAGTTCTGCGTCGGCTTTGGATTCCTGCCCGTCATAGGGTTTATGGGTGAGCGGGACGCGTTCGTCGGCGAGGAGGCGGGCGAGCACCGTGAGTTGGGGGGCAGGGAGTGAGCGATTCCAAGCGACGGTGGGGAGCCAAAGATCGGCGAGAGCGAAGTCGGCATCTTCGGCGGGGAGGGCGGGGTTCTGGAGGGCGGCGTTCAGGCGAGCGAGCAGGGCGGGGAGCGCCTGGGGGTCCGCTTCCGGCCGGGCGAGCGAGGTATGGCGAAAGAGTTCGTTGACGGGATGCCAGCCGGAAGGTGCCGGATGGGTGCCGAGTGACACACGGGCCAGGTGCACACGGTAGCCAGGGATGCCGCCCGTGCCGTTAAAACGGAGCGGCGCGGCGAGGGCGCTCCCGGTGACGATGGAGCGGCGGAACAGGGCGCGGCCCTGGGAGTCGAGGACTTCGACGCGGAAAACGGAGACATCTTCGGGCTTGCGGCGGTCTTCGGTGATGCGGAGGAGCATGCCGGGCTCGGGCGGAGTGGGGTGGACGATGAGTTTCTGGCGGGAAGCGAGGCGCAGGGCCCAGGCGGCGGCGATGGCCTGACGATCTTCCGATTCGGGCCGGCTGTCGAGGATTTCTTCGGGGTGGTGAGGATGGATACCTCGGGTGCGGTCGTCTGTTCTGGGGATAAGGCGGTAGGTGGCGGCTGGCTGTCCGGCGATGGCCTCGGTGACGCCGGTGACGCCCGGAGTGTCGAGTAGGGCAGCGCAGAGGCTGCCGCAGGGGGTGGGCGCCTCATCGCGGCGGCGTCGCAGTGGTTTGGGGAGTTCGAGGCGGATGTGTCCGGCGAGTTGGAGGGGAGAGGACGGCAACACTTCGGGGAGGTTGGCGCGGTCAAAGTTGTGGCGGGCGGTGAGGGCGGCGGGTTGGGCGGCAAGCCAGCCGAAAGCGATGGCGGCGAGGAAGGCGAGGAAGTCGCGGGCAGGGGTTGGGAACGGGAGGAAGAGGCGGGCCAGGGCGAAGACGGCGGAGTAGAGGAAGACAGTGGGGGCCGCGAGGAGGATGAGGCCAGGGAGAATGAGGAACAGGCCGAGGACGACGAGGCTGGGGGCGGCCAGGGCGATGAGCGCGAGGATGCCCCAGACGGCGAGCCAGAGTTTCAGCGGCATCACGAGATCTCACTCGAGTATCGGCAGGCCCGGTTGGCGTCTTTAGCGGGACGCGCTTAGGGGGTGAGAATACCGCGAAGGCGGGCTTGGGCGCGCTCGAGTTCGCCGCGGCGTTCGGGCCGGGTTGGGAGGGGGACAGGGTTGGCGGAGAGGCCGTCGACGGCTTGGCGGAGCAGGGTCTGGGCGTACGGAAGATTTCCGGCGGCGCGTTCGATCTCGCCGAGCAGGCTCATGGCGGAGAACTTCATCCAGGGTTCGGCGGTGAGGTTGCCGGTGGCGATGGGTGTGAGGATGGATTGCGCTTCGTCGTACTTGCCTTGGGCGACCAGGACTTCCGCAAGATTCAGGCGGGAGTAGCGCGTGTTGGTGTGGTCGGGGCCGAGGGCGGAGGCACGGAAAGTGCTGACGTGGCGGTGAGCCTTTTCGGCGTCGGCCAGGCGGCCCATGGCCTGATACAGATAGCCGCGGCTGCTCATGGAAGACAGGGTTTTGGGGTCCTTGGGGCCGAGTCTGGCAGTCCGCAGGGCGATGACATGGTCGAAGAGCTTCTCCGCTTCCGAAAACTTGCCGGCGAGAGCGAGGGTGGCGGCCAGGTTGCTGGCGGTGCGCATGGCATCGGCACTGGATTCGCCTCCGGCGGCGATGTCGGCGGCCAGGAGTTTACGGAGGATGGCCTCGGCTCCGGCGTGATCGCCGAGCGGATTGAGGACATTGGCGAGGTTGTTGCGGCAGGACTGAACGATGTAGGTTTCGAGTTTAGCGGCGGCGGCAAGCGCGACGCACTCGCGCAGTACGGCGGCGCCCTCCTGGAGGAAGCCGGAAGCCGAAAGGGCGTCGCCGAGGGCGTTGCGGGTGGAGAGGGTGGACGGGTGGACGGGGCCAAGGACGCGCTGCTGCCAGTCGAGGACGCCCCGCAGCAGGGGAACGGCCTTCGCACTCTGGCCGCCCAGGACATAGGCGGATGCCAGCGCCGAGCGCGACTCCATGGTTTCCGGATGGTCGTCGCCACGGACCTGGCGGCGCTGTTCGACGACGTCGGTGAGCAGGGCAATGGCGCGGTTGTACTCCTCGCGGCGGAACAGCGCGACGCCGAGGCTGTGCAGCGAGAGAAGCGTGTCGGGGTGGCGCGGCCCCAGGGTCTGGCGGCGGAGTTCGGCCATGTGGGCGAACAGGCGCTCGGCCTCGGCGAAGTTGGCGAGGGCCAGTTCGAGGGTGGCCATGTCGTAGAGGGCGGAGATGGTGGCTGGGGTGCGATCGCCATGGATGGCGCGCTGGGCGGCAAGGACATCGGTGGCGAGGGCGCGGGCGCGCACGCGGTCGCCGCTGGCGAGCACGGCGCGGGCCAGGCGGGAGCGGGCAGTGAGAGTATCGGGGTTTCGGTCGCCGGAGAACTGGCGGCGGAGGAGCACGGCCCGTTCCAGGTGTTGGATGGCGAGGGGGAACAGGCCGAGGTCGAGGTAGGTGGAGCCGATGGTCTGGCGGATGGAGGCTTCGACGAGAGGCCGGCCGTTGAAGCTGCCTTCGATGCGGGCGGCGGCGCGGTCGAGCGCAGTGCGGACGGTAAGGTCGGGGTCGGGGCGGGTGCCGGGGGCGGCCTGGACATAGGCACTGGCTTGGGCCAGCACGCCGTTCTGGAGGAAGTCGTTGACGGCGGCGGCGGTCTGTTCGGCGTCGCGGGCGCGAAGGGCTTCGCGGATGCTGAAGACGGAGGCGGTGATCAGGAGCAGGGCGAATGCGGTGGCGGTGGCGAGCGGGACGCGGTAGCGGTGGACGAAGCGGCGGAAGCGGTAGATGCGGGAGGGGGGAACGGCGGAGACGGGTTCACCGTTGAGCCAGCAGCGGAGGTCTTCGGCGAGGGCGCCGACGGAATCGTAGCGGCGATTAACGTCCTTTTCGAGGGCTTTGAGGACGATCTGGTCGAGTTCGCCGCGCAGTTGGCGGGCAAGTTGGGGGTCGGTGACGCGGGCGCTGGGGGGTTTGGGGTCGTCGCGGAGAATGCGGGAGACGGTGTCGAGTTCGGAGGCGGGTCCGGTGCCGGAGCGGCGGAAGGGCGGCTCGCCGGCGAGGATTTCGCAGAGGACGACGCCCAGGGAGTAGACGTCGCTGCGCGTGTCGACACCGCCGGGGGCGCCGCTGACCTGCTCCGGGCTCATGTATTCGAGGGTGCCGACCATGGCGCCGGCCTGGGTGTGGAGGGTATGGTCGGTGAGCCGGTCATTGAGGGGCTTGGCGACGCCGAAGTCGATGACTTTGGGGACGGGCTTGGCGTCGTACTCGGGGACGAGGATGTTGGAGGGCTTGATGTCGCGATGGAGGATGCCTTTGTGATGGGCGTGCTGGATGGCGTGGCAAACGGGCAGGAACAGGGCGAGGCGGTCGCGCAGGGGGAGGTTGCGGTCGGCGCAGTAGGCGGTGATGGGGGTGCCGTCGATCCATTCCATGACCAGGAACGGGCGGCCGGTGGGGGTGCTGCCGGCGTCGAGGACCGTGGTGATGTTGGGGTGGTCCATCATGGCCAGCGCCTGGCGCTCGATTTCGAAGCGGGCGATCCACTGGGCGGAGTCCATGCCGGGCTGGATGAGTTTGAGGGCGACGCGGCGGCGGACCGGCTGCTGCTGCTCGGCCTGGTAGACAACGCCCATCCCACCGCGGCCGACTTCGCGGAGGATGCGGTAGGGGCCGATGGTGGAGCCGGGGACGAGAGTGGAGGCCGCCAGCGCCGGGGCGGCGAAGTCCATGACGGGGCGGTCAAAGAAGTCGGCGCCGGAGTGGGCATCGTGGGCGAGGAGGGATTCGACTTCTTTGCGGAGGGCCGGGTCGCCGGCGCAGGCCTGGTCGAGAAAGGCGGCACGGAGGGGCGGCGGGGTGGCGGCGGCCTGATGGTAGAGATCTTCGATGCGCTCGAAGCGGGAGGGCTCGGTCACTCGGCGTCCTGCCCATAGATCTGGCGGCGGAGCCAGGTTTTGGAAAAGCGCCAGTCGCGGTTGACGGTTTCGACCGAGACACCGAGGACTTCGGCAGCCTCTTCGGCGGTGAGCCCGGCGAAGAAGCGCATTTCGACGACGCGGGCTTTGCGCTGGTCGAGGGCGGCGAGTTTTTCAAGCGCGTCGTCGACAACGATCCAGTCGGGGCCGCGGTCGGGAGAGATGGCGAGGGCTTCCTCGAAGGTGATGTGGACGGCGGCGCCACCGCCGCGGCGGGCGACGCTGCGGGCGCGGGCGAGGTCCACCAGCACGCGGCGCATCAGTTGGGCTGACATGGCGAAGAAATGGGCGCGGTCCTGCCACTGGACACGGGAGCAATCGACGAGACGGACGAAGGCTTCGTTGACGAGGTCGTTGGTCTGGTAGGGGGTGCTTTGGCTTTCGCGGCGGAGGTGGAGGCGGGCCAAGCGGCGGAGTTCTTCAAGGACGAGCGGGGCGAGTTCGTCGAAGGCTGCCTTCTCGCCGCGGTTCCAGGCGAGCAGCAGGCGGGTAATCTCAGACGAAGACGATGACACAGCGACGGTACTTGCCATGGTACTCGCCTGTGGCAAGTTTGGGCAAGAGTCACCGGGGCTGGCCGCAGCAAATCAGCGCGAGTCACTATTGGGAGGCGTGGCTGTGAGCGCGGTGATCTTTGCAACCTTGCGTCGTGCGCGGGCGGGCGCGGCAAGTGGCGGATTCGGTGACTGAGTCGCGTTCCGATGTTTGTTTGGCGGTCTTCCTGGCGGGCGTGGCGGCGTCCCGGCGGGCGAGCCGGGGCGTCTCGTAACCATGATGCTGCGCGGAACACTTCGCTCTGGTGTCTGGCGTTTTCTCTGCGTCCGCTGCGGCTGCGCGAGAGTTTCGGACACGTTTGCCGCACGTCTTCAACGGAGTACCCCAGGGCCCTCGGGGCCGCCCATAACCATGAAGAGGTGTGCCGGAGGGCTGTCTATTGTTTGGCTGTCTTCTTGTGAGCTTGGCGAGAAACTCTTGGGTAGTGCTTCTTCAAACGGAGGCCAACCCCTCACCCCCCATTGCCTGTTACGACAGCGGAGAGATCGGTGGCGACGTGGCGGAGCGACTCGGACTGGGCGTGCAGTTCTACAGCGGCCGCGGCCGATTCCTGGGCCGTGCCGGCGTTGGCGTTCGTAACCTGCTCCACCATGCGAACGGCGGCCAGGATCTGGTGCAGGCCCTGGGTCTGCTGGCGGCTGGCGGCATCGACGTTATCGAGCAGCGCATTCAGGCTTTGCGATTCGGAGGCGATGGAGCGGACCGAGGCGGCCACCTGATCCACCTTGCCGCGACCCTCCTTGGACCGCTGGATGGTCTCCTCGATGAGAGCCGTGGTTTCGGCGGCGGCCTGGGCACAGCGTTGGGCCAGGCTGCGCACCTCTTCCGCGACGACGGCAAAGCCTAGCCCCGAGTCGCCGGCGCGGGCCGCCTCCACCGAAGCATTGAGCGCAAGCAGATTGGTTTGGAAGGCGATCTCGTCGATGACTTTGATCACTTTGGAGATGCGCCCGTTGGCTGCGGCGATGCCGTTCATGGCCTGGATCATCTCATCGAGCAGCGTGAGGGCGGCCTGAAACTGTTCGTTCGAACGCTGCAGGACAGCGACGGCGGCGCGGGTATCGTCGGCGTTTTTCTGTTCGATCGCATCGAGATGGGCGGTGGTGTGGGAGGTCTGCTGGATGGCGGCGGCCTGGCGGGTGGTATCGGCGGCCAGCGCCTGGCTGGAGCGCGAGACCTGCTCGGCGGCACCGGCCACGTAGCGGGCCCCCTGCTGCAGCTGGTTGGTGGTGAACGCGAGGCTGCGCAGCAGGGGCGCCACCAGGAAGAACCAGCACAGGCCGATAAGGCCGACCAGCACGGCCAGCACGGCAGCCTGCAGATAGAGCATACGGTTGAAGCGGGCGGTGCTTTGCTGCTCCAGCAGTTGGACCATGGTGTTCATGCGATTGAGCAGGGGCGTGTTGCCGGTGGTGATGGTGGTCCAGTCGGCGGCGGTGGCCTGAGACTGCAGAAGGCGATCGAGAGCGGCCCGGAACGGGTGCCATAGTTGGGAGACTTGGGCGGCCTGGGCCAGGATCGCGCGGTTGCGATTGGGCGGAATGCCAAGTCCGGCGTCGCCGTTGGTCAGCGCACCGAGGACGCGGTCAAATCGCTGGATGGCGTCTTGGAGCAGGCGCGGGTCGCCACTATTTTGCCGCAGGAGCAGAGCCTCTTTGGTCATCTTCTGCGAGAGCATACGCTGGGCGCCGGCGTGGTTGATGACGACGGCGGCGGCACGCTCGCCGAGGGTGGCATAGATGACGGCACCGACACCGAAGCCGGCGAGCAGAGCGATCGCGGCAAAGGCAAGGAAGAATCGCGACTTGAGGTCACGCATGGGAGTAGTAGGACAGCTTTCCAGCAGAGCCCGGTGAGGGCGTCCGCTTGTGAGAAGGCGTGGGGCGTACCCACGTAGCACTTATCGGTTAATGCCCGGCTGGCTCTGCGGGTTTACTGGCCGACTTGGTCGACACGGAAGGACGACGTTCCGGCATAGACGTAGCCAGCCCGGTAGCCGCCGGTGGTATTGGGCTGGATGGTGACCGAAACTTGCCCGGGGCCGGCTCCGGACGAGGCAGCCACGATCCAAGGATTGAGGCTGCTGACGGACCAGGGACAGTTGGGGCCGGTAGCGATGTTCAGGAGATAGGTGCCGCCGGAGGCTGGGAACCAGCTCTGGGAGGGGGCAAAGAACACGCCACAAGGACTGCCCGTCTGGGTGACGGTGAAGGTGGCGCCGCCGGCGAGGGTGAGGGTTGCGGTGCGCACGGCTCCGGGGTTCGACTCGATGAAGATCGCGAGCGTACCGGATCCGGACATAGGGCCGCTGGCGATCTGGACAAAGGAAGCGGTGGAGGAGACATTCCAGGGACAGCCTTCCTGGCCAAAGACCGGGAGTCCGTCGTAAAGGCCCGCACTGGGGGGAAAGAACGAGCCGGAGCTCCCAAAAGTCAGGTTGCAGATAACGCCGGATTGGGTGAGGGTGACGGTTTGGCCGCCGATGACGAGCGTGGCGGTGCGGGCCGCCGGGGAGGTGTTGGCGGCTACGGCCACCGGCAGCACGGTGGGTCCATAGCCGGCCGACAGTGGGACAACCGCCCAGGTAGAGTTACTTACGGCGGTCCAGGGGCAGCCGTTCTGCGTGTTCAGGATGATGGCCGGCGTGCCGGCGTATGGCTGCAGCGGCTGATTGGAGTAGGTGACGCTGTAGGTGCAGGGGCCGTTGAAGACGTAGGGCGGCTGTTGGATGGTGAGCGTGACCGAGCCGCCGGGGAAGATGACGAAGATCATGGCTGAGCGTCCAGGACCGATGTTCGGGTCAAGGGTGAACGTGACGGAGGACGAGCCGGAACCGGACAGTGAGGAGTTGACGTGGACCCAGTTGTCGGTGGGGGCCAGCGTCCAGCCGCAGCCGGCCGGGGCGGTGAAGTGAAACGTATACGTGCCGCCGGCGAAGGGGAACCAGGAAGTGCTGGTTCCGCTACCGGTACAGGCTCCTGGCATCTGGGACAGGCCAAAGGACTGGCCGGTGGAGAGCGTAAGGAGTCCGCTGCGGACGCTGTTGCCGTTGGTGGTGAGGGTGTAAGGGATCTGGCCGGGGCCGGTGCCGCTGGTGGTGGAGGTGAGGACGAGCCACTCGGGGGCGGAAGTGACGGACCAGGCGCAGCCGGGCGGGGCGGGAACAGTCAGGGAATAGGAGGCGGAGTTGCCGGGAAACCAGGAACTGCCCAGGTTGAACAGACAATTGGTGCCGGCCGCCTGGCGGACGAGCACTTCTTCCGAACCGATGTAAACGGAGGTTTGGCGGGCCGCGCC
>JAEUQF010000113.1 GCA_016789745.1 Bryobacterales bacterium
ACCGTGGCGCGGCGATCCCGCAGATAGTCGATGAGGATGGGGACAGCACGCAGGTCTCGTAGATTGCCGAGCGCCTCAAGGAGGAAGATAGGCCATTCGGAGGTTCTCAGCGCTTGGGTCAAGGGCGCAAAGGCTCGGGGATCCGCCAGATAGCCGAGCCCCCGGGTAACCCCATGCCACACATTCTCACTGAGGCCGGCATCGAGGAACGCTGCAAGCAGAAGGTCGAAAGTGAACGTTCCACCGATTCGGCCCAGAGCCGCGGCGGCGGCACCGCGAAGCCAATCGTTAGCGGTCACGTCATCCAGAAGCGGGACAAGCAGAGGGATGGCGCGAGCATCGCGCAGCAAGCCAAGTTCCTCGACAGCAACATCCCTCGCTATCGC
Source organism: Bryobacterales bacterium (assembly GCA_016789745.1). Classification (GTDB taxonomy): domain Bacteria; phylum Acidobacteriota; class Terriglobia; order Bryobacterales; family Bryobacteraceae; genus CADEFT01. The sequence continues at coordinate 387 of JAEUQF010000113.1, forward strand.
ACCCGGGTTCGCCGCGGCGCGCAGGAGAACAACAATGGTGTCGTCTGCTGGGTATTGTCGTAAGCAAAGCACGGCGGTTTTGACCACATCATATTCGGCAGAACATACGGCGCGTTCCAGAAGCGGCAGGGCGTCGCTGGCCTGTAATTTCGCGAGTGACTCCATCACGTCGCAGGTCAGGGAGACCTCCTCCAGGTCTTCGTCCAGCGAGCTCTGGAGAAAGGCCAGCAGCGGAGGGATGGCACGAGGGTCACCCAGTTGCCCCAGCGCAATGACGGCGGCCGTACGTCCTTCGATCTCGTCTTCGACATCCTCCTGTCGCCAGTGCATGGTTCCGATGAGTGGCACGAGAGCCTCCGTGCATCGCGCCTCACCCAGTCGCTCCGCAGCGGCGGCGCGGACATAGGGATCGGGGTCGGCAAGCGCGTCGATGTCGGCTTGATACAGGCTCACAACGTTCTCCAGAGGCTACTGCGACGGCTTCGGCCGCAGTTCGCGAAGGTTGCGGGTGTCGGGGTGTTCCGGGCCGAGCACCTCGTTGTAAATACGCAGCGCTCGGTCGAAATACGGTTCGGCTTCTTTGGGATGGCCCTGGCGGTCGAGGATAATGCCGATGTTACCCAACGTCTGCGCGGTTTCGCGATGATTGAGCCCACGGGTCTTTTCCTGGATTGGGAGTGCGCGGCGCAGCAGCGGTTCAGCATCGCTGAGTTTCCCCTGGTTAATCAGGAGCGCGGACAGGTTGGTAAGGAGATAAGCGACGTTGTGGTGATCCGGGCCGGAGAGGCGTTCGCGGGCGGCAAGAGCGCGGCGAAGCAGGCGTTCACTTTCAGCGAGCTTGTAGTTATTGGCGTAGTGCAAGCTGAGGTTGTACGTGTCTTCGATCAACTCGGGATGATCCGGCCCGAGGAGTACCTGACGCATAGTCAGTGCGCGGGTGAGGAATTGCTCCGCCTCAGGTTCGGCGAGCGCTTTCCCGAGGTTACTCATATAACTCACGGTGTCGGTGTGGTCTTCGCCCAATATGCTGAGTTGGATCGAAAGAGCGCGGCGATAATACTCCGCGGCAATGTCGGATTGCCTCTTCTCGTCATAACAGAATCCGACGGCATTCCAAGCCCCGGCTGTGGCAGGATGGCGATCGCCGAAGACGCGCCTGCGAATGGCGAGGGCGCCCTCAAACAACGCATCGGATTCCTCGCAGATCTGTCGATGGTAGCGAGCGGCTCCCAGCGAGAGCATCGAGTCGGCCGTTTCGGAATGCGCTGAGCCGAGCAACGCGCGCTGGATGGCTAAGGCGCGGCGAAACAGGGATTCGGCGGTGGCGTGGTCGGATTCCTCGGCGGCCAGGGATGCCTGGTGCGAGAGAAACTCGGCATAGCGGGCGCTATCGGTTCCGTGGGTCTTCGCCACGATGGCGAGGGCGCGACGGTAGCCCTGCTCGATGGCGCGATAGTCCTGTCTGGCGTACAGCGCGTAAGCGAGGTGATGGAGACGGGCGGGAATGGCTGCGCCTTCAGGCCCGGATGCAGACTCTTCGGCGGACAAGGCGCTCCGGAGCACGATTTCCGCGCTCGGGAAATCGCCGCTTTCACCGAGGGCGAAGCCGAGGACCGTCAGCGCGGCGGGATCGAAGGGCGAGGTGGCGATGGCGGATTGCAGGACCTCGACGGCTTCCGCCAGGCGGCGCTGCGCGAAGAGGGCTCGTCCCAGGTAGGCGTTGGCGCGGGCACTTTCGTTGGGGCTCGCCCTGCGCAGGTGGCGTTCAGCCTCCAAGGGACGGTGGCGATAGAGGGCGAGGATGCCCCGGCGGAGCGGCGTCGCGGCGGTGCGCGCGATGGCTTGAATCCGGGTATCCAGTTCCGCTGGGTTGACGCGAATCGAAGCGGCCACCGATACCAGCGCCTCCTGTCGATGGCGGGCATAGGCGGAGTACTCGTAACGTTCCTGGATGGGGCCGGCGCGCAGGATGCACTCGGCAAGTGATTCCAGGGCGGCGGCGTTCTTGAGGAGATCGGGGTGTCCAGGTTGTGCCAGGACGATATCGCGAGTGGCGCGGCCGGCCGTAACCACCCCGCGGCAGGGAGAGATCACCACCAGGGGGCTGGCCGAATCGACCACTTCCAGCGGCACCGGCGTTCCTTCCAGCACAGGCGACGAAAGCGGGAGGGTGACGAACCCTCTCGCATCCGCGGCGGCCGGGGGCCCCGTTCTGCCGGCGCGTACCCTCAGGGTGCTGATGGGGGTGCCATGGAGGCCTTTCAGGCGAAGAGCAAGTTGGTTGATGCGGCTGGTGGGAGGACGGGGCTCGGCAATTAGCCGTCGAGCCGCGGACGGCCAGGCGACGAGTTTGCGTTCTTCATCGGATTCCCGGAGAAAGAAGGCGCGGCGGACGCGCAACCGGTCCAGCCCGAGTTCGAACCAGGCTTCCACGCTGGCATCCACGCCGATCTTGCCCGGCCAGTCGCCCTTCCAGACCCAGGTTTGGCAATGCAAGCTGGGCCATTCGATTCCCGTGCCGTAACCGCCGTACCCGGGCGCGGCCTTCTCTATGGCTTCCGCAACCGCCGCATCGACATCAAGGCGCACGGGGCCGCGCGTGCTCCAGATCCATGCCCATGTGCTCACCATCGGGATGTTGCCACCGAAGTCTTTCGCGACAACCAGAACCCGCGCGTGGCCGTAGTCGTGAAACTCGGGCTCCGGCATTTGGCCGGACCACTTCATGACAGGCGAGAAGAGCTTCGGACTGCCCTCCACGACAAGCAGCGTGGCGAATGGAGTGGAAGACCCGGAGTAGGTCACTTTGCGAATCCGGTGCGTGCCCCAGCGTCCCAGTTCCTTCCACGAGACAGTGAAGTTGGGACTCTGCCCGAGGTCGTAGCGCAATTCGGCGGAAAACGCGTCGTTCGGTTGAAGCAATTCGCGAGGCTGCAGAAATTGCTCGAAAGCGCGCGGAGCATCGCCACGGCCGCAGACATCGCTCTTGCGTTCCGCGATCGAACAGGTTTCCCATGGCGGGGAGACAGCACCCGCGGCAGTCGCTCGTACAACGAACATGCCGGCGAAAAAAAGGGCAATCCCGGCGTGCGCACGCATTCTGTTCCGATGGTAGCCGGATTTATCCCCTACCGCTGGTATTATCACGGAATGAATACTGCTGAACTTGCCGCTGCGTTCACGGCGCTCTGCCAGGAAGGCCGATTCCTGGAGGCTGTTGACCGTTTCTATGCGGACACGGTGGTGAGCGTAGAGGCGGCCGACTTCCTAGGAAAAGGCCGCGAGATGCATGGGAAAGCGACAGTTCGGACGAAGAACGTGCAGTGGCTGGCGGACAACGAAGTGCATGAAGCCACGGTGTCGGGCCCCTTTGTGAGTCCGGAACGTTTTGCGCTGGTGATTGGCTTTGACTGGACCCGCAGGGAAACCGGCGAGCGTGTCCGCATGCAGGAAGTGGCCGTGTACACGGTGGAGAACGGACAGGTCACGCGCGAGGAATTCCTCTATGGCGCGATGGGGTAAAGGGCAGCACATGCTCAAACTGATACGGGGACTCTGGATATTCTCGGCAATCGGTGCGCTGTGCGCGCTGTATGTGCTCGCCTTCCACCTGGGACGCGCGGACTCGTCGCAGCAGGCCGAATGCGCGGTGGTGGCGATCGCGCTGGCGGTGGTGCCGCACTGTCTCGCGCGTGCTCTAGAAGGAGCGAGTCGCAGCCAGCGGGGGTGAGTAGGTCGTAGCGGCCTGCGGGTGGCCACCGGATTGCAGGAACAACGCCAGCCATGACTCGCCGCCAATTGCTGTCCACCCTCGCGCTGCCGGTTACCTTGTCCGGCGCCAAGCCTTATAAGCCCGTAATGGCAGTGCAGGGCTACGTCTGGCAGCAGGCGCTGGCGCGCGAGAAGCGGAGCGTTGCCGACGGCGTCGACGACGTGCTTGCCAGCTTTGCCACGGCCGGCTACAACACAGTGGAACTGACGAACGTGTTCTTCACCCCGGAACTGGCACCGCGCACGTTGGATCTGCTGGCGAAGCACCAACTCAACCTGGCGATCACCTACAACGGCGGCGACATGCATGAGGCCGAAGGGGCGGCACGCACCATCGACGATACGCTGGCACTGGCCGAACGCGTGAAGGGGGCGCGCATCACGGCCATCAGCTTCAATCCGAATCCCAAGAAGGGGCGCGTACGAAAGACGGATGCCGAGTTGGAAGTCCAGACAAAGGCGGTGGATGACCTGGGCCGGCGGCTGCGGCAACAGAGCCTGCGTCTGCTGGTGCATGAGCATGCGCCGGAACTGGCGGAGAATGCGCGCGAATGGCGCCACATGCTGCACGGGACGAATCCGAAGCACGTCAGCATCTGCCTGGACGTGCACTGGGTGTCAAGGGGTGGCCAGGATGTGATGACGCTGCTGCAGGAAGCCGGCCCACGCATCGGAAGCCTCCACCTGCGCAACTCGCGCAACGGCGTCTGGCTGGAAGAACTCGCCGATGGCGACGTCGACTATGCGCCGGTGGCGGCGTATCTGCAAAAGCAAGGCTTTCAGGGCTACCTGGTAGTCGAGTTGGCCTGGGAAGCGGCGACGGTGCACACCCGCGACCTGACGGAGAACCTGCGGCGGAGCCGGCTTTGGACCGAGCGGGTGTTTCACTTGCGCTGAGGCGCGATCTCCCAGACACCGGCTTTGAATGGAACACCCGCGATCAGTTCCGAGCCCAGCAGCACACGCTCCGGGCCCGCGCCGGTCAAGCGGTAGAGCGCGTTCTCGTCCACCGTGAACCACTCGGGAAACTCATTCAGGCGGACGAAGTTTTGGGGCAGGTTGAGCACGCGCCGGTGGCGGGCGAAGTCGAAGCGCACGGTGGTATCGCGATTGACCGTCAGCAGCAAGCCGTCGCCGAAGCGTACCGCACCCAGTTCCAGGCCTGGCGTCCAATGCGCGGGGCGGCAGCCTTCCGACTTGGCCAACGCATACAGGTACGTAGTGCGATTGAAGTTGCCTTCGCCATACCAATACTCCACCAGCCCGCTGGGCAACTGCCTGGCCAGCAGATCGTCCATCTCGCCATCGATCCACTGCCAGGCGGATGGGGATGGCTCGCGGTTCACCAGGTACAGCGCGCTCTCCACGGAATCGGCGATGCCGTCGAAGGAGCCGTCCTCCCAGTCATAGCGGCGGTACTTGGGCAGGTTGTCCAGGACGCGCCGCACGGCATCGCGATAGCGTGGATCGCCGGTGGCCTGGTAGTAGGTGTACATCGCGCCGTAGAGATAGCCCCAGTTGTCGGAGAGACGCTCGCGCAGCGGTTTCAACGTAGCGGGATCGATGGCGTCATAGAGCATGCCGTCAGGGTTGGACGATTGGAGAACGCGGTGCAGCATGCGTTCGATGGGCTCACGGTAGGCGGGCGTGCGGTCGATGGCGTAGAGCAGGGTGAGGCCGACGACCGTCTCGTTGCCGTGATCGCGCAGTTGTACCTTGCCATCGCCGCGATGCGAGGCGAAATCCCAATTCATGCAAGGCAGGTTGTGACACCCGGGCAGCACCTCTTCGAGATAGGCGCGGGCGATGCCGTGGGCCCATTCCCGATAGCGCGAATCGCCCGTCATGGTCATCAGGCGCACCAGCACCTGCAGCACGTCGCCATTGATTTCAGCGCCCGGACCGGGCAGCCGCCCGAAGCGTGTCTCTACAGGCGCATGTTGCATCAGTGCCGCCGTGAGGTCCGCCATGCGATAGAACCACGGCGTGCGGCCGAGCAGTTCGGTGACAGCAAGCAAGCCGTCCTTGGCATACTCCGCCGCTCCAAAGAGATTAACGGGGCTCACCTTGCCGGTGGACAGATCGACATCGCCGGGCAGGCCATCCTTCACCGTGGCGTAGCGGACCTCATTACGCAGCATGTCAAGCATGCGGCCGCGGTAGAGGTCTGGGTCGGTGAGTTCGGCGGTGAGGATGAGGTAGGGGTATAGATCAGCGCCGGAGTTGTGCGAGGTGTAACGGCGCGGTTGGCCTTCCTTGAGCCCGCGACGGCCACCAGGAAGACGTTCGGGTAGAAGGCCGGTCTTCGGATCAGCCTCAGCTAGCCAGGCATGCAGCAGGCGGCGCATGGCGGCAATCGAGCGTTCGAAGCGGCGTCCGTTCTCGCGGGCCTGCGCCGTCAGGGGATGATCCTGCGCGTCGAACAGGCGCACCTGGTAACGAAGCGTAACGGGCTTGCCAGGCTCCAGGCGGACGGGAGTAACGCCCGGAAAGTTGGCGCCCGTAAAACCATAGTGGCGCAGGCACCAGTGATGCGGGAAACCAGGATTGGCGCGATCCGCCGTCATCCGCAGACCCGCGCGGCCGGATGCAAAGCTCCCTTCGAACTCCGCCCACTCATGGGCGCCGTGGTCCTCGTCTTTCGGTACGGCGCCTTCCGAAGAGCGCAGCACGGTCTGGCTGCGCGGGGCAAAGCGGACACTCAAGCCGCCATAGCCCTTGTCCTGCTCGGGCGCTCCCGCCAGTGTGACAGGTCTGTCGCCGGCCTCCAAACGGAGCGTGATGTCTAAGGTTTGGCCGTCTGCGGTCGCAATGGTGAGCGCGTCGCGAAGCAGGAGATTGCCATCAGCGCGCCACTGGTGCCGGGCGCGCAGTTCGGCCTTTCCTCCGCTGATCTTATGGGCGACGCCCTCGGCAACATGGGTGACACCGCGCTGCAGCCAGGTATCGTAGCGTTTGCCGGCCACCTCCACGATGGGCCAACCCCAGAACAGGCCGCGATGATGCAGATGATCCGCGGGGCCATCGTGGGTGAGCGTGACGCCGGCGGGGCTGACCAGGGGATGCACGTAGCAACAGGCGCGGCCGCTGCCGTGGTTATACGCAAAGGCCAGCTTGCCGCCGTTGTGCAGTTCCAGAACTGACGGGCTCTTTTCCACCCAGCGCAGTTCGCCCGCGTATGCCGCCACAAGCAACGCGAATAGCGATGTCATACGGCACTCCTTCGCACCGCCTCTTCGTCGACTTCCACCCCCAGGCCCGGCCCAGTAGGCACAGCCAGCGCCCCATCCTGCAACGCAAACGGCTTCTTGAGGAAGCTGCCGGTCAGAAACTGCAGTCCGTTCAAGGCTGCCGGATGCGAGACGTCATAGGCGGCGAAGAGAAGGAGCGACGCGGCCAAGGAAACGTCGGGATCCGTGAGCCCGCTGCCGAGAATTATCAGGCCGGCGTCACGCAGGATCTCCATCTGCCGCCGCGCATCCCACAGCCCCGCGGTACGTGCGGGCTTCATCGCCACGCCATCAAGGAGACCCAGCCTGATGAACTCCACCAACTCCACGCTGGACACAACGCCTTCATCCATGAGGATGGGCAGCGCGCCCTGCTTCTTCATGTCGCGAAAGCCGGACAGGCGATTCGCCGCGACAGGCTGTTCCAAGACATCAACGCCGGCAGCCGCGAGTTTGGGTGCCGCTGCCAGCGCCGTCGCCACATCGTAGCCGCCATTGGCATCGGCCCACAAAAAGCAATCGGGGACAAGACGGCGGACCACCTTGGCCAACTCGACATCGAAGCGCGGATCCGGCGCCACTTTGATATTGAAGTGCCGGTATCCGCGCTTGCGACCCTCCTCCACGGTAGCCTCCGCTTCATCCAGGCTCCGTGGATTGACGGTCCAACTGAGAGTGATGCGATCGCGCGCGGTGCGTCCCCACAGGGCGGGCAGGGAGCGCCGCGCCAGCCGCGCACTGAGGTCATGCAACGCGAGATCAATGCCCGCCTTGGCGATGGGCATGCCCGTGGAGAACGATGGTGCGATGGCCTTGTTCATCGCCTGGTGCGCGCCGGCGATATCGAGCGGATTACGCCCTATCACGGCGGGCGCCAGGTAATCGCGCAACGACGTGGTGACGGACTCAACGGTCTCGTAGCTCCAGGTATGGGTGGGGACGCTCTGGCCCCAACCCGTAGCCCCGTCTTCACAGGTGACTTTCACGAACACCGCAGGCCGCTGCGGCTTCGGAAAGAAACGGAAGTGGCCGGTGACGGGGTAGATGACCGGCAAGACTTCCACCTTGCGGATGGGAGCCGCCGCCGCTTGCAGAGCCGCCGCCGTCATGTCCAGAAAGCCTCGCCGCGTCATACCAGTTCGAGCCGGGTGGCGTCGAAGGTGACGCGCCGCCCGGTACGCAGGGCTTCCGCCGACATGATTCCCGCCACCGCATGGGAGAAGCCGGCCTGGATATCGGCGCGCGGCGTTTTGCGGGACCGCACGCAGCGCAGGAAGTTCTCCATGTGGGACTCGGCTTGCACCCGTTCCACTGCGATGTCGGCAGTCACCCGCCGCGGATCCTTGGACCCCTCGCCGGTGATGCGCAACGCATCGCAATCGAGCACGCCGCGCGTGCCGTACCAAAGATTGCGATTGGCGGGCGAGGCGTTCGTCAGGCTCATGGCCCATCGCACCAGCAGGCCGCCGGGATACTCCAGCAGCGCCTGGAAGGTATCTTCCGTTTCGCGGCCGTCCTTCCACAGATAGACACCGCCGCTGGCCACTGCCGAGAGCGGATACGGCCTGCCAGTAAACCACGGAACCAGGTCGATGAAGTGGCTCATCCACAGCCCCGGCAGGCCGTTGGTGTAGTCGCGGAACAACTGCCATTCGCGGATGCGGCGGGCATCAAAGGGACGCTCCGAGCGGCCAAACAGGAACTGCGCCCAATCGACATCCTCTTCGCGAAACTCCGGTGTGGCGTGGCGCCAGCGCGGCTCCTGGAAGTTGACTTCCATGTCGACGCGCGTCACCTGCCCGAGCACGCCCTGCTGCATCAGCCTGGCGGCGCCCAGCAGGCCCGGCTCACTGCGGCGCTGCGTGCCGATCTGGACTACCTGCTGCGACGCGCGCACGGCATGATAGGCGAGTTTCGCATCGGCGAACAACGTGGCCATTGGCTTTTCGCAATAGACATCCCTGCCGGCGCGAACGGCGTCCGCCAGGATCTGCGAGTGCGTGAAGTCAGGCGAGGCGATGATCACCGCGTCGACTTCCTTCCAACTGAGCAACTCGCGATAGTCGGCGGTCTTCCTGACAGCGGTGTTGAAGGCGGCGGCGGCACGTTCGGCCATCGCCTCGCGGGCAGGCCGGTGCACATCGCAGACGCCGGTGATAGCGATGTTCTCGGCACGCGCCTTGAGCAGATCACCCAGGTGGAAGCGCCCACGGCTCCCGTTGCCGATGAGGCCGATACCGATGCGGTCATTGGGCGACCGGGTGCGGCCCGCGGCGGCCGCCGGAGCAGCAGCTACCGAGCCGAGAAAAGTGCGTCGGGAAGCGGTCATGGCATGGGTCTCCTGTTGGTGTATTCGCGCAATGTCCGCAGTCGGCCTGCGCCAGATGCCTCAACTGACCTTCGGCAACTCGTAGCCCTTGCGGCGTGGACGGCTGATGCGCGCTTCGGCCTCTTCGTCACAAGGGAAGGTCTCGTTCACTGGATCCCACGTCAGGCGGCGGCCGAGGTCGCGGGCGATGTTGACCAGGTGGCACATGGTGGAGGCGCGGTGTGCCGCCTCGACATCGGCATTCGGCAGTTTCCGGCTGCGCACGCAGTCCAGGAAGTTGGCGATGTGGAAGCGATTCTCGCCGGGGCCTTCGGGTGTGTCCTCCGGCGCGTCCTGACGCAACTTCTTTTCGAGATCGGCAGACTCTACAGTGAAGGAGCCACGCTTGATTTCGATGCGGCCCTTGTCGCCAATGAAGATGGCGCCCAGGTCGGCATGGTCGCGGCGGGCACCCCAAAGCTTCACCAAAGTGCCGGAGCGGTAGCGCATGGTGACGTTGGCGGTGAGTTGTGGGCCTTCCGGAGTGATCTCGACGGGGCCGGTGTCGTCGGTGCCGAGGGCGGCGTCCACCTGATCCAATGAGTGGGCTCCCCAGCCGGTGACACCCCAGGATTGGCCGCCGCCATCGTAGTCGGTGTACCAGGCCCAGCGTTTCTGCAGTTCGGAATGATAGGGGCGGAGTTCGGTCTGGTTGCACCACTGGTCCCAGTTGAGGCCATCCGGCATGGGTTCGGCGGCGCGGCCCGTCCAGGGGCGGCCGGCCTCGAAGTTGCAGACCATCACTTCGCGGATGGTGCCGATGGCGCCTTCGCGGACGAGCTTGCTGGCATAGACATTGGCGGGGATGGAACGCTGCTGGGTGCCGGTGGTCAGAATACGACCCCACTTGCGGGCGGCCTGCACCAGGACGCGCCCTTCGGCAATGGTGAGCGTGAGGGGTTTTTCCGCATAGACATCCAGGCCCGCCTGCATGGCCTGCAGGGAGATGAGTGCGCGCGCATGGGTCGTGGTTTCGACAAACACCGCGTCCAGCTTTTCCTTGTCGAACATGCGGCGGTAATCGTGATACTGAGCCCACTTCCCACCTTCGGGGCGCAAGGCCGCCGCTTCGGCGCAACGCGGCAGGAAGCAATCCGCGACGGCCACGATGTCGGCGCCGGTGAAGGTCTCATTCTTCAGCAGCCACTTGGCGCGCCCGCCTAACCCGAGGAAGCCGACGCGAACCCGGTCATTAGGCCCCACACGGGGAGGCGCCGCAAGAGCGCTGGAAGCAGGCAACAAGCCCGCGCGGAGAAAGAAATGCCGCCGCGTCATGCTGGCTGTGCATGCATGCGAAGCGCCATTTGCGCCTGAGCTATTCCACCGGCACCCAGACCTGCATGGTGGTGGTGCCGCGATTGACGAAAGTGTAGTAAGGGATGAGCGTGACTTCTCCCGCGCGCCGCCCGCCTGCGGACTGCCCGGCGTACCGCTCATAAAGCGGGCGCTCAGTAGCTTTGGGGGCCCGGCTGGCCTGGGCCTTCAACGTCACGATGCCGCCCAGCAGTTCCGGCTGCCAGGATTCGGCGAAGCGCGGCGGATTGGTCTTCAAATACCAATCGAAAGCCGTGGTGCCGTCCGCCTGGTCCAGCCCTTCCATGCAATACAGCAGCGGACCCCGTTCCACAGCGACTTTCCCGATGTTCTCCCGCACACGGAAGTTGGCCTGGGTCAGGCGCGGGGTGACGTCGAGCGTGAGGCGCACCGCATCGCCGGGTTTCCAGGTGCGCCGGATGGCGGCATAGGCGCCGGCTTGCAGGTTGCCGGTCCAGGGCGTGCCATTGATGGTGAGGGTGGCCTTCGGCGCCCATTCGGGCACGCGCAGGTGCAGCACGAAGGCCCGCGCGGCGTGGGGGCTTACAGCAAGGTCGACAGTGCCCTTCCAGGGATACTCGGTCTTCTGGACAACGCGCAGGGGCGTACCGTCCTCCAGTTTCCAATCCATCGCCGAGCCGTGATAAAGGTGCACCCACAATCCATCCTTCGAAGTGCTGTATTGATACCCCGGCAGCGATGCCATGATGCGCTGCAGGTTCGGTGGGCAGCACGTGGTGTCGTACCAGGGGTTGCGGATCTTGTCTTCAGGATTGCCGGTGAGTTCCAGAGGGTTCCGGTAGCAATAGAGGCGCCCATCGAGAGACAGCCCTGCGTTGGCTCCGTTATAGAGCGCGCGTTCGAAGTTATCCATGAAACGGGCTTCGGGCCAGGCGTGCAGCATGCGCCAGTTCCAGAACATGGTGGCGATGGCGGCGCAGGATTCCGTATAGGCCTGGGGATTGGGTAGCTCATAAGGATCGCCAAAAGCCTCGCCAGCCCCTCGCGAACCAATGCCGCCGGTGATGTACTGCTTGCGCCGGGCCATGTCCTGCCAGAGGCGCTGTAAGGTTTCTGCGTAACGCGCGTCGCCGGTTTCCAGGTAGTAGTCGGTGGCGCCAGCGCAGGCGTAGGCGGCGCGGACGGCATGCCCTTCCATGATCTGGCGCGTGACGAAGGGCCTCACGGTGAACAGGTAGACGAACTCCCGCGGGGGCACGGCGGCCTCATTGCGGGGATCGCCCGCCAACAGGTATCCGGCCAGATCGAGATACTTCTTCTCACCCGTTGCGCGATACAGTTCGATCAGCGCGAGTTCCAGTTCCGGATGGCCTTCGAAGATGGGGCGGCCGGCGGTGAGGAACTCGCGGTGAACATAGTCGGCCATGTTACGGCCCACCTGCAGCAGCGTGGTTTCCCCGGTGGCGCGCTGCCAGGCAATGCCCGCCTGAATCAGGTGCCCCAGACAGTACAGTTCGTGCCCATGCCGCATGTTGGTGTGTCGCAGCTTGAGGTTTTCCCTGGAATAGAAGGTGTTGATGTATCCGGAGGGCTCCTGTGCGGCGGCGATGATCGCGATGACTTCGCGGGCCGATGCGCGGAGCTCCGGATGATCGCGCTCCTGCAGGAAGAAGCCGATGGCTTCGAGCCATTTGTAGACGTCGGAATCGGTGAACAGCGGGCCGCGGCGGGCGACATCCTTACCGTTCAGGCGGCGGAAGTTATCGAGGATACCCTTGGTTTCGAACAGTTCCAGTAGGGTAGGCAGGCTGGTGTCGGCCGTGACGCGGCGGCGCTGGGTCCAGAAGCCGTCACTGAACTTCACCGCACTCACCGGCACGCCATGCAGCACGGCATGGGGAGAGCGGGCGGTGTCGAGGACGGGCTTGTCCGCGGTCTGTGCGGGCAAGGATGTCGCAAGTAGAAGAACCAGAGCCAGGGCGCGCATGGAGAGTGAACTGGAGCAACCCACTGGCCAAACCCTGGCGTTATCGCAACCCTTCGCGTTCAAGAGCCAGGCGCAGCCGTTGGCGCACGGCAATGGGAGCCGCGGCGGACTGCGGCGCAAGACCGGCCAGAGCACGTAACATACCAGCCACTTCGCCACCAAAGCGAGCGCAGTTCGGGCATTCGCGCAGATGCGCATCCACCTTGGCGCGCGTGTTCGCTTCCAGTTCGCCATCCAGGTAGTCGCTGAGCAGGCCCAGCACATCGGAACAGGCCAGCCCACCCAGGACACGGCTATTTTGATGCATGCGGCAGTACCTCCTGAGCTTCGCGCAACTTGGCGGCAAGACGGACACGCGCCCGGTGCAGGCGGCTCTTCACGGCAGCCAGCGACAGCCCCAGCAGCGCCGCAATGTCCTCACCCGAGAGATCCTCCCAGTGGCGCAACAGCAGCACCTCCCGCTCGTCGTGGGGTAAGGCAGCGAGCGCGCGGTCCAGCAGTTCGTGGTTTTCCGCCAACAGGGCGAGGGATTCCGGATTCGCCGCACCCCACCCGGCGCGCAGCGCCAGCGATTCCAGTGCGCCGCTGTCTTCCGGATTGACAACGGCAGCGGCGCCGGCGCGGCGCCGAAGGGCGGCGTTGCGGGCGATACGCAGAAGCCAGGTGCGGCAGGACGCCTCCGCGCGAAACTGCCCGGCCGAACGCAAGGCCGCAAGGAAGGTCTCCTGAAGAACATCCTCCGCATCCTGGCGCTGGGCACAGCAATAGCAGGCATGGCGAAACACGGCGTCCTGGTGCCGGTCCACCAGCAGGGAGAAGGAATCCTGGTCGCCGGCCGCGGTGCGGCGCAGCAGTTCGACGTCCGGGATTAGGAGTTGTGCTTCTGCATCGGGCATGTGGAGATCCCGAAGATGCGGTATGCCGGGCAGCTTCCAATCAAGCCAGTGACCAGCGGCACCACGCCGATGTATCCCCACGGAGTCTGCCCCGTAAGGGCCAGTCCCAGCAGTCCTAAGCCCACCACCACCCGCACACCCCGATCGACCGGTCCTTCATTCTTCGCAAACATGGTCTTTGCTCTCCTTTCGGTGCAATAGAGCAGCCATGCCCGAAAAGGATTCGCCGGAACCTCAGAAAATTTCACGCGCTGCGCAGCGGCCTTCCGCTACGCTGCGCCAGGCGCTCGGCTGCCTGCAGGTTCAGCATGAGGAAGCGCGGATGGTGATAGTTCTCGGCGCGCTTCATGTCGGGAGTCCGTGTGACCTGCCGGTCGCCCTGCACTTGCCACAGCGGCGATCCGATGTCCTTCATCGGAAACTTCGCCCGAGTGTACTGGTCGAGCGTGGTGTAGAAGTCGCGGGCCCAGGCGTCGCCCGTCTGTTCGATCATCATCAGACAACCGATCAGGGCTTCCTGCTGCGGGAACAGCGTCTTGTCGATGGTCCAATCGTTGGTATCCACGTTGCGGAGGTTCCGGAAGAGGCCGCCGTACACGCGGTCCAGCGATACCTCACAGTGACGCCGGAACATGGCGGCGAGCTTGTCGTAAAGAGAGTGGTCCTTCCGGCGCAGCGCTTCGTCCATGGCCATCCACAACGTCTCCACGGCATGCCCCGCATAGCAGAACTTCTCATAGCCATTGGCAGGACGGCTCATGTCGTGGTTGATCAACTCATTCAAGAGTTGGAAGCGCGGGTTGTAGTGGCGGTGCAGGATTGCGTCGATGCAGCGGTCGCTCACCTTTTGGAGTTCGGCATCGGCACGCATGGCCAGCATCTGCCGCGTCGCCCGCACCAGCACCATCCACACCCCCAGTACGCGTGCGCCGGCAAACGGCGGCGCATCGGGTCCAAAGTAGGTTTGGCCAATCGCCGGATGATAGTCAGGCCGGTCAAAGCGGCGGACGCACTTGAGTACGATCTGTTTGGCTTCGTCCCAATAGCTCTTGTCGCCCGAGGCTTTCGAAAACTCCGCCATGCCTTCGGCGATGAAGAGGTCGCTGTAGACTTCGGGGTCCGGCGGACTGCTGGGTGTGCCGTCGCGCTCCAGGGTCTTTGGCCAATGGCCGTCGCCCTGTGGCTTGCTCTTTTCGACCAGCTTGATAGAACGGGCGGCTGTGTCCAGCCAGCGCTGCTCACGCCCGAAGTGGTTGTAGAGATAGCTGCAAACCCAGGTGCCGCGGCCTTCGTACCATGCCGTCTTGGCGGGTGAGACCAACTCGCCTTTCACGGTGACCGTGCAGTGATGCCCCCCGTACTGCTGGTCGACGACGTACTTCTCGTGGAACGGCAGGTAGTCGTCGAACAGATCCTTGCGATATTGCGCGCGGACGGCTTTCCAGTGGAGGGGAGCGGAGGCGGCCGCAGCCAGCGGAGCGGCACCTAGAGCAGTCGAGAACAGGCGGCGGGTCAGGGACATGAGTACTAGTATGCAGCGCTCGAAGGGGCGGTCTGCTCGCATCTCCGCGTTGCCGCAGCGTAGATCCTGCTAAGCTGCGGGCATCATGGTCGCGCGTGTGACTCTTGCCATTCTGCTGGCAGTGTCCGTGTGCCACACACAGATCGTTGTGGCGGAACGGGAGGGAACACCGTCGAAGGCGCCACAATTGCCCGCCGAGCCTCGCCATTCGCTTTCTCTCGACCCGGATCAGGTGCTGCCGCGGCTGTTGTCAACGGATGCGGCCATCCGTTCGGCCGCCTTTCGCAGCCTGGGAATGGAGTACATCGCGGACTGGACTCCCACCGATGTTCGCATTCTGGCCGTCAACCTGGATGCCGATGACGAACTCGAGCGTGTGGTGACGGCCCGCTCCGGGACGAATGCAGAAGCGGTTGCGTTGGACAGGCAGGAAGGCGCCTGGTGGTCAGTGGGCCAATGGGCGTGTTGCGGCCCCAGGGCAACCTACATCGAGCCATTCCTGGAGGTCCGGCAACTGGTCTGGCACGGAACCAACGACATAATTGTTCACGCCGGGGGCGCGACGGGCACCGGCGTCGGCGAGCAGCGACTGTCGGCATACCGGCTGTGGAACGGAACCCTATACAAGGTTCTTGACATTCTAGAGTGGGCGTACAACTGGAGCGAGAGCGAGCAGGCGAGTGTGGAGTATCCCGTCATGGAAGACATGGATTCGTCAAAGCCGCGGATCATCACCGTTCGGCGCGTGAAAGGCCAGGGACGGCGCTCGCGGGTAGTCTGTGAACGCTACCAGTGGGACGCCAAAGGCTTTCTGTTCCGCCCATTGCCCGCTGGCAGAGGGGGGTGCCTGGTGCGGTAGTCGCCTTGCTCCTACTGCACGTAAAGCGTCACCGTATTGCTGGCGCGGCCGCCCGCATGGACAGCCAGCGGTGTCAGGCCGGACATAAGCCCGGACGAGGGCAGCGCAATCTGGATCATCCAGACGCCGGGCAGTCCAGGATCAGCCGTGATGACTGCGTTGCGGACGTGCCGCAGACCGATCATCACGCCGATGTCTTCGGCTCGCGGTTGCAATCCCATGCCGGTAGCGAAGAGCCGGATCTGCGAACCCGCAGCGGCAGGATTGGCTGCCGAGTTTACCGCTCCGGTGGCGTTCAGAATCAAGCCGGCATCGTCCTCGCGATCGTGACGTGGAAACAGCACCGGACTGCTGCGGGCAACATCCACGGCCGAACTCGCCACCGGGGAGCCGTTACGCTGTACCTGCACCTGCGCCGTCGGAGGCTCCACCTGGTCAGGAACAACAAAGTTGATCTGGCGGTCAGAGACATACAGGAGCCGTGCCGCCTGTCCGCCGACCAGCACCTGAAGGCCAGCCACAGAAGTCGGCGCACCGGGTGGCACGGTCTCGGTCACACCGGGGAACGAGCCAAACGCTACCGCGACAGACTGCGGCGCAAGTGGCGTGGAGCCAGAGTTGGCGCCATTGACGATGGTGAGCGGCGATCCGGACGGCGCGGCCGCCAGGGCCAGCGTCAACGCGGCGCTAGTCAGCCAGCGTGAGCAGGACAGCGATGAAAGCATAGTAGACCCCCGTGGTTCCTTCAAATCCCGAGTCTGTTCCCACCCACACCCAGAGCACGCCAGTGCCGTCGGTTCTCACCGTGTTCGTCATAGCGGCGGAACGGCGCAGTACAGCGTACTGGCCGGTGGAATCCTGGCACGGAATGCCGTTGGCGATGTTCCCTAACAGCACGCCATCGGCACCAATGGCGACCTGATTGCCCTTATCAATGTTCAAGCGGACCATGCCGTCATCGAGTAAGGCCAGCGGTTCCCGCGCGGTGGCACCTGCTTTCAAGGTGACGGCTTCGCCGGGCGGTCCGCCGATTCCTACACACCCCGTAGGCGCATCGGAAGCAACCTCCACATAGAAGGAAGCGCGATAGGCCCGCCCCGGCGCCAAGCCCGTGACCGGCTTCTTCAGATACATGAACAGGTCGTCGGAGGTGTTGCGCCCCTGCAGGTAGTAGCCTCGGGTGCCGCTGCCGGTCACCGTTCGCGGCAGGTCACGGAGTTCGGCAACGCGGTTCACGGCCGCGGTCTCCGGAGAGAAATCGGCGAATCCGGGTAGCCATCCTCCGGTAGAACCATCGTCAAATGCGGTGATGTCATAGTGCCAGCGGGCCGCCGGCCCGGACCTCTGAGCCCGCAAGGGTAAGACGGCCCCGGCAGCCGCCGTCAGAAAGGTGCGTCGCGAAAACATCGTTGCTTA
>JAEUQF010000357.1 GCA_016789745.1 Bryobacterales bacterium
GCCTCCAGCACCGTCACTGGATACCCCTGGATCGTCCGCTCACCCGCCAGCGCCGCCCCGTCCAATCCTTCGATCACCCCACAGGCCTCCTCGACAGTTCCGTTCAGCCGGTCGAACAGTTCCGCTTTCGATAATCCACCCTGCGCGGCGAACTCTGTGTCCCTCACCCGGTGGTCCGGAGCGCCCCCCACCCCCGACACAATCCACTGCCGCACGTTCCCGCTCAAATGCAGCAGCAGGTTGCCAATGGCGTTCGTGTTCGCCGAACCGCGGAGCCACAACTGGTCTTCCTCCAGCCGCTCCAGGCATTTCCCGATCCGGTCCCGATACTGCCGCAAGCGCCGTACCGAACTCGAGGTGAACTCCGCCGAAAGCTTCGAATCCATAGAATCCACTATAGGTGGGCGGACAACGCCGTGCTAACTTGAAATTTATGCGTACCCTCCGGTGGGCAGGCGTCATGGCCTGTCTGATGCTTCTCTGTGGCACCGCTTCGCTCAACGCCGCCGGTAAGCTCTCCAACCGCCGAGCCCCGGGCTTCTCCCTGCCGGACCTCAAAGGCCAGCAGTATGATGGCGCCGACTTCCGCGGAAAAGTCCTCCTGGTCGAGTTCATGCAGACCGGCTGTCCCTTCTGCAAGACCATGTCCGGCATCCTCGAACAGACCAAGGCCAAGTACGGTACCCGCATCCAGATTCTCAGCGTCGTCGTCATGCCCGACACGCCCGACAACGTTCAGAAATACATCAAGGAACAGAACATCACGACGCCGATTTTGTTCGACTGCGGCCAGATGACAGCATCTTATCTAAAGATCACGCAGCAGAACCCCATCGTGAAGTTCCCGCACCTGTTTCTGGTCGACAAAGATGGCACTATCCGCAACGACTTCGACCATGACGACATCAACCGGGGCCTGGTCACGGCCAAGGCTCTCGCCGCCGAAATCGACAAACTGCTAGCCGATGCGCCGCAGGGCGGATCACAGAAAAAGCGATAAAATTGGAGTCCGGCTAAAAACCAACATGGCCACCGAAACTATCACCATCACCGACAACCGAACGGGCAAAACTTACACGCTTCCGATTGAACATGGAGCGATCAAGGCCACCGACCTGCGCCAAATCAAGGCCGGTGACGAGGATCAGGGCCTTGCCACCTACGATCCCGGTTTCATGAATACCGCGGCCTGCAAGAGTCGCATCTGCTTCATCGACGGCGACAAGGGCATTCTCGAATACCGCGGTTATCCCATCGAGCAGTTGGCCGGCACCTGCTCCTTCCTGGAAGTGGCTTACCTGTTGGTGCATGGTGAGTTGCCGAAACAGGGCGAACTCGACGAGTTCACGCGCAACGTCAGTAATCACACCATCCTCCATGAGAACGTGAAGCAGTTCATGACCGGCTTCCGCTACGACGCCCACCCCATGGGCATGTTCGTCAGCACCGTCGCCGCCATGTCCACCTTCTATCCGGAAGCGAAGAACATTCACGACCCCGCCGTGCGCCGCAAGCAAATGCTCCGCCTCATTGCCAAGGTGCCCACCATCGCCGCCTTCATCTACCGCCACAACGCCGGGCTGCCCTACGCCTACCCCGACAACGAACTCTCCTACACGGGCAACTTCCTGAACATGCTCTACAAGATCACTGAGAGCAAGTACAAGGTCAACCCCATCATGGAGCGCGCCCTCGACATTCTGTTCATCCTCCACGCCGACCACGAACAGAACTGCTCTACCACCGCCATGCGTAGCGTCGGCAGCGCCAATACCGATCAGTTCAGTTCGCTTGCCGCCGCCGCGGCTGCCCTCTACGGCCCCCTCCATGGCGGCGCCAACGAAGCCGTCCTCAAAATGCTCCGTCAAATCGGCAGCAAGGATCGCATCCCCGAATTCATCGAACGCGTGAAGAAGGGCGAAGGCCGCCTGATGGGCTTCGGCCACCGCGTCTACAAGAACTACGATCCGCGCGCCAGGATCATCAAGCAGACCGCCGAGGAAGTCTTCTCCGTCACCGGCAAGAACCCCCTCATCGATATCGCCGTGGAGCTCGAACGCATCGCTCTTGAAGACGAATACTTCATCAAGCGCCGCCTCTACCCAAACGTCGATTTCTACTCCGGCATCATCTACGAAGCCATGGGCATCCCCACCGAGATGTTCACCGTTATGTTTGCTATCCCGCGTACGGTCGGCTGGCTCACCCACTACGAAGAGATGGTCACCGACGCCGATCAGAAGATCGCCCGTCCCAAGCAGCTCTATCTCGGCTCGGGCCGCCGCGATTTTGTCCCCATGGACAAGCGCTGAATCCCACAGGACGCGTTACCGTAGAAGAATGGCAGGGTTGCCGGACACAGCCCGGAGGAATTCGGCGGCTCACAAGCCGGACCCGCGCTATCAGAAACTCGTGGCGGAACTGGCCTCAACGCAGGCCGTCCGCCAAACCCAGCAGTTCTTCCAGAAAAACCGCCAGTGGATCACCGACCAGCAGATCCAACTGTGCCGCATTGCTGCACCCACCTTCTTTGAAGAAAAACGCGCCGAGCACATGGCGGCGCAATTCCGCTCCTTCGGCTGGGACGCGAAGATGGATCGCGCCGGCAACATCGTCGCTTACAGCGATGCCAACCGCGAAGGCCCGTTCGTCGCCCTGACCGCCCACCTCGACACCGTTCTCGCACCCCGCCAAGCCACCGACATTCAACTCGGCAAAGATGGCCGCCTGCACGGCCCCGGCGTCTCCGATAACGGCGCCGGGCTCGCCGCCCTGCTTGCATTCGCTGCTGCCTGGAAGGCCGAGCACACCATCTCCGCCAGCGACGCATCGGTAGTTCTCATCGCCAATGTCGGCGAAGAGGGCGAAGGCAACCTCAGCGGTATGCGTTTCCTCTGCCGCCAGTCTCCGCTCGCCAACAAGATCCGTTCCTATCTCGTTCTGGACGGCCCCGGCACGGATCACATCACCTGCCAGGCGCTCGCCAGCCGCCGCTTCGAAGTCACCCTCAGCGGCCCCGGCGGACATAGCTGGAGCGATCACGGCACCGTCAACCCTAATCATGCCCTCAGCCGCCTGGTCCATCTATTCAACGAGACGCAGTATCAGGCCGCCGCCCCGCCCACCCCTCGCACTTCCTATAACTTCGGTATCGTGGAAGGCGGCGTCAGTATCAATTCCATCCCCACCCAGGCGCGCGCGAAAATCGACCTGCGTTCGGAAGATCCCCGCCGCATCGACGAAATGGCCCGCGACTTCACCGAAGCCGTGGAACAGTCCGTCGAGATTGAAAACGACCGCGCCAGCGCCGGCAAACTCCTGGCGAAACTCCGTGAGATCGGCGCCCGCCCCGGTGGCTCCCTTCCCACCGGATCCCTGCTTTTGCCGTACCTCCGCGCCGTCGACGCCCACCTCGGCATCCGCTCGCAACTCGACTGCGCCTCCACCGACGCCAACATCCCGCTCTCCATGGGGCTGGAAGCCGTCTCCATCGGCGCCGGCGGCCAGGGCGGTGGTGCGCATACCCCCGAAGAGTGGTATGACCCGGAAGGCCGCGAACGGGGTTTGCAGCGCATCCTGCTCACGCTTTGCCTGCTGCTGGCCGCATGAGCGAACGCGCACGGGCCGAACTGGCGCTCATTGCCGTCACCATCCTCTGGGGCGCCTCCTTCGTGATGGTCAAATCCGCATTGGATCAGGTCTCGAACCTGTTCTTCCTGCTGATGCGCTTCGGTATCGCCACCATCACCCTCCTGCTGGTCTTCCGCTCCCGTCTCCTCGCCAAACCCGAACTCCGCGCCGCCTCCCTCCGTGGCGGGCTCCTCGCCGGCCTCTGCCTCCCGGTCGCCTACTTTTTCCAAACTCTCGGCCTGCGCTACACCACGCCGTCCAAATCCGCCTTCATCACCGGACTCACAACCGCACTGGTACCTTTTTTCGCCGCGCTCGTCTATCGCAATGTACCGCACGTATCCGAGGTAGTCGGAGTCGTGGGAGCCACGGCGGGCTTGGCGTTACTCACGCTGCCGCCGGGGCAGTTTGTCCTGGGGTTTGGGGACGCCATTACGCTGTGTTGCACGGTTGCCTTTGCTTTGCACATCCTGGTTCTGGGCCGCTGGTCGCCGGTTTCCAACTTCGAATTGATCAGCACGCTGCAGATCGGGGTCACGGCTCTTTTGATCGCGGCGGCCCTGCCGTTTCAGCCGGTGTTCGTCACCTGGAGCCCGTCGGTAATCACGGCGGTGCTCCTCACCGGAGTCCTGAATACGGCGCTGGCCTTCAGCGTGATGGCCTGGGCGCAGCGGCATTCCTCGTCAACGCGCGTGGCGCTCATCTTTGCCATCGAGCCTGTCTCGGCGGCAGTGATGTCCTACTTCGCCGAGGGCGAACGGCTTTCGCCCCGGGCCTTGCTGGGCGCCGCCCTGATCCTGGGCGGCATCCTCTTGGTGGAATTGAAACCCATCGGCCCCGTCCGGCATCCACAGGCTTAGACTACCCTTGCGGCTATAATCGAAAAAGAAAGAAGCAGGCCCTGGGGGGAGGTTTTACCCACAATGGATTTCGTCACTAAAGCACGTCAACAAAAGTTTCTCAGCACGAGCCTTCTGTTGTTCACCCTGTCGGTCGGTATCCTCATCGGCACACTGGTGAATACAGGCGTCCGCGCCGAAAAAGGTCAATCGGCCGCGCCAGACGCCACACCCCTGGTCATTCCCAGCCCCAAACAGATGGAGAATGAGTTCACCAGGCTGGCCAAGCAACTGGAGCCCTCCGTCGTCTACATCACCACCGACTACAACCCCGTCAAGGAGACGGCCTCCCGCAAGCGCCGTCAGGGAGACGAAGAGGAAGAAGCCGAGGCCGATCTGTTCCGCCGCTTCTTCGGCAATCCCGGTGGTGGCGGCCGTGGCGGTGCCATTCCCCGCGGCAAGCGCGAAGCGTCCGGCTCCGGCGTCATCGTCGACAAGAACGGCTACATCATGACCAACCACCATGTGGTGGAAGGCGCCGATCACATCCGCGTCAAGATGCATGGTGACAGCCGCGAATACAAAGCAAAGCTCATCGGCTCCGACGTCGAGACCGACATCGCCGTCATCAAGATCGACGCCGGCCGCCCCTTGACCGCCGCCCGCATCGCCAACTCCGATGGCGTCCAGGTGGGCGATTGGGCCGTGGCCATCGGCTCGCCGTTCGGCTTTGAAGCCACCGTCACCGCCGGCATCGTCAGCGCGCTGGCCCGCAACGTCGCCGGCGCCCAGCAGTTCCAGCGCTTCATCCAGACCGACGCCGCCATTAACCCCGGCAACTCCGGCGGCCCGCTGCTCAACATCAGCGGCGAAGTCATCGGCATCAACACGGCCATCGCCACCCAGAGCGGCGGCTACCAGGGTATCGGCTTCGCGCTTCCTGTCAACCAGGCCGTCAAGGTCTACAACGGCCTCATCAAGGAAGGCAAGGTCACCCGCGGCTCCATCGGCGTCCAGTGGCAGCAGACCGAAAAGCAGTCCGAATTGCTGAAGGCCATGGGTGCCAGCCACGGCGTTCTCGTCGACGTCGTCGCCCCCGGCGGCCCTGCCGAGAAAGCCGGCCTGAAG
This sequence comes from Bryobacterales bacterium, assembly GCA_016789745.1. Classification (GTDB taxonomy): domain Bacteria; phylum Acidobacteriota; class Terriglobia; order Bryobacterales; family Bryobacteraceae; genus CADEFT01. The sequence continues at coordinate 5,598 of JAEUQF010000357.1, forward strand.
CCTGACGACATCATCGTGGCCATTAACGGCAAGTCCGTGAAGGATGGCGATGACCTCGTCAGCCGCGTCTCCGACATGCCCGTCGGCACTGAGGCCACCCTCACTGTCGATCGTGCCGGCAAGAAGATGGACTTCAAGCTGAAGATCGCCGATCGCGAAGAGGTCTTCGCCAACGATCCGCGCTTTGCCCGCCGCCGCGGCATGGAAGCCCCGGAGCGTTCCACCGACGTCGGCCAGCAGGCCAAGTTCGGCATCGCCATCCGCGCCCTCTCCGACCAGGAGAAGGAAGACCTGCCCAACGAGTCCAAGGCGGGCGTCATGGTCACCCGTGTCGAAGAGGAGTCCTTCGCCGACGAGATCGGCCTCACCGAGCGCGACATCATCGTCTCCATCAACCGCCAGCCGGTGGCCACCGTGGAAGACGTGAAGAAGATCCAGAGCACGCTGAAGCCCGGCGATGCTGTGGCGCTCCGCGTCAACCGCCCGGTCGGCATGAGCCTCCGCGCCCAGCGCGCCCAGTACCAGAGCCTGGTGCTGGCCGGCACGCTGCCTCGCGAATAACCTGCAACACTGTACGAACCACAAACGGCGGCCTTCCCACGGGCTGCCGTTTTCTTTCTCAATAGAAAAATGGAACGCCGCACCTTCTATGCCCTGATGAGCGCGCTCGGCCTGCTGCCCGTCGTCGAAGGCGCCAACCCGGGCAACCCCGAAGTCCTCCTCCTCAAACGCAACGGCTGGATGCCCAACAATGAGCATCTGCCCGTGCTGCTGTACCGCGGCGGCACACCCACCACCGGCGATGCGGCCTCCACCTTCGAATCCATCCTCCGCAAAAACGGCTGGGACCCGCAATGGCGCAACGGCGTCTACCCGTTCCACCACTACCACTCCACCGCCCACGAAGTCCTTGGCTTCGTCAAAGGCAGTGCCCGCCTGATCCTCGGCGGCGAGGGCGCGAAGGAGATCACGGTCAAAGCCGGCGACGTCGCCCTGCTGCCCTGCGGCACCGGCCACTGCCGCGTGGAAGCCAGTTCCGATTTCCTCGTCGTCGGCGGCTATCCGCCCGGCCAGGATTGGGACCTGCTCCGCGCCGCGCCCTCTCCGGAAGCCGTCCAGCGCATGCGCAAGCTTCCCTTCCCCGAATCAGACCCCATCCGCGGCAAGTCCGTCCCCTTAACGCGTCTGTGGACCAAGCAGGTCCTGTAACGCCGGCAGCAGATCCGCATACCGGAACACATACCCCGACCGCTGCGCCACAATCGGCTCCACCCGCTGGCTGGCCAGCACAATCTGCGCCATCTCCCCGTACAGCACCCGCAGCGCCAGTGTCGGCACCGGAAAAATCGTCGGCCGGTGCAACACCCGCCCCAGCGCCTTCGTTAGCTCGCTGTTGCGCACCGGGCGCGGCGCCGTCGCATTCACTGGCCCCTGCAGACTCTGGTTCTCCAACGCGTGCAGCATCAGCCCCACCACATCATCCACGTGAATCCACGACATCCATTGCCGTCCATCCCCGATCACGCCCCCAACACCCATCCGGAATGGCGGCAGCATCTTCTCCAACGCGCCCCCGTTGGGCCCCAGCACGATCCCGATCCGGATCAGCACCACTCTGATCCCAAACGCCCGCGCCGCTTCCGCTGACTTCTCCCACTCCACGCACACTTCCGGCAGGAAGCCCGTTCCCGGCGTCGTCGCTTCCGTGCAGAGGTCGTCGCCACGCTCCCCGTAAAACCCGATCGCCGATGCGGCAATCAACACCTTCGGCCGCACCGGCAAGCTGCCCAGCACCTTCACCAGTGCATTCGTCCCGTTCACCCGGGAAGTGCGAATCCGCTCCTTCACCTCCGGCGTCCAACGCTGCGCCACCGGCTCGCCGGCCAGATGGATCACCGCCTCCGCGCCCTCCAACGCCTCTCGCGGCGGCTCCTCCTTCACCGCGTTCCACGGAGAGAAGGACACTGCCCCCTTCGGCCGGCTCCGGCCCAGTATGTGCAACGTGTGCCCCTGGTCCATCAGGCGGCTCACCAGCCGCCCGCCCAGAAATCCGCTCGCTCCGGTCAGCGTTATCTTCATACGGTCCTCATTCCACGCGGTGCGGGTCCTTACCCGTCCGCTCCAATAACGCAATCTCCTGCAGATACGCCTTCGTATCCGTCTTCCGCTTCATGCCATCGCCCGACATGTACCGCAACATGCCGAAGATCGGCCTCTCGATCCACGGCCGGTCGTGCAAACCAAAACACCACAGAATATTCGTGTACGTGTTCGGATCCCGGCCATCCAGCGCATACCGGTCATGCAAATAGATCATCAGATCCAGCGCCTGTTGATACCCAGCGCTCCACTCCATGATCTTCTTGCCCCAATACATCCGGTAATAGCCATGGATCTTGCCCCGCAGCAGCAACTCGCGCTGCGTGGCATTCCACAGCGGATCATACGTCTCGGCGCGCTCCATCTGCTCATTCGTGTACAGCGGATCCCGCTCGTCCCCCGCATGCTTCGCCATCGTCTTACGCGCCCAGTCCGGCACCGCGTCGAAGCTGTGCGGATCCTCCACATACCGCGAATAGTTAAACGCCAGTTCCCGCCGCACGATCAGTTCCTCCAGAAACTCATCGGCGATCAGCTTATGCTCGGTCGCATAGCCACGTACCGTCAGCGCCACCTCCAGCGAACTGATGTTCCCAAAATGCAGATAGGGACTCAAATCGCTGGTGGCATGCTTGGACGGCTCATTCCGCTCCTTCGCATACCGCCGCAGTTTCTTCTCGACAAACAGCCACAGATGCTTCTCCGCCATCTGCCGCCCGCCCGTGTAGGAGATCGACGGCCGCACCGAATGGTCAATTTCACAACTGGCCACCAGGGCCGCAATGGAATCGGGCGTTACCGCCACATGCCACTCCGGCACCGGCCCCTCAAACTTCCGCCGCGGACTCCGGTCCGGCGCCGCACACAAAAACTTCGGCAGCAGTTTGTGAATCTTCGGTCGAATCGTGTACGCCGCGTACTCCCGCTTGGTGATCTGCGACATCGGCACAATACAACTGGAGTCCACCACCCGGTACGTCACGTCCAGTTTCGCCGGCACCGACGCATTGTGCTGCCGCGCGATAAACGTCGGGTAGTCATCGCTCACCACCGCCGCGGCATGCTTCGCCAGTTCGTACAGACGGTCGTTCGGCTCCTGCCGCGTCCGCCGCGGATAGAAACAGTACCCGATCCCGCGCTTCGCCAATCGGCGCGCCGTCTCCGGCACCGCCTCCAACATAAACGTATGGATCCGGTCATTCGCGTACTCGTACGTGCAGGTCAGCCCTTCGTAGCACAGCACCGGCACGCCCAGCTCATCCGCAACCTCAATCGCATGCTGCAGCGCATGATTCGCATCCACCCGCCGGTTCATCTGCATCCAATAGAGCACGTAGCGCCCGTCTTGGCGGATGGGCTGATCGTTCAGGATGCGTACACGGCCTTCCATCACTCTGTAGATGCAGTCTTCCAGGCCCAACGTACAATAAATATTTGCATGCGGGCACTCAACCGGGCGCGACTCCTCTGGGCCTACCTAACCAAAAAGGCCGACGTCCCCGCACATCCCGTTGAGTACATCGTCGAAACTACGGCGAAATGCAACCTCTACTGCCCCATGTGCCCCCGCGAGACCTTCAAACAGCCCAAGGAAGACATGCCCGATCCCGTCTTCCAGCGATTGGTCCAGCAATCCGGCCAGAGCGCCGAGCACATGATGCTGATCGGACTGGGCGAGCCCTTCCTCGACCCCAAGATCTTCGATCGGATCCACTACTGCGAACAGCACGGCATCTCCACGCTCCTCTCCACCAACGGCGTCCTACTCGACGAGGCCAACGGCGACAAACTCCTTCGCAGCCCGCTCAAACACATCACCCTCAGCTTCGATGGCTCCACTAAGGAGAGCTACGAGTTCTACCGCAAGGGCGCCAACTTCGAACGAGTCCGCGACAACTTCCTCCGCTTCGCCCGCAGGAAGGCCGAACGCAAGGCCCCGCTCCACATCGTCGTGCAGATGGTCCGTATGGAGCGCAACGCCGGAGAGGTGGAAGACTTCCTCCGCTTCTGGAAAGACGTGCCTGGCGTGGACCAGGTGCGCATCAAGGAAGACGAGACCAACCTCATGCGCCCCAACGCGGGCCACGAAGCCGATGAGTGGAAGCACCCCTGCCACTACCTATGGCGCGGCCCCATGTACGTCAAACACAACGGCGACGTCTATCCCTGCTGCCAGAGCTACATGCTGGAAGGCAAGCCCGTCGGCAACATCGGCCGCAGCAGCCTGTCGGAAATCTTCAACGGGCCGGAGATGCAGGAACTCCGCCGCTACCACGTCACCGGACGCGGCGGCGAAGTGGACATGTGCTCCCGCTGCTGCACCACCATCCCCCATCCGCTCCTGGTGGCCGGCAGCCTCATCCTTCACGGCGAAACCGTACGCAAACTGCTACCCGTCGTCGAACGCCTGGTCTACTTTGCCGGCCTGCCAAAGCGCTGGCTCTCGCCCCCCAAGCCCGTGCCGCCAAAACCGGCCGAACCCCTGGTACAGATCAGCACCCGCGGCAAATCATGACACTACTGCTTGCCCTGCTCCTCTGGCAGCCGCCCGCACCCGACTCCATCGATCCTTTCAAAGGCACCTGGGTCCTCATCCCCGAATCCGCCACCGCCATCAAGCCCGCCATCGACCGTTCCGTCGCCAGGATGAACTTCCTCATCCGCGGCGTCGCCCGCAGCCGCCTCACCGCCCGCAACCCCGCCTCCTCTGCAATCGAGGTTCGCCGCGAACCGGAACAACTCCACCTCCGCATCGAAGGCTTCACCAACCGCCCCCATCCCCTGAACGGCGAAACCTGGCGCCGCAGAACACAGGACGGCGAAGTCGACATCCGCCTCACCCGCCTTGCCGACGGTTTCGCCACCAGCTACACCAACAACGACGGCAGCCGCGAGAACCGCTTCGAAATCAAAGACGCCATCCTCCACATGCACGTCACCATCACCTCACGCTATCTCACCGAACCGGTGCGCTACACTCTCCGCTATCAGCGCCAATAGCCCCCCGCCATCGCTCCACCTCACGGGCAACCCCAGGCACCTCAATTGGCCCAGCCTGTGTGTGGCCTGCGCTGCGCCCGCTTCCGCCCGAACCACCCTTGCTCGGGTGGACACCTACGATGACGATGGCAACACTCGCTACACCGCCACCCGACTGCGCGTCCCGGTCTGCTCCAACTGCCTCCAACGGCACCACACGGAAGGTAAAGTCTGGTCCCTGCCCGCCCGCCTGCTGCTCTGCTTCCGTTCTTTCCTGATCATTGCGGTAATCGGCGCTTCGGTCATGTTCTCTCTGGTTGCTCCGGCTTTCCTGCGCAATCTCCTCAAACCCGACCCCATCGGTATCCTGGCCTTCGGTGCCGTGCTTGCTTTCTTCGCCGCCATCGCCCTGCTCAGCCTCCGCGCTGCCTGGAATGAGACCGAACGCTTTGCCCTCTCCCCACCCACCTCCGTCAGCCGCATGGTGCACTGGACCACTGACCTCTCCGCCATGTTTGAGCCCGAACACCATGACTATACGTTCGTCAATCGACAGTTTTCCCAGGCGATGCTCGACCGTAACCGCCATCGCCTCTGGAATCCTGCCAGCCCCGTCGCGCGGCAAGCCGCATCCCGCCGCCGCACTGTCAAATACCTCCTGCTCGCCATCCTCGCCCTGTTCCTGCTCCTCGGCGTTCTCAAAGAGTACGGCTGTACAGCCATTCACACCTTCTAAACTCCCCGGTAACAGCACCCAGCACACCCACCCTCTAATGGCGTCTGCCTCATGGCCGAATCATCACCCGCTACCTTCGGGGATGCCTGGCGCGAACGTATCAAAGCCCTCTCCAGCATCCCGCCCCTTGTGCGCATCGTCTGGGCCTCCGGACCCGCCGTGGTCTCCGGCGGCCTCCTCTGCCGTCTTGCGGCGGCGCTGATCCCTATCGCCATGCTCACGGTCTCCAAGTGGATTCTGGACGCCGTGCAAGCCCGCTTCCAAGGCGAAGCACTACCCGAAAACTTCTGGTGGCTCGTGTTTCTGGAGTTCGCCCTCGCCGCCGCCGGCGCTGTGTTGGGCCGTACCATCGGCTACTTCGATTCCCTCCTGGCCGACCGCTTCACCCGCCACGTCAGCGTACGTGTCATCGAACACTCCTCCCGCCTCGACCTTGCCTCCTACGAAGATCCCGTCTTCTACGACAAGCTCGAACGCGCCCGCGTCCAGGCAACCGACCGCATCGCCATGATCCAGGCCCTCGGCGCCATCCTGCAACAGGCCATCGCCGCCATCAGCCTCTCATTGGGCGTGTTCTGGTTCTCCCCCTGGCTGCTCGCCCTCCTCGTCATCGCCGTGGTCCCCGCCTTCCTCGGCGAAAGCCACTTCGCCTTCGAAGGCTACTCGCTCAACATCCGCCAGACCCCCACGCGCCGCCAACTCGACTATCTCCGTGTCCTCGGCGCCAGTAAGGAATCCGCCAAGGAACTAAAGCTGTTCGGGCTCAGCCCCTTCATCACCAGCGAATACGCCCGTCTTGCCAACAACCTCTACGACCAGAACGTCGCCCTTGCCAAACGCCGCCTCTGGGCCGGCGCCGCGCTATCGCTGTTGAGCAGCGCCGGCTACTACGGCGCCTATGCCTACGTCATCTACCGCACCGTCCAAGGCGACCTCACCTGGGGCTCCCTCCAGTTCCTCGCCGGCGCCATCGCCGGTGCCAGCAGCAACATCCAAACCATCTTCGCTACCTTCTCCTCCATCGCCGATCAGTCGCTCTTCCTCAAAGACCTCGTCGATTTCTTCGAAGTCGGCCCGAAGATCGCCTCCAAGCCCAACGCCATCCCCGCGCCGCGCCCCATCCAGACCGGCTTCCGCTTCGAACGCGTCTCCTTCACCTATCCCGGCACCGAGCGCCTGGTCCTCAATAACCTCGACTTCACCCTCGAGCCCGGCGAACGCATCGCCCTGATCGGTCAGAACGGCCAGGGCAAGACCACCATCGTCAAGCTCCTCACCCGCCTCTATGACCCCACCGCCGGCCGCATCCTGCTCGACGGCGTCGACCTCCGCGACTACAACCAGGAAGACCTCCACCGCGAGATCGGCGTCATCTTCCAGGACTTCATGCGCTACGAAATGTCCGTCCGCCAGAACATCGGCGTGGGCCGCATCGACCACCTCGACGACGAGGAGATCCGCCGCGCCGCCCGCAAAAGCCTCGCCGAACCCCTTATAGCCCGCCTGCCCAAAGGCTATGACCAACTCCTCGGCCGCCGCTTCGAGGGTGGTGTCGACCTCTCCGGCGGCGAATGGCAGAAGATCGCCCTCGCCCGCGCCTACCTCCGTGACGCTCAGGTGCTCATCCTCGATGAGCCCACCGCCGCCCTCGATGCACGCTCCGAATACGAGGTCTTCCAGCGCTTCGCCGAACTCACTACCGGTAAGATGGCCCTGCTCATCTCACACCGCTTCTCCACCGTCCGCATGGCCGACCGCATCGTCGTCCTTGAGGATGGCCGCATCGCCGAACAGGGCAACCACGCCCAGTTGATCGCGCACGGCGGCCACTACGCCGAAATGTTCGAACTCCAGGCTTCCAGCTACCGATGATTCCCCAGGAACAGGCTCTTCACCAGGACCTCGAAACGCAGGGCGAACAAGCCGCGCAAACCAACGGCACTCCCCGCCCCGGCGTCCGCTTTCCCACCGATGGCGCCGCCCTCGAATCGCGCATCATCGCCAACGCCCGCCTCGATCCCAGCCCCGCGCGTCAGTGGATCTTCGACAACCTCCTGCTGCTGCGCGGCGCCCGCAAGCACACCGCCGACCTCGGCCGCGCCCTCCGCGAACTGCCCGCCGTCGCCGCCCCCCCGAAACCCCGCGTCTACATCCTGGCCACGCAGTTCCTCAACGCCTGCGACAACCGCTTCGACGATGCCGCCCTGATCGCCTTCCTCCATGGCTACCAGCGCGTGGCCGAACTTGAGATGGGAGAACTCTGGGCCCTCCGCCCGGCTCTTGTCTTCGTGCTGCTCGAACGCCTCGCCGCCAGCGCCCCCGATGGCTGGAGCAACCTCGTCACCAGTCTTCGCCACCTCAACGAAACCCCGTGGAAGGATGTCTTCGAACAGACCAGCCTCGTCGAAGCCACCCTCTCCCGCGATCCCGCCGCCGCCTATCACCGCATGGATGACGATACCCGCGACATCTATCGCCGCGCTGTCTCCGATCTCGCCAAACATTCCGGCAAGCCGGAGCGGGACGTCGCCCAACAGGCCATCGGTCTCTGCGAAGACCGGGTCCGCCCGCGCCAGCGCCACGTCGGCTTCTACCTCATCGACCGGGGCCTTGCCAAACTCCGCCGCGAGGTTGGCTACCGCCGCCCCCTTCGCACCGCCCTCCTCGAAACCATTCGCGATAACCCCACTGCCTTCTATCTCGGCGGCATCGAACTCACCACCTTCCTCATCGTCGTCCTGCTTCTCAGCCCGCTCGGCACCTGGACCCCTCTGCTGGCCGGCTTCCTACTCCTGATCCTGCCCGCCACGCAGGCCGCCGTCGACCTGATGAACAACCTCGCCACGGCGCTCGCCGGCCCGCGTCCCCTACCCAAACTCGACTTCACCGAAGGCATCCCCGAGGAATGCACCACCGTCGTTGCCGTCCCTGCGCTGCTCCTCAACGAACTTCAGGTCCGCGACCTTATCCAGGACATGGAGATTCGCTTCCTCGCCAATCGCGACCCCAACCTCTTCTTTGTCCTTCTCAGCGATCCGCCCGATTCCGACCGCCCCACCGATGCCCGCGATCAACTCGTCGACGTCGCCCTTGAAGGCATCGAAGCCCTCAACCGCATCCACGGCACGCCCGATCACCAGCCCTTCTGCCTGCTTCACCGCCAGCGCGTCTACAACGAATCGGAAGGCATCTGGATGGCCTGGGAACGCAAGCGCGGCAAACTCCTCGACCTCAACCTCTTCCTGCGCGGTGGTCACGACCCATTCCCTGTCAAATGCGGCCAGTCGGATCGCCTTCTCCGCGCCAGCTACGTCATCACCCTCGACGCCGACACCGAACTGCCCCGCGATTCGGCCGGCAAACTCATCGGCGCCATCGCCCATCCGCTCAACCGCGCCATCATCGACCCCACCACCAACATGGTTGTCGAAGGCTATGGTATCCTCCAGCCGCGCATCGGCGTCAGCGTCCATTCCGCCTCGCGTAGTCACCTCGCCGCCCTCTACTCCGGCCAGACCGGCTTCGATATCTACACCCGCGCCGTCTCCGACGTCTACCAGGATCTGTTCGGCGAAGGCATCTTCACCGGCAAAGGCATCTACGAAGTCGACACCCTCAACCAGGTCCTGCGTACTCGCTTCCCGGAAAACGCCCTCCTCAGTCACGACCTCATCGAAGGCGCCTACTCCCGCGCCGGCCTCGTCAGCGACATCGAACTGATTGACGACTACCCGTCGCACTTCAGCGCTTATAGCCGCCGCAAACATCGCTGGGTGCGTGGCGATTGGCAGATCCTCCGCTGGCTGCTGCCCCAGGTCATGGACCTGCACGGCCGCTGGCAGCAGAACCCGCTCACCGTTATCTCGCGCTGGAAGATTCTCGACAACCTCCGCCGCAGCCTCATCGAACCGGCAACCCTGCTTCTATTCGTCGCCGGCTGGCTCTACCTGCCCGGCGGTGAACGCCACTGGACCGCCGCCAGCCTCGCCCTCCTGTTGATGCCCGTCTACTCCAGCCTGGCCTTCTCCATCTGGCGCGCCCCCTGGACCCGCTGGAAGGCGCTCACCATCTGGTTCCACGAAACCGGCGACGCCGCCCTCGAAGGCCTCGCCATGGCCGCGCTCAACTTCATCTTCCTCCTCCACCAGTCGATGCTCTCCATCGACGCCATCGTGCGCTCCGTCCTCCGCGTCTTCGTCACCCGCCGCAAACTGCTCGAATGGGAGACCGCCGCCGAGGCCGAGACCCAGGCCCGCCGCCGCGCCGCCGTCGACATCTATCTCGATTGGACTCCCGCACTGGCCGCGGTGATCGGACTCCTCGTCTGGTACGTGCGCCCCTGGGCCCTCGCCGTCGCCGGTCCTGTTCTACTCTGCTGGTTCTTCTCCCGCTGGATCTCGCTATGGCTGAACCGCCAGCCGCGCGTCGTCAATCGCAAGCTCAAGGACGCCGACCTGCACTTCCTTCGCGACTGCGCCGAACGCACCTGGTTCTACTTCCGCGATCACAGCAACCAGGAAAACCACTGGCTGGTACCCGATAACGTGCGCGAAGAAGGGCGGATCGCCCACGCCCTGTCCCCCACCAACCTTGGCATGCTGCTCACGGCGCGCGTCGCCGCCGTCCACCTCGGCTTGCTTCCCCCTGCCGACTTCGCCACCCAAACCGCCGCCACACTCGACACCATCGACCGGCTCGAAAAACACAACGGCCACATCTTCAACTGGTATGACTCGCGTAGCCTCGCCATCCTTGAGCCGGCCTTCGTCTCCACCGTCGATAGCGGCAACCTCGCCGCCGCGCTCTGGGTCACCCGCCAGGCGGCCCTCGCCTTCGCCCGCGATCACGCCGATCACGCCACGGACCTCAACCTACTCGCCGACCGCTGCCGCCTTCTGGTCCGCGACATGGACTTCGCTTTCCTCTTCCATCCCCGCCGCAAGGTACTCTCCGTCGGCTACGACGCGCGTACCGGCCAACTGGAGCGCTCCGGCTACGACATCCTTGCCTCCGAAGCTCGCACCGCCTGCTTCATCGCCATCGCCAAGGGCGACATCCCCCAACAAAGCTGGTTCCATCTGGACCGCCGCCAGATCCCCTACGGAGGCGACCGTTTGCTGGCCTCCTGGACCGGCACCATGTTCGAGTACCTCATGCCCTCCCTGTGGATGCGGCATTCGCCCGACACCATCATGCAGCGCAGCATGGAAGCCGTGGTCCGCGTCCATCGCGACTATGCCCGCCGCAAAGGCATTCCCTGGGGTATCTCCGAATGCGCGCACCTGGGTGAAGGCGACGACTACGCCTACACCGCTCTGGGCGTTCCCAACATCGCCATGAAGCCCGACATGCCCGAGACGCTCGCCATCGCGCCCTACGCCACCTTCCTGGCCCTGCCCTTTGACCCGGGCGCCGCTCTCGCCAACCTCCGCACCATGTCCGACTTCGGCTGGATCGGCCGCTACGGCTTCTATGAAGCCATCGACTACAGCCACGCCGGCAGCGCCATCATCCGTAGTTGGATGGCCCATCACGAAGGCATGAGCCTCATGGCCGTCGTCAATCTGCTCTATGACAACGTCTTCCAGACCTACTTCCATGCCGACCCACATGTGAAAGCCACCGAACTGCTGTTGCACGAACGCGTGCCGGCTACGGCGCTGCTGGATTGAATCTAGCGCTTCACGAACTTCTGCACCGCCCCGTTCAACTGGCCCACATACACCGCACCGTCGGCGCCCACGGCCATCCCGTGCGCCGTGCCCACATCGGTCGCGATCTTCGCCAGCGCCCTACCGGTGAGATCCCGCAACACACCTCCGGTCCAGATCTGCTGCTCCGCCGTGATCGCCAAGGCTGACACACCGCCGGTGTCACGCCACTCGCTCAGGAACTTGCCGTTGCCGTCGAACACCTGCACGCGCCGGTTATCCCGATCCGACACATACACCCGCCCGCTCGCATCCACCACCACGTTGTGCGGCAATTGAAACTCGCCCGGCCCCGATCCGCGCTTGCCCCACTCCAACAGATACCTGCCATCGCGCCCATACTTCACCACCCGCGGGTTGCCGTAGCCATCGCTCACATAGATATCGCCATTCGCCGCGAATGCCACATCCGTCGGCAGATTGAAGTTCGTGCGGCTCAGCCCCGGCTTCCCCTTCTGCCCCAACTGGAGCAGCACCTTGCCATCCGCACCGAACTTGTACACCACGTGCGCCGTCGCATCTACAACCCAGGTGTTGCCCGCGTTGTCCACGCGCACCGCATGCACACCGCAGGCCGTACACCCCGCCGGGCCATACACCGCCGAATAGGCCGACGCCCCCGCGGCACGATCCCCCGGCGCCACCGCCATCACCTTGCCCTCGCTGAACAGGCCATCCCCCCACGTCCGCAGCAGCTTGCCCTTCGCATCGAACACCATCACCGGATGCGCGCCACGATGCAGCACCAGCACATCGCCCTGCTTATCCACCGCCACCCCCGGCACCTGGATCAGATTCCACGCCGATGGCGTGCCTGCCGCGCTCCGCGGCGCATTTGGCCAATCCGGCACCACTTGATACTGCGCCCAGGCGCTAATCGTCAAACAAAGAGCGGCGGCAACCATGCCGCATTACGTTATCACTTCGGCAACGCGGGTGCGCGGATGTACTCGGCGGGCAACTCTCCGGTCAGCGACTTCAACCACGTCACAATCGACGTCACCTCCCCATCGCTCAGCCGCTTGCCCAACTGATACGTCCCCATCAGCCGCACGCACTCCTCCAACGTCGCGATCGTGCCGTCATGCAGATAGGGCCCGGTCTTCTCAATGTTCCGTAACGACGGCACCTTGAACGCATACCGGTCCGTACCCACCTTCGTCACGTTGAAGCGCCCCATGTCCTTGTTCGGCTCGTAGGTCTTCTCGATCCCAAGGATCTTGTAAGCCTCTCCCCCGCCCGCGTACGCCCCCTGGTGGCAATCCACGCAGCCCACCGCATAGAACCTATCGAAGCCCTTCTTCTCGGCCGGCGTCAACGCATCCTTCTCTCCCGCCAGGTAACGGTCCCATCGCGCAGGCGTCACCAGTTTCCGCTCAAACGCGCCGATCGCCTTCCCCACGTTGTCGTAAGTCAGCGGTTCCGCCTCGCCTGGAAAGGCTTTCCGGAAAGCTTCTACATAGCCGGGAATGCCGCGCAACACCTCCAGCACCGCCGCCTCCGAGGGCATCGCCATCTCGATCGGATTGAGAATCGGCCCCTTGGCCTGCTCTTCCACATCCTTCGCACGCCCATCCCAGAACTGCGACGCATGCCCCGCCGCGTTGTATACCGTCGGTGCGTTGCGTCCCCCTTTCTGCTGCTTGTGCCCAGTGGATACGGCGGTGCCATCCATGCCGTACCGATCCAGCGGATGGCAGCTATTGCACGACACCGCCTTACTCAGCGATAGCCGCGGGTCAAAGTAGAGCATCCGGCCTAACCGGATCCTGTCATCAGTAAGAGGATTGGCGGGATTCTCCATCGCCGCCGGCAGGGGTTGAAACTTCTTCAGTTTCTGCGCGGCCGAAGAAGAACAGAGCAAGAGAGCAAAAGAGAACAACACGCAAACGGTCCGCATGTCTTATCTTGGACACGCAGGCCGTTATAATCAATGGCCATGGCGGACGCCGACCTAACAGCCATCCTCCGGCGCTACGCCGGCGGCGATGCCTCCGCCCTCGCCGAGCTTACCCCACTCGTCTACGACGACCTTCACCAGCGCGCCCGTCTGTTCCTTCGCCGCGAACGCGCCGATCATAGCCTGTCCAGTATCGACCTGGTCCATGAAGCCTACCTGCGCCTGGTTGCCGCCAAAGATGCCGACTGGAAGGACCGCGCCCACTTCTTCGCCGTCAGCGCCGGCGTCATGCGCCACATCCTCGTCGACCACGCCCGCGCCCGCGTGGCCGAAAAGCGCGGCGGCGGCGACATCACTCTCGTCCTCAACGAACAACTCGACGCTGCCGTTGATACCCACAACTTCGAGATCATCGCTCTTGATGCCGCCCTCCTCCGCCTCGCCAATCTTGATCCGCAACAGGCCCGCATCGTCGAACTGCGCTTCTTTGCCGGCTTGACGGTTCCCGAAACCGCCGATGTCCTTGGCACCTCCGTCGCTTCCGTCAACCGCGGTTGGGCCTCCGCCCGCGCCTGGCTCATCCGCGAGATGAAACGCCAACCCCGCTGAAAATTCCTGATACGATTTCCCGCCCCGTTACGCTCCACTCTTTGGAAGGAGCAGCAAAAACGACAATGACTGCCGCGGTGATGGTTTCCCAGAGCCCTGTGGTACATTGTCCAGTCATGCAGGACCCGCTCGACACAAGGCCCGGGGAATGGGCACGCGTGCGTATGGTCCTGGAACAGGCTCTCGATCTGCCTCCCAACCAGCGGCAAGCCTTCGTCGATAAGGCCTGCGATGGCAACCCCGCCCTTCTCCGCGAAGTGAACTCCCTGCTAGCCGCCTCCGGTGAACCCGCAATCCTCGATCAACCCGCCAACCTCGCCACCTTGCCGGCCGGCACCACGCCCGGTGTGCCTCAGGTGCTCGGCCACTACCGTATGGAAAGCCGCATCGGCGAAGGCGGCATGGGCACCGTCTACAAAGCCGTCGATACGCGCCTGCAGCGGGTCGTTGCCCTGAAGGTGATCTCACGCGACACCGTCCGTGATACCGACCGCAAACGCTTCGCCCGCGAAGCCAAGGCGGCATCCGCCCTCAACCACCCGAACGTGGTCATCATTTACGATTTCGGCTCGGCGGAGGGTATGGACTATATCGCCATGGAGTACGTCGAGGGCCGCACCCTCCATCACGCCCTGCAGCAGGAACACCGCCCGCTGCCCGAACTGCTCGAATACGCGCGCCAGGCCGCCGGTGCGATCGCCAAGGCCCACGCCGCTGGAATCGTGCATCGCGACCTCAAGCCCGGCAACATTATGGTTACCCGCGAAGGCCAGGTCAAAGTCCTCGACTTCGGTCTCGCCAAACAGACCGCCCCGCGCGAATCCGATGCCCCCATCACCGAAGCCCTCACCGGGCTTGGCGACGTGCTCGGCACACCCGCCTACATGTCTCCCGAACAAGCCAAGGGCGACACTGCCGACGCCCGCTCCGACATCTTCAGCTTCGGCGTCATCCTCTATGAACTGGTCTGCGGCACCCGGCCGTTTCAGGCACGTTCGGCCTCCGCCACGCTTGTGCAGATCGCCATGGAAGAACCGGTGCCCGCCGCCCAGCGCAATCCGCATGCGCCCGCCGAAGTGCTGGCTCTCATCGAACGCTGCCTGCGCAAGAAGCCCGCCGAACGTCCGCAATCCATGGACGAAGTTGTGGCGTCGCTCACCCGCGCCCTGCAACCCGCTCCCGTTGCTCCCAACCGTAGGCCGGTGCTGGTTGGTGCCGCCGTCTCCGCGCTGCTGGCCGTGGCCGCGTGGCTTGCTATTCCTACGTCGCAGCAGCCCCCGGAGGCTCCCGTTGTTATGCAGTACGCCATCGAGGCGCAACGCATGGAGCAAGGCCAACCCGCCGGCGAGCCGTACACCGCATCCCCGCACGATGTCTTCGAGGCAGGTTGGAAGTTTCGCGTCACTGCCCACGCGCCGCGCGGAGGATACCTGTACCTGATCAACGACGGTCCGGATGCGGGCGTCAATCGCCTCTGGGTGCTGCACCCGTCGAAGGCCGATCTGGGAAAGCCACTGGCTGTATCCCAGCCAGCGCGCACCGGCTGGTTCGTGTTCGATCGCAATCCTGGCAAGGAGCGGCTCTGGGTGGTGTGGTCAGCTAGCCCTCTGCCTGAATTGGATGCGCCCGTGCGCGGGGAGTCGCAAGGCAAGGTCACCGATCCTGCCGCGGAGGCTCATCTCCGGTCTTTGTTATCCAAACTGGCGCCGGTGGCGGGCTCGCAACTCGCTTTGCGCACGTCACAGGATTTGGCCGCCGGACTTGTTGAACTGCAGCATCGCTAACGAAGGAGGTCACGCTATGAACCGATTGCTCTGGATCGCCTGCGCCGCAATGCTGGGCGCGCAAACACGGGGAATCGTCCCTGAAGACCTCATCAAAGCACGCCCCGCGCCGGCCGCCGCGAAGCCTGCCGCCGCGCCCAAGCCCCGCTACCAACCGGTGGGCGCCCCGCCCGTCCTTACCGCCGCCAACGTCAAACAGGTGGGCGTTACCATCTGGAAACTGCGCCCCGCCCTCGCCGCCGACCAAGGCGCCCGCATCCTCGTCCAGGAGCCGGCATCCACCCTCGAACTCATCCCCGAACGCGTCGGTTCCGGCACTGCCCTTAACGCCGGCGATCGCGTCCGCATCTCCATCGAGGCGGGCTCTTCCGGCTACTTGTATGTCATCGACCGCGAACGCTACGCCTCCGGGGAAGGCGACGCCTACCTTATCTTCCCCACCACCCGCACCCGCGGCGGCGACAACCGCGTCACCGCGGGCAAACTCATCGAAATTCCCGCCCAGGAAGACCAGCCCAACTACTTCACGCTGCGCCGCAGCCGCCCCGACCAAACCGGCGAAGAGCTGCTGGTCATCGTTTCCGAAGCCCCGCTCGACGGCATCACCATCGGCCCATCGGCCATCAAGCTCACCGCCGCTCAAGTCCGGCAATGGGAACTCGATGGGAAAGGCAAAGTGGAGCGTTTCGAACTCAGCGGGGGCGCCGGCAAGGCCTGGACGCGTTCCGAACAACAGGCCGGACAAAGCGGCACCCGCGTGCTGACGCAGGAAGAACCGCCGCCCCAAACCGTATACCGCGTCGCCCCAGGTGCCGGAAAGCCCGCCCTCGTCCGCGTCGAACTGCGCATGGCCAAATAGCAATGAGATAATCCGGTCAATGCGTATCCTGGCCGCCTTCCTGCTGGCACCATCATTGGCCCTCCATGCCGCCGACAACTGGCCGCAGTTCCGCGGCCCCGATGGCACCGGCCATTCCGACGCCCGCGGACTGCCCGTACGCTGGAGCGAATCGGAAAACATCGTCTGGAAGACGCCCATCCATGACCGCGGCTGGTCTTCCCCAGTCGTCTACGGCAAACAGGTCTGGCTCACTTCCGCCAGCAAGGACGGCCGCGAACTGTTCGTCCTTTGCCTCGACCGCGACACCGGCAAGATTCTCAAGGATTGGAAACTCTTCGACGTCGCCCAACCGCAGTTCATCCACGCCTTCAACACCCCGGCCTCCCCCACGCCTGCCATCGAAGAAGGCCGCGTCTACATCACCTTCGGCTCGGCGGGCACCGCCGCCATCGACACCAAGACCTTCAAAGTCATCTGGGAACGCCGCGACATCGAATGCAATCACTTCCGCGGCGCCGGCTCTTCCCCCGTCATCTTCCGCAACATGCTGCTGATGCACTTCGACGGCAGCGACGTGCAGTTCGTCATGGCCCTCGACAAGAAGACCGGGAAGACCATCTGGCAGACCAAGCGCTCCATCGACTTCCAGGACCTCGATAAGAACGGCAAGCCTGCCGCCGAAGGCGACATGCGCAAAGCCTTCGCCACTCCGCAGGTGGAGCGCATCAACGGCCGCTGGGAAATGATCAGCCTCGGCGCCAAGGCCGCCTACAGCTACGATCCGTTCACCGGCAAGGAACTATGGCGCGTCGAAGAACGTGCCCAGCATTCCGCCAGCACACGCCCCGTCCTTGGCCATGGCATGGTGTACTTCCCCACCGGCTTCTCCGCCGGCCAACTGCTGGCCGTGCGCACCGGCGGCAACGGCCTCATCACCGATAGCCATGTCGCCTGGCGCGTCAAACGCGGCGTGCCCAACAAACCATCCATCCTGCTCGTCGACGATCTCATCTACATGATCGGCGATACCGGCATCGCCAGTTGTGTCGATGCGAAAACGGGAGAACAGGTCTGGCAGCAGCGCATCGGTGGTGAGTACTCCGCTTCCCCCGTCTACGCCGACGGCAAGCTCTGGTTCTTCAGTGAAGACGGCAAGACCACCGTACTGAAGCCCGGCCGCACCTTCGAGGTCATCGGTGAGAATAAGCTCGACGAGGGTTTCCTGGCTTCCCCCGCCATTGCTGGCAAGGCCTTCTTCCTGCGCACGCGTACGCACCTCTACCGCATCGAACAGAAGTAAAAGCGGCGGTGTTTCGATAGACTAGGCGTACCGTGCTGTTCTTGGTTCTCAGCCTGCCTCTTTCGTTAGCGGCCTTTGCGCAACAGCCGGCCGCCGCCCCGCGCGCCCTCGACTTCAATCGCGACATCCTGCCCATCCTCTCCGACAAGTGCTTCGCCTGCCATGGCCCCGATGAAGCCAATAACAAAAGCAAGCTCCGTCTCGACAACGAAGCGTCCGCGAAAGCCGACCTCGGCAACGGCCGCCGCGCCATCGTCCCTGGTCAGCCCGCACAGAGCCAGCTGATTCGCCGCATCACGGCCAGCCAGCCCGGCTTACTCATGCCTCCTGTGCATTCCGGGCGCAAGCTATCGCCTGCGGATATTGAGCGCCTGCAAACCTGGGTAGCGCAAGGTGCCACCTGGGATCGCCACTGGTCCTTCGTCGCCCCCAAACGGCCCAAGCTCCCTGGCACCGCCGCCGGTTCCCCCATCGACGCCTTCGTTCTCGCAAGACTCCGCCAGGAAGGCCTCACTCCATCCGCGGAAGCCGACCGCGCCACCCTGCTCCGCCGCGTCACCCTCGACCTGACCGGCCTTCCTCCCACTCCCGCCGAACTCGACACCTTCCTTGCCGACCGCTCGCCCAACTCCTACGAGCGCGCCGTCGACCGGCTGCTCGCCTCCAGCCGCTACGGCGAGCGCATGGCCTTCCGCTGGCTGGACGCCGCCCGCTACGCCGACACCAACGGCTACCAGGTGGACGGCGAACGCGAGATGTGGCGCTGGCGCGATTGGGTCATCGAAGCCTTCAATCGCAACCTGCCGTTCGATCGCTTCGTCATCGAACAACTCGCCGGCGACCTGCTGCCCAACCCCACCCTCGACCAGCGCATCGCCACCGCCTTCAACCGCAACCATCGCGGCAACTCCGAAGATGGCCTCGTCCCGGAGGAGTACGCCGTCGAGTACGTGATTGACCGCGTCGACACGGTCTCCACGGTGTTCCTGGGACTCACCATGGGCTGCGCGCGCTGCCACAACCACAAGTACGATCCCATCACGCAGAAGGAATACTACCAGCTCTACGCCTTCTTCAACAGCATTCCCGAAGACGGCCGCTTCAATAACTTCGGCAACGCCGCGCCCTGGATCTTCGCTCCCACGCAGGAACAGCAGCGCGAGATGGCCCGCCTCCACACCGAGATTCGCAAGACCTCCGAACAACTCGCCGCCAGACTACAGCAGGCCGGCACTGCCCAAAAACGCTGGGAATCCACAATCACCGGCACCGCCCGCCACTGGTTCCCGAAGCAGGATCTGGAGTTGCACCAACCCCTCGACGAAACCGCGCCCGGCTTCCAGGGCGGCACACCCAAGTTCGTGTCATCCCCACTCGGCCAAGCCACGGCCTTTGATGGCAGCATCTCCTTCGACGCCGGCAAGGTCGCCAACTTCGACTACCGCGATCGCGTGCACGACTTCCGCCACCGCTTCGCAATCTCTGCCTGGATTCAGCCGGAATCGGAAAACGCGGGCGCCATCGTCACCCGCATGGGCGACGGTATCGCCGAAAAGAAAGACGGCCTGCCCTCCGGCCGCGGCTATGGCCTCTTCTTCGTCAATGGCAAGCTGCACTTCAATCTCATCAGCGTGTGGGCCGACGATTCCTTCCGCGTCGAAACCGCCGACAAGCAGAAGGTGGGCGAGTGGCAGCATGTCGTGGCCACCTTCGACAGCCTGGAGCCTTACGACAAAGTCCGCATCTACGTGAACGGCCAGCAGCAGAAGCTCAAGGTCAACAACGGCCGCCTGTTTCGCCAGTTTGCCGCCAACGGGACCCTGCGCATCGGCGCCGGAGGCGGCCCCGAGTGGAGCTTCAAAGGCGCCATTGACGAAGTCCGCATCTTCAAGTCACTCCCGGATGCCGAACAGATCAGCATCCTTGCCTGCCCCGACTCGCTCCAACAGATCGCCGCCATCCCCGAAGCCCAGCGCACCAACGCGCAGCGCCTGAAGCTTCGCAACGCTTATCTCGAAGACGCCGCATCGCCGGATCTGCAATCCCTGTGGCGACAGTTGCTCGATCTGCAACACCAGCGGAAGGCGCTGGAAACCAGCCTGCCCACGCTCATGGTCATGCAGGAACTCCCTGCGCCGCGCCAGGCCCACATCCTCAAGCGCGGCGCCTACGACGCCCCCGGAGACCCCGTCCAGCGCGAGGTTCCCGCCATGCTCCCTGCCTTCGATTCACAACTGCCACGGAACCGCCTCGGCCTCGCCCAATGGCTGGTCAGCGCCGACAACCCGCTGCTGGCCCGCGTGACCGTGAATCGCTTCTGGCAGATGTTCTTCGGCACTGGCTTAGTGAAGACCGCCGAAGATTTCGGCGCCCAGGGAGAACGGCCGTCGCATCCGGATCTACTCGACTGGCTGGCCGTCGAGTTCCAGCAGAACGGCTGGAACGTCAAGTCTCTGCTGAAGACCATCGTCATGAGCGGTACCTACCGCCAAAGCTCCATCATCGCCCCCGACCTGCTCCAGCGCGATCCCGACAACCGCCTGCTCGCCCGCGGTCCGCGCCTCCGCCTGCCCGCGGAAATGATTCGGGATCAGGCGCTGTTCGTCTCCGGCCTACTAGCCGAAAAGTCCGGCGGTCCCTCCGTCCGGCCCTACCAGCCCGACGGACTCTACAAGGACATGCTGTTCTCCAACATGACCGGCTATGCGCAGGAGAAGGGCGAAGGCCTCTGGCGCCGCAGCCTCTACACCTTCTGGAAACGCACCGTCATGCCACCTTCCATGCAGGTAATGGACGCCTCGGCGCGCGAAGCCTGCACGGTGCGCGAAACCCGCACCAACACGCCGCTCCAGGCACTGAACCTCATGAACGACACCACCTACGTGGAGGCCGCGCGCGTCCTAGCCGAGCGCATGCTGCGCGAAGGTGGCACAACACCGCAACAGCAGGTCACCCATGGCTGGCGCATCGCCACCGGCCGCGCGCCGAAGGATGCCGAACGCGAGATCCTGCTCCGCAACCTGCAGTCCCAACAGGCCTACTTCCGCCAACGCCCGCGCGAAGCCGCGGAGTTCCTCGGTGTCGGTGCGAAGTCCGCGCATCCGGGCCTGGAAAAAGAATCGCTCGCCGCCTACACCATGGTCGCCAGCCTCATTCTCAATCTCGACGAGGTGATCACCAAGCAATGAACGGATCACTCCCGCTCGCCATCTCTCGCCGCAATTTCTTCAAGCGTTCCGGCATCAGTCTGGGCACCACCGCCCTTGCCGGATTACTCGCACGCGATGGCTTCGCAGCCGAGGGCCTGCCCGGACTCCCGCACTTCGCCCCCAAAGCGAAGCGCGTCATCTATCTGTTCCAATCCGGCGGCCCCTCCCAACTCGAACTCTTCGATCCCAAGCCGGCCCTCGAGAAGTTCCGCGGCCAGGACCTGCCCGATTCCATTCGCCGCGGCCAGCGCCTCACCGGCATGACCGCGCATCAGACGCGCTTTCCCGTCGCCCCATCCCTCTACAAGTTCAGCCGTCACGGCCAATCCGGCGCCGCCTTCAGCGAACTGCTGCCGCACACCGCGAAGATGGCCGACGATCTCTGTCTCATCAAGTCGATGCACACCGAGCAGATCAATCATGATCCGGCCATCACGTTTGCCCTCACCGGATTCCAACTCGCCGGTCGCCCCAGCCTCGGCTCCTGGGTCAGCTACGGGCTCGGCAGTGAGAACCAAGACATGCCGGCGTTCGTCGTCATGATCTCCCTTGGCGCCTCCAGCGATCAACCCTTGTATGACCGCCTGTGGGGCAGCGGCTTCCTCTCGTCACGCTACCAGGGCGTGAAATTCCACAACGGGCCTGACCCGGTGCTCTACCTCTCCAACCCGCCGGGCGTCGCACCAGAGGCACGCCGCCGCTTCCTCGACGACCTCGCCCAACTCAACCGCCGCAACGCCGATACCTTCGGCGACCCCGAGATCGAAACCCGCGTCTCGCAGTATGAGATGGCCTATCGCATGCAATCCTCGGTCCCGGAATTGACCGACCTCTCCAAAGAGCCCGCCGCGCTGCTCGACCGCTACGGCCCCGATGCGCGCAAGCCCGGCTCGTTCGCCGCCAACTGCATCCTGGCACGGCGTCTGGCCGAGCGCGGTGTCCGCTTCATCCAACTGTTTCACCGAGGCTGGGATCAGCACTCCCGCTGCCCCAAACAAATCGCCGGCCAGTGCCGCGACACTGATCAGCCCACCGCCGCGCTCCTCACCGATCTGAAGGAACGCGGCCTGCTGGACGAAACGCTCGTAATCTGGGGCGGCGAGTTCGGCCGCACCGTCTATTCCCAAGGCCGCCTCACGCCCGAGGACTACGGGCGCGACCATCACCCCCGCTGCTTCTCCATCTGGCTGGCCGGCGGGGGCGTCAAGGGCGGTATCACCATCGGCGAAACCGATGACTTCAGCTACAACATCACCCAGGATCCCATCTCCACGCACGACATCAATGCCACGCTCCTGCATTGCCTGGGTGTGGATCACAAACGGCTCACCTTCAAGTTCCAGGGGCGCGATTTCCGCCTCACCGATGTTCATGGCAATATCGTGAGACAGGCTTTGGCCTGAGTCGATCGCTAGTCCGTTACCTTCTGGGGAAGATCTGGCTTCCGGCATCTGCTGATACTGCTGAACCGCGCGGCGGCGAACGATGCACTGTGGGCCGAACGCAACGGGTGCCTCGCTGCCTGAATTCTGCTGGCGGCCACCGTTCTGTTGGCGCAAAGCCGGTGGCCAACGCCGCCCGTACATACCGTTGGCTCCGGCAACAACCTCCGACAAGAGAGCCGCTTCCGGTGGCCATGGGCGCTGCCCATTCCTGCCGACATCGAAGTGTCAGCCGGCAATGGCCGCTGGGAAATGATCAGCCTCGGCGCCAGGGCGGCCTATAGTTATGATCCGTTCACCGGCGAGGAACTGTGGCGCGTCGAAGAACGCGCGCAGCATTCCGCCAGCACACGTCCCGTGCTCGGCCACGGCATGGTGTACTTCCCCAACAGGCTTCTCCGCCCGCCAACGGCTGGCTGTGCGCCCGGAGGCAACGGCCTCCTCACCGATACCCACGTGGCCTGGCGGTCGAACGGGGTGTGCCCAAGCCTCTGGCGTGTCCCTGGGGCCATAGCCGAGTTTCGTGAACTACAGCGCGGACGGCTCGGGTTTAACCGGAAGCAGGCCGCAACGTTGCGGGGCAACGTGGCATACCGCATCGGCTCTGCCTCGTCCAGGATTGCCGCGAAAGACAACCGGTGACAACTTTTTGCAAACCCCTCCGAATCCCGGGGCTATACTGAGACTTCGAGGGAAACTGGTACCCATGAACACCTACGTTAAGTTCGGCGGCCTCATGACCATCATCGTCGGCACGCTTGCCTGGCTCGGCTTCAGCGGCGTCAACGAAACGAAGACTTACTACAAGACCGTTGCCGAACTCGATGGAATGAAAGACGAAGCGCGTGCCAAGCGGTTGCGCGTCGCCGGCGACGTCGCGCCCGGCTCCATTGTCCGCAAAGGTAAGGAAGTCGAGTTCCTGCTCACCCAGGAATCGAAGACCCTGAAAGTTATCTACACCGGATCCGACCCCCTGCCCGATACCTTCCGCGACAGTGCGCAGGCCGTTGCCGATGGCCGCCTGGGCGAGGACGGTGTGTTCAAAGCCAGCCGCATTCAGGCCAAATGCGCATCCAAGTATGAAGCCAAACCGGGTGGCGGCCAGAAACCTGCAAATTCGTACGGCGCCGCCGATCGTCAATCGTAGTTTCGCAAGCCTTCCCGCTTTCCGCTATTTGAGGAGATCTCATGGAGAACATTGGCGCCATCGCCATCCTGCTCGCCTTCTGTTTTGCCATCTATGCGGTCCTCGCATCGGTCACCGGCAAAGTCAAACGCAAGCCCAAACTGGTAGTTAGCGGAGAGCGAGCGGTCTACGCCATCTGGTTTCTCCTCACCACCGCGTCGGCGATGCTGGTCTACGCACTCATCATAGGCGACTTCCGGCTGTCTTATGTCGCCAGCCACAGCAATCGCGCCATGCCGATCCTGTACAAGTTCTCGGCCTGGTGGGGCGGCATGGAAGGGTCGCTGCTGCTCTGGGCCTGGATCCTCTCTTCCTACTCCGCACTGGTCGTTTTCACCAACCGCCGTAAGTTCCAGGATATGATGCCATACGTCATCGGCATACTGATGACCGTCCAGGCCTTCTTCCTGTTCCTCATCGCCTTCCCCGAGAACCCCTTTCAGGTGCTGGCCGTCGGCAAAGGCGTCACCGAGGTTCCGGACGGACAAGGCCTGAACCCGCTGCTGCAGTACTGGACCATGGCCATCCACCCGCCGATGCTGTACCTCGGCTATGTGGGCTTCACCATCCCGTTCGCCTTCGCGATCGCGTCGTTGATCACACGGCAGGCAGGCGATGCCTGGATCCACACCACCCGCCGCTGGACCATCATCACCTGGGGCTTCCAATCCACGGGCATTCTGCTCGGCGCCGGTTGGGCCTACGCGGTGCTCGGCTGGGGCGGGTACTGGGGTTGGGATCCGGTAGAGAATGCGTCGCTGCTGCCCTGGATCACCGCCACCGCCTTCCTGCACTCGGTCATGATGCAGGAAAAGAAGGGCATGATGAAGGTCTGGAACATGGTGCTCATCTCCAGCACCTTCTTCCTCTGCATCTTCGGCACATTCCTCACCCGCTCCGGCATTGTGGGTTCCGTACACGCCTTTGCCCAGTCCCCCATCGGCAAATACTTCGTCATCTTCCTCGCCTGCGGTATCGCCGCGGTCATCTATCTGATCCTCGATCGCCTGGATTACCTGAAGTCCGAAGCGCAACTGGAAAGCGTCATCTCGCGAGAGTCCAGCTTCCTGTTCAACAACCTCATCCTGCTGGCCAGTTGCTTTGCGGTGCTGTGGGGCACCATCTTCCCGGTCATCTCCGAAGCGGTCACCGGCGAAAAGATCAGCGTCGACGCGCCGTTCTATAACCGCGTCAATGTGCCCATCGGCCTGTTCCTGATGCTGCTTACCGGCGTCGGGCCGCTGATCGCGTGGCGCCGCTCGTCGATTGAATCGCTGAAGAAGGCATTCCTCATCCCCAGCGTTGTTGGTCTCGCCGTAATGGCCGGCCTGGTCATCGGCGGTGTCCGTCACTTCTACGCCACGGTGTCGCTTGGCCTCTGCGCCTTTGTAACGGCCACCATCCTGATCGAGTTTTACAAGGGTTCAAGGGCCATCTCCAAGCGCACCCAGCAGAACCTGCTGATGGCGGCGGTCGAACTGACGCACCGCAACACGCGCCGCTACGGCGGCTACATTGTGCACCTCGCCATGGTGATGCTGTTCATCGGATTCACCGGAGCCGCCTTCAACAAGGACGGCACGCACGATGTGCGCGTTGGCGACAAGTTCACCATCGGTCGCTACGACCTGAAGATCCGCGACCTGCTCGATGGCGATAACGAGAACTACTCCTGGCGCAAAGCCCTGGTCGACATCGAAGTAAACGGCAAGCACATCGGCACGCTGGAACCGGAACAGCGCATGTACAAGGCCAGCCGCCAGCCCACTTCGGAAGTCGCCATCCGCCGCCGCCTCAACGAAGATCTGTATCTGAACTTTGCCGGCGTTACCAATGACGGCAAGAACCTCGCCATTATCCAGAGCTACGTATTCCCGCTGGTTACGTGGATCTGGGTGGGCTTCTACGTGCTCATCTTCGGCACCCTGGTCTGCCTGGTGCCGCCCAAGGTGAAGATGCAATACTTGCGCACCGAAACGGTCGGTGTGGTGGAGAAACATGCCCCGGTTACGCAGTAGGCTCCTCCTGATTCTGGTGGCGGGACTCTGCCTGGCGCAGAGTTCCTCCGACCTGTTGACACCGGCCATCCGCCGCGTGGGCGACAAACTCGCCTGCCTGTGCGGCGCCTGCAAGAACACGGTCGCCACCTGCCAGATGCTTGGGTGCCATTACTCGTCTCCGGCCCGCGAGCGCATTGCGAAACTGCAGGCCGAAGGCATGAGTGACGATGCCATCATCGATGATTTCGTGAAACGTGAGGGCAAACGTGCCCTCGCCACGCCGCCCACCGAAGGCTTCCACCTTTTGGGTTGGGTGATGCCTTTTGCCGCTATCGCCCTTGGCCTGGCGGCTATCTATTGGTTCATCCGGCGCTACCAGAAACCCGCGGCTGCCGCTCCGGCCGCCGTCGATCAGGCTGCGCTCAGCCGCTACCATGACCAGATCGAAAAGGATCTGGCCAAGCTGGAATAACGTCCATGCTCTATGTCGCCGCAGTACTCCTTATCACCGGCGCTCTTCTGTTCACCCTCTACATCCGCGAGCAGGATCTGCCGGTAGTCGAAGCCGTCTCTCCTTACGCGCATCTGGAAGACCGCAAGGCTCAGATTTACGAAAACCTCCGTGACTTGCAGTTCGAGTTTTGTCTTCTGGTAGTCGGCATCTGATAACTTGCCGACACGGAACTCAAACAGTAAATCGCGGAGATTCTCGTAGATCTGGGCTTTGCGGTCTTCCAGGTGGGCGTACGGGGAGACAGCTTCGACTACCGGCAGATCCTGCTCGCGAATATATAAGGTGAACAGAAGAGCGCCGGTGATGAGGAGTACTGCGGCGACATAGAGCATGGACGTTATTCCAGCTTGGCCAGATCGTCTTCGATCTGGTCATGGTAGCGGCTGAGCGCTGCCTGATCGACGGCGGCCGGAGCTGCGGCCGCGGGCTTCTGGTAGCGCTTGATGAACCAATAGATGGCCGCCAAGCCGATGGCAATGGCGTCAAAAGGCATCACCCAACCCAGAAGGTGGAAGCCTTCGGTGGGCGGCGTGGCGAGGGCGCGTTTGCCCTCGCGCTTTACGAAATCGTCGATGATGGCATCGTCACTCATGCCGTCAGCCTGCAGTTTCGCGATGCGCTCGCGGGCTGGAGACGAATAGTGACAGCCAAGCATCTGGCAGGTGGCAACCGTGTTTTTGCAGGCGCCGCACAGGCAGGCGAGTTTGTCGCCCACGCGGCGGATGGCCGGTGTCAGCAGGTCGGAGGAACTCTGTGCCAGGCAGAGTCCCGCCACCAGAATCAGGAGGAGCCTACTGCGTAACCGGGGCATGTTTCTCCACTACA
>JAEUQF010000145.1 GCA_016789745.1 Bryobacterales bacterium
GTTCTCCCGCTACTTCGCCATCGGCACCGGCAACTGGGGCTCCCTCGGCAATATCCAGGTCAACAACCGCAACGTCCCCGTCCAGGATTGCCGCTCCGGCGTCTGCTTCGACGGCTGGCTCTACTACAACGGCTACATCCCGGCCAACCGCGTCAACTCCACCGCCGCTAACGGCGTGCCTAACGGCGTCATGGGCGTTCCCACGTCCTACACACCCTCTAGCCAACCCGTCTTCCCAACGCCGGCCACCCCCAACCCGGCCGACCCCAACGCCCGCTTCTACGAAACCAACACGGTCTTCGTCCGCCTCAATAACGGCGCCATGCAGCAGACCACGCTGAACACCAATCTCCATCCCTGGCGCAATCAGTTCCTCCCGGCACCCTGGGTCTTCACCCTGAACTCCTCCCTGTTCAAGGCCATCCCCATCACCGAACGCGTCATCGCTCGTCTCAACGTCGACTTCTTCAACATCCTCAACAACCCCGGCTTGCAGGTCCCTGATAGCAACACCGGCATCCTGCTTACCCGCTTCTCCAACAACACCCCCAGGAACCTCCAACTCACTCTCCGCCTTACTTGGTAACCAGTGAGACCGCCCGCGGGCGGGGCCCCTCAACCCCCGCCCTAATTCCGATTACCCGCATTCCCTCCCCGTCCACCACGAAGCCAGATCCGCCACAAGCAGGCCGTAATAGTTAGAATCAACACAAGTCATTACCGCAACAGACAAACATCCGGTGTAACCTGCAACCCCCTTCATGTATCAATCCACCGCAATGGAGGTTATCTATGCCGCACTTTCGCGTAAGCGGACTCGTTTGGCAGGTAGAGCTCAGCAATGAAGAAGCGAACAACGTATCCGGTGCGGCCGGAGCCGTCGCCGGCAGTACCGCGCCCTTCGCGCCCGTCGCCGCTGTGGCATTGGCTGCGCTGGCCGGGGTCATTGTAACCGTCAATCAGATTGGGGGGGGACAGGGGGTGAACGTAGTCGGTGTGGTGACCACCCAATTTGTCACCATCACCCCTCGCTTCGTTTCCCCCGTCGGCCTGGTGTCGGCTTTCGCCCAGGCGGTGCATGCCGCCACCGGGTTGCCTGGCGGCGTCGTCGGCGCCGGATTGGGCGCCGGATTGGCGTTGCTTGCTACCGGGCCCGCCGGGGTCGTCGTCGGTGGCTTCGCCGGTGCCATCGGAGCCGTAATCGGCGGTGGCGGCGGTGCCAATCCGGGGGACGTTCATGCCGACCGCGCACTGGTGGGGCCCTGGGAAAAGTTCCTGCTCGTGACTCTTACGCCGAACAACGTCGCCATCAGCTCGTGGCGGGGATTCTTCTGCGCCGAGAACGGCGGTGGCGGCCCAGTTCACGCCAACCGTCCTCACATCCGCACGTGGGAGACGCACACCCTACTCCGCAACCCGAACGGGACGGTGAGCTTCCGCTCGTCCGGTGGTCACTTCTTGGTCGCGGAGAGCGGTGGCGGCTCGGTCTGCAACTGGAACCGCACCGCCATCGGGCCCTGGGAGCAGTTCTGGATGGAGTTCCAGGGCGACGGCTCAGTCGCGCTAAAGACCTTCCAAGGCGGGAGGTATGTAAGTGTCCAGTGAGGCAGCCCGTGCCCGCTTGGGGCCCCGCCATAGGTCATTCACACCACTTACGGAATTCCTAACCAACGTCTCATCAATAACATAACCCCAATCCGCCCTCGCCACCCCCTTGCTCCCCTGCTACTCTAATCGCCGGGGAGAAGCCCTTACTATGTCTCGTACCGAAATCAATCGCCAGAACGCGAAAAAATCCACCGGCCCGCGCACCGAAACCGGCAAAGCCACCTCATCTAAAAACGCCACCAAACACGGCCTCACCGCCGCCAAACCCTACATCCCGCTCGACCAGCGCCCCGACTACCTCGACCTCCGTCACAAACTCATGGACCAGCACCGGCCCATCGGCGTCCTCGAGCACACCGTCTTCGATCACCTCGTCGACGCCACCTGGAACCTCCGCCGCATCGCCGTCCTCAAAGCCAAACTCGCCGTCGAGACCGGCGTCGCCGACGCCGACGACCTCCTCATCGCCGATGACCCCTCGGCCGCCCAGCGCTTCCTCAATCTCGAGCGCTACGCCTCGCGCAATGAGCGCGCCTTCGCCCGCGCCCTGCGCCAACTCCGCGACCTCCAGACCGCCCGTATCCTCTTCAACGAAAACGAGCACGAACTCTGCGCCGCCGCCACCCCCTGCGCCGACACCGCCAAAATACTGCGCTTCGCCAAACGAAGCCACTCCCCGGCCCCGCGCCCCGAGTCCCGCTTTCCTAACACCGACCACCCGACCGCCCGCGAATTCCTCCACCCCCGCAAACCCGGCCGCTCGCCCGACGACAAGGCCGCATGAGCCACCCCCACTCCGCTACCATGGAATGATCCGATGGCTCTGCGCTTCTACAACACCCTGACCCAAACCACGGAACCCTTTTCCCCGGCTCAGGACAACACCGTCCGCATGTACACCTGCGGCCCCACTGTCTGGAACTTCGTGCATATAGGCAACTTGCGCACGTTCACCTCGCAAGACATCCTCCGCCGCTGGCTCCAATACCGGAACTACGGCCTCCAGCACGTCATGAACATCACCGACGTCGACGACCGCATCATCCAACAAGCCGTCGCCGCCGGTCAGTCCATCTACGACTACACCGACATCTACACCAAGGCCTTCTTCGAAGACACTGGCAAGGTCCGCCTCCAGCGCCCCGAGATCGTCTCCAAGGCCACTGACCACATCAATGAAATGGTCGCCCTCATCCAGGGCCTCGCCGAAAACGGCTGCACCTACGAATCGGAAGGCTCCACCTACTTCCGCATCGCCAAGTTTCCCGAATACGGCAAACTCGCCCACCTGCACTTCGAAGGCATGCAGTCCGGCGCCCGTGTCGACACCGACAAGTACGAAAAGGACGACGCCCGCGACTTCGTCCTCTGGAAGGCCCGCAAGGAAGGCGAGCATTTCTGGGACACGCCGCTCGGCCCAGGCCGCCCCGGCTGGCACATCGAATGCTCCGCCATGGCCATGAAATACCTGGGCGAAACCCTCGACATTCACGCCGGCGGCGTCGACCTCATCTTCCCCCATCACGAAAATGAGATCGCCCAATCCGAAGCCTGCACCCACAAGCCCTTCGCCCGCTTCTGGCTGCACACCGAGCACCTCATGGTCGAAGGCGAGACCATGTCCAAGTCCAAGGGTAACTTCTATACCCTCCGCGACTTATTCGAAAAGGGTTATTCCCCCGAAGCCGTCCGCTACCTGCTGACCTCGGTCCCCTACCGCAAGCAGCTCAATTTCACCTTCGATGGCCTCCGCTCCGCCGCCACCGCCATCGAACGCCTCCGTAACTTCGAACTCCGTCTCAAGACGACGAAGTTCCCCGACGGCGACAACCCCGCCTTCGACGAACGCACCGCCAAGGCCCTCGCCCAGTTCGAAGAGGCCCTCGACGACGACCTCAACACCGCCGAAGCCCTCGGCGCCGTCTTCGAATACATCCGCGATGCCAACACCGCCATCGACAACGGCGACTTCAAAACCGCCAACCGCCAAAACGCAGACTCATTCCTACAGAAGTTCGACCAGGTCTTCGACGTCCTCAAGCCTACGGTCAGCGAGCACGCCCTCTCCGACGCCGACATCGACGCCTTGGTCGCCGAACGCACCGCCGCCAAAAAGGCCAAAAACTTCAAGCGCTCCGACGAGATCCGCCAAACCCTCGCCGACCAGAACGTCATCCTCGAAGACACCAAGGAGGGAACCCGGTGGAAAAGAAAGTAACTTCCCTCAACATCCAGACCAAGGCCGTCCATGCCGGCGACCGCAAAAAGCCCAACGGCGCCATCCCGGTCACCACGCCTATCTACACGGCCGCCAGCTATATCTACGACGAACTCGAGACGCTCGACAAAGTCTTCGGCCAGGAGATCCCCGGCGACTCCTACGCCCGTTACGATAACCCCACCAACCGGGGCCTCGAAGAGTTACTCGCCGCGCTCGAATCCGGCGCCACCGCCCTCGCCACCTCCAGCGGCATGACCGCCGTCCAGTTCGCCCTCACCGCCGCCCTGCTCGATCGCAGAAAGAGCATCGTCGCCAGCACAGGCTTATACGGCGCCACCATCCGAATGCTGCAGTCCATCTTCGAACCCCTCGGCGTCGAGACCACGTTCGTCGATATCTGCGATGAGACCGCCGTCGAAAAGGCCATCGCCGAAGTCAAACCAGGCGCCGTCCTGCTCGAGACCATCTCCAACCCGCTCGTAAGGGTCGCCCCCGTCGACACCATTGCCAAACTCGCCAACGCCGCCGGCGCCGCCCTCGTCGTCGACAACACCTTCGCGACCCCTCTCATGCTCCGCCCCCTCGAACTCGGCGCCGCCTTCTCCGTCCACAGCCTCACCAAGTTCCTCTCCGGCCACGGCGACGTCCTCGGCGGCTGCATCATCGCCGATGAGGCCAACGCCCCCATCCTCCGCTCGCTCAGTCGCACCGCCGGCCCCGTCCTCGGCCCCTTCGAAAGCTACCTCTCGATGCGCGGCATCAAGACCTTCCCCCTGCGCTTCGAGCGCCAGTGTCACAACGCCTGCCAGATCGCCAACTGGCTCAATAACCACCCCGGCATCACCAAGGTCAACTTCCCCGGCCTTCCCAATCACCCCGACCAGGCCGTCAGCGACCGCCTCTTCCCCTCCGGCCTCCGTGGCGCCATGATCAGCTTCGAACTCAAGGATGCCGGCCGCCCCGAAGTGTTCCGCTTCATGGACCGCCTCAAACTCGTAGTGAGGGCAACAAGCCTGGGCGATGTCCACACCATGATGCTCTACCCCGCCATGAGCAGTCACCGCGACGTCAGCCCTGCCACCAGACGCCGCATGGGTATCGGCGACAACCTCGTCCGTCTCAGCGCCGGTATCGAACAGGTCGAAGACGTCATCGCCGACCTCGCCCAAGCCCTCGCCTAAACCCCGTTCACAGCCCAACTCAACTTATATTTCCTCTGAAATCAACACCCATCCGGAAAACGCGCCCGTGACACCAACACCGGCGTGCTTTCCTGGAACCGGGGAACCGAGCAGATGCTACCGCGCAAAAATCGCATCAACGGCGATGCGCTCACCGTCCAGAATCACCACCGGAATCTCCATCCCCGCCCGATAAATCCGCACACCATCCGCCGTCGTCACGCGAACCTCGTTGGCGCGTGTGTCAACCCACCAGAACTCACGACACCCATTCGCCAGACAAAGCCGCTCGTACTGCAACAGGTCCACCAACCCCCGCGTTGGCGACAGCACCTCTGCCACCAAGTCAGGCGCACCGGCCACCGCGTCCTGTGCCAGGGCCTCTGCCCATCGCTCCGGCGTCACTGCGGCGACATCCGCATCCCGCAACTCGTACTCCGGCAACGCCCGGAACGGCACTTTGATGTAGACCTCGAACCGCCCACGGCTCACACCCCGGAGCAACGCAGCCAAGCCGTTCGCGACACGGCACTGCCGCGCGAGCCACACCCCTCGCTGCACCACCTGTCCATCCTGCAGTTCCAGGTGAGACGTGTCCCCCGGCATCGCCAGGAACTCCGCAACCGTCATCCGCTCCGTCATCGGCGCCCGTGGTGCTTACTTCTTACCCCAATTCGTCACCACGCTCGTCGCCAGGTGATTCGCCACCTTCGCCTCGTTCCGCGCCATCTCGTAATACGCCGCCCGCAGCAACTGATCCTTCCGGTTAATCAGCTGATCGCGGATACTCTGCTGCACCCGCGGATCGGTCAACTCCCGCTGCCCGGCCGGCTCCTTCGAAATCACCTTCAAAATCCGATAGCCTTCCTCGGTTTTGATCGGCTGCGATACCTGCCCCGGCTGCAGAGACATCACCATCTTCCGCAACTCCGGATTCGCCTTCTCCAAGGACGACTCCCCGATAAACCCGAGATCGCCCCCATTGGCCGCTGTGTTCGGATCCTCGCTGAAGTTCTGCGCCAAGGACCCGAAATCCTCGCCGCCCTTGGCTCGCCCTTCCAACAAAAGGATCTTCTTCCGCGCCTGCTCGTCGGTCGTCGCCTTATCGCCGCGCAGGTTCCGTACGTTCGGATCCGCCCGCGGCGTCACCACAATCTGCGCCAAATGCACGTGCGGCTCGGCCAGGTGGAAGTTGGCCTTATTCGCCCCGTAGAACTCGCTGACCTCTTTATCGGCGATCGTGATCTTGGAGGTGATCTCCTTGTTGAACAACTTCGAAACGCTCAATTCCTTACGCAGTTGCGTCTTCAAGTCCTCCACCGTCATGTTCCGCGCCTGCATCTGCTTCTGGAACTCTTCCTGCGTATACGGCGTCTTCAACTCGTTGAACTTCGAATCCACCTCGCTCTCGGTGGCCATCAGGTTCAGCTTCTCGGCTCGCTGCAGCATGATCTCGTTGTCGATCATCGTCCGCAGCATCTCCAGCTTCTGATACGTCAACTGGTCTTCGCTCGGCTTCTCGCTCATGTTGCCGAACTGGAACTGGTACTGCTTATCCAAATCGGCGTTCGTGATCGCCTTACCGTTTACCTCGGCCGCGACATTGGCCGGCGCCGCTTTCTTGCAGCCGCTCAGTCCCAACACCGCGCCGAACACCAGCGCCAGAAAGATCGCCCGTTTGTTCATGAATATTTGATTCTAACCCCGATTCATCCCGCCCGACATACCCCACCTGCGGCACGGCCACGGCCGCTGGATCAGCAGACGAGGCGGGAAATCTCAGAATCCAAAACCATAGCCCTCGGGCCGCCGTCCGCTGTCCAGCCAGAGCAGCGCCAGCAGCAGGTACCCTACGCCGTCCACCGCATCGTAGCGGTCTTCCCCTGCGTGGCCCCGGAACATGCCGTCCACATACAGGATCTGCCGCGCCTCGGCCGCCAGACCTTCCGCTTTCTTCCGATACCGCGCCTGGCCCGTCACCGCCGCCGCGTGCAGCAGAAAGTGAATCGCCCGGCCAAATAGCTCCGCATACCCGCCGCGCCCGTCCTTGGCCGTGCGCGGCACAGGCTGCTCGTCCATGGCGGCAGCAAAGCGCTCGATCGCCTCCCCATACTGGCTCGCTTTGGTCCGCCGGTACAACGCGACGCAGGTGTCCGCCATCGCCATCGGATAGTCGTGTGCCGGGAAGTTCGCGTTCCAGATGTCGGCATGATTGCCGGGCCAGTATTCCTCCGGGCCCGGAATGGGGTTGTCCTTGAGAACTGGCGTTCCGTCGGCCACCCGAAGCTGGCCATAGTAGCGGCGCCGCTCGCGGTCCCAGCCGTATCGAAGATACGCGCTCACGCCGTCCCCAGCCATCCGTGCGAACTCCTCGCGCCCGCTCAGGTCGGCACAACGCAGCAGCGATCCGGCCCACAGCCCAACCTCGGTCGTCGACACCAGCTTGTCCCAGCGCGTGCTGGTCGCGTCGTTCTCGATCAGCCCCGTCTTGGCATTCCGGTGGCGATGGCTGAATGCGGCCATCCGCAGCGCCAGGTCTGCCAGCGACGCGTCTTTCCGCTGCCCGTAAAGCCAGCACAGGCTCTCGGCCAAAATCCCGCCCGATTCAATAAAGGCGTGGCCCCGCTTGCTGTCATCGTGCCGGTTGAAGCCGCCCTCGGCCGCATCGAACAGGTGGCGTTTGGCCGATTCACGGATCTCCCGTTCGGTCACCCGCGCGTCGTGCTTCCAGAAAATCTGCCAGCACGGCGGAATCGGCCGCATCTCGTGAACGCCTCCCGCAAAATGTGCGGGCTTGTCGTTATCGGCGTCATAGTAGCGGTGATTACCCCATTCCCAGACCCCGTTGTCATCCACGCCGCGGGCCAGGAATGCCGCCACATAGCGATCGGCCGCCTCGCCATACCGCGGCTTGCCGGAGAGCTTCGATGCGTTCCACGCCGCCGCCAACTGCGGAATGTCCCAGTAGATGCTGCTGCCGAACGGCGAAGCAATGTCGCGGTACACGCGGCGCCCGGCACGGGCCATCGGCTGCGATTCCGGATAGGACTTCGTCTCCAGATCGAGCGACGCCATCCACAGGCGGTCTTCTCCGGGCCATAGCGATCCGCGCCATGGGCTGCAAGGTTGTCCAGGTGCGCGTAGACCAGCGGCAGGTAGCGGGGCTCGGCAGCAGGGGCGGCCGGCAGCGATGCCGCGGCGGCAGAAGTCATCCAGGCACGTCTGGTCATGAGGTTTCGGCCAAAGGTCTCCTCATGATAGCCCGGGGTGGGGACTGGCATGGGAATGGCGATATTTATTATCGAGCGCTGACCCGGCCGATCAGCGCTTTGGGGCGGCACGCCCGCCTGGCCGTATCTGGGAGTTCTATCGCTATGGTCGTCGGCAAGAAGATCGGTTTCATCGCGGTTGGCTCGGTTGTCGCCACCGCTTGCGCGGGTTTGCTGGTCCAGCGCGCCACCATTCGCCGTCAGGGCATCGATATGCTCCGCGATACCATGCGTGTCACTGTCCAAAGTGCCGAGAACGCGCGCAATGCCATCTCCCGGCTCCGCAACGCTGACGTCTTCGATGACGCCCGGCTAAAGGCCAATCTCGCCGGCGCCGCCGACTTCCGCAAACTGCCCTTGTACCAGACGGTGCCGATCGTCGCCGCCTGGACCTCGATTGCCGAAGTCGCCAAACGCGAAGGTTACCAGTTCCGCGTTGCCGCACAACAGCCGCGCAACGCCCATAACCTGCCCGATCCGGATGAGTCCCGCATCCTGGCCGCCCTGCTCCAACAGGGCGCCGAGGAGTACTTCGCCGTGGATGAGAAGGCCAACCAAGTCCTCTACGCCCGCGCCATCAAGCTCAGTGCGGACTGCCTGGTCTGCCATGGCGATCCCCGCCATAGTCCTACCCAGGACGGGAGGGATCTGCTGGGATTTCGCATGGAAGGCTGGAAAGACGGCGACCGCCACGGCATCTTTCTGCTGCGGTCCAGCCTCGGCCGTGTCGATGCCGCCGTACGCGCCGGCATGCTGCAGACCGCCCTGTGGCTGGTCCCGCTGTCCCTGCTCATCGGTATCGCGGTCTATGTCCTGGTGGGCCGCATCAGTTCGCTCCTGCTCGGGCTGACCGGATCGGTGGCGGTGGCCGCCGAGCAGGTCAGCAGTGCCGTGAACCAGATGAGCAAAGCCAGCCACGCCCTGTCCCAGGGAACGTTCGAGCAGACCGCCTCCCTGCAGGAGACCTCCGCGGGTAAGCGATGCCATTGCCTCGCTTACCCGCCGGAACTCCGGTGCCGCTCACCAGGCCATGGAGAAGATGGACGCGGTGCAGACCGCGGTGGCCGAAGGCAACGCCAGTCTCAAGCAGATGGTCACGTCCATGTCGGCGATGCATGCCTCCAACCAGCGCATTTCGAAGATCATTCAGGTCATCGACGACGTCGCCTTCCAAACCAATATCCTGGCTCTCAACGCCGCCGTCGAGGCGGCCCGCGCCGGAGAGGCAGGGGCCGGATTCGCGGTCGTGGCCGACGAGGTGCGGGCCCTGGCCCAGCGTTCGGCCCAGGCTGCCCGCGACACCGCGCCGCTGATTGAGGAGTCCATCACCCGGGGCAATGACGGCGTCGCCAGGCTGAACCACGTCGCGGCCCTTGTCCAGGACATCACCCAACTGGCCGCTGCGGCCAAGACCACCGTAGGAGAAGTCGCCGCCAGCTGCGGTGACCAGTCGCGCGGGATCGAGCAAATGACCCAGGCGGTCACCCGCATCGGCAGTGTCACGCAGTCCAATGCCGCCATGGCCGAGCAGAGCGCCGCCAGCACCGCCGAGATCGCCGCCCAGGTCGATTCGCTCCACGGCATGGCCCGCCAGCTGCGCCACCTGGTCGATGACCGGGGGACCTCCTACCCTGGCCCTTTTCGTACCGTTCGGTACCGCAAGCAAGGCTATCATAGGAAACATCGGGAGGTTAGTCCATGTTGAAGCTCTCTGCACGAGCTGCCTGCGCAGCTCTGTCTCTACTCTTTACCTTGCCCCTGGCCGCGCAGACCAGTCTCGCTACCATCACCGGGACCATTACGGACCCGCAGGGCGCCGGGATCCCGGAGGTGAAGGTCGAAGTGACCAACCTCGGCACCGGCCTCACCTATGCGCGCAATAGCTCGGCTGACGGCACTTATGTCATTCCGCAGTTGCCGATCGGGGCCTACAAACTGGAGGCATCGGTCACCGGCTTTAAGGCCTTCCTGCAGTCCGGCATCACGCTCGAAGTCAACCAGCGCCAGCGCGTCGACATCCGCATGGAAGTCGGCAATGTCAGCGAGAGCGTCAGCGTCACCGCCGAGATCCCGCGTGTCCAGACCGAGGATTCCACCCTCGGCGCCGTTGTCGAGCGCAAGCGAATCGAAGAACTGCCGCTCAACGGACGCCATGTCTTCAACCTGGTGAAGATCGTGCCCGGCGTCCAGCCGCGAAACGACACCACCGACGGCTTTGCCGAAATCTCGAATCAGGCCTTCTCCCAGATCCGTATCAACGGCGGGCCGGCCTACGGCAATCAGTTCTTTCTCGATGGCGCGGTGAACTCCGCGCCCGTGCACAATGAGATCGCCGTGGTCCCGATGTCGGATGCGGTGGAGGAGTTTCGCGTCGAGACCTCGGCGCTGAAGGCCGAGTTCGGCCAAACCTCGGGCGGCGTGATCAACGTCGTCACAAAAATGGGCGGCAATCAGTTCTCCGGCAGTCTGTACGAGTTTCTCCGTAACGACGCGCTCGATGCCCGCAACGCCTTTGCCACCCAGCCCGATCCGCGCACCGGCCGCATCAAGCAGGTGCTGCGCTACAACCAGTTCGGCGGCACCGTGGGCGGGCCGGTGTTGATCCCGAAACTGTACAACGGCCGTAACCGCACGTTCTTCTTTGTCGGCTATGAGCAGTGGCGCTGGCGCGCCTCCGGGAGTCCGCGCCTGGGCTCGGTAGCGGCGCCAGCTTTCCGCACCGGCGACTTTTCGAACTTCCGCGATGGACAGGGGCGGCAGATTCCGCTGTTCGATCCGTCGACCACACGCGCCAATCCCAATGGGGCCGGCTTTGTGCGCGACCCGCTGCCGAACAACCGGATTCCCTCGAGCCGCATCGACCCGCTCTCGGCGCGCGTGCTCGCCTATCACCCGGCCGCCAACGCCACCCCGACCGACCCGTTCACGTTCGCCAACAACTACATCGCGCTGATTCCGTCGTCTTCCGATCAGGGCGTGACGACCGTTCGCGTCGATCACCGCATGACGGCCAACGATTCGCTCTTCTTCCGGCTCAGCAGCACCCGCAATACGCGCCGGGACCGCGGCTGGGGTTTGGAGGAGGCCGACCCGGTGGCCCGCAACGACCAGCGCGACAACCACAGCGTCGTCGCGAACTACACGAAGGTGGTGACGCCGCACGTGGTCAATGACCTGCGCGTCGCGGTCTCGCGCCAGTGGCTGCCGTTCATGCATCCGAGTTTCGACCAGGACTGGCCGGCCAAGTTGGGATACGCGCCGCAGATCCCACAGGATCAGTTCCCGCCGGTGGTGTTGGGCGATGGGTTGCTCGGCATCGGGCAAGCATCGTTCTCGGCCGGATTGCGCGCCCAGCAATACGTCCAGGTGGTCGACGGCGTGAGCCTCACCAGCGGCCGCCACATCTTCAAAACCGGCTTCGACCTGCGCTGGTCGCGGCTGAGCTTCATCAACCGCGTCAACCCGTCCGGGCGCTTCGATTTCAGTGCCGCGCTGACGGGCAATCCGCAACAGCCGGCCAACACCGGCTCCGGACTCGCCAGCTTCCTGCTGGGCGAAGTGGGCGGCGGCAACATCGGCGTGCGGCCGTTCTTCCAATACCGCTCCGTCCCGCTAGGCACCTACTTCCAGGATGACTGGAAGATCACCCGCACGTTGACCCTGAACCTGGGCGTCCGCTACGACATCAGCTTCGGGCCGCGGGAGATGCACAACCGCTATTCGAGCTTCGATCCGTTCGTGCGGAACTCGCAGACCGGCCTGCCCGGCGTGCTGAACTACGCCGGCGTCAATGGCTTTCCGGACACGTTCGTCGATCTGGACAAGAACAACCTGGCGCCGCGCTTTGGCTTTGCCTGGGATCCGAAAGGCGACGGCAAGACGGCTATTCGCGGCGGTTACGGGATCATCTACACGATTTCGGAAATCGGCCACACCGGCGGCGATAACTCCAACGCCGCGGGCTTCTCGGTGGATACGCCCTTCCAGGGTCCCGCGGGAACGCCCGCCAAGGCCTTCCAGTTCAGCCAGGGGCCGAGCCTGATTCTGCAGCCGCAGGGAGCGGCGGGTGGTCCCAGTGCCTTCCGCGGCTTTGGCGTCCGCTACCAGGACCGCAACGGCCGCACGCCCTATATGCAGCAGTGGAACCTCACGCTGCAGCGCTCGCTGTGGGCGGGATGGGTTGCCAGCGGTATTTACTCCGGTAGCCGCGGCGTGAAGCTGTTCGGAGGCAACTACAACCTGAACCAGCTCGATCCGAAGTACTTCAGCGAGGGCCTCGCGCTGCAGACCAACGTACCCAACCCGTTTGCCGGGCAGATCGCCTCCGGCCCGCTCGCTGGCGCGCAGATCCAGCGCCAGCGGCTGCTGGTGCCGTTCCCCGACTACCAGACCGTGGTCACCTTCGGTGCCAACAACGCCAGTTCGTCGTTCCACTCGGTGCAGTTGCTGTTAGAGAAGCGCTTCTCGGACGGACTGTCGGCCATGATCAGCTATACCGGCAGCAAACTCATCACCGACAACTTCGCGCTCGGTGGGGGCGGCGATGCTTCCGGTACCGGCGACTTCCGCATCGGCGCCTATAACCGCAGCCTGGAAAAGGCGATCGACATCGATGACGTCAGCCAGCGCCTGGTGGCCAGCGGCGTGGTCGAAGTGCCTTATGGCCGCGGCCGCAAGTTCGGTTCGGGCATTCCGCGCGCCCTCGATGCCATCGCCGGCGGCTGGCAGTTCAACACCGTCACCACCTTGCAGAAGGGCCGCCCGCTGCAGGTTCGCGGCAGCAACAACTTCACCGGCATCAACTACCCGGACCTGGTGGCCGACCCGTCGCTTCCGAGCGATAGCCGCGGGCCGAACCGCTGGTTCAACACCGATGCTTTCCGCAATCCGGCCAACTTCGTGATTGGCAACGCGCCCCGCACGCTGCCTTCGACTCGTGGCCCCGGCCTGGTGGATGTCAGCTTCTCGGTGTTCAAGGTGTTCTCCTTCCGGGAACGCTACCGGCTGGAGACCCGCTGGGAGATGTTCAATGCGTTGAACACGGTGAACCTGGGTGCGCCCAACACCAGCTTCACGCCCAACGCGCAGGGCGTAAACACCAATGCGAACTTCGGCCGGATCTTCAGCGCGCTCGAAGCCCGGCGCATGCAGTTGGGGCTGCGGCTGACCTTCTGAGCCGGGGAGAAGCAAAGATGAGAACGCTCACGGGAGTGCTTTTGCTGGCGATGGCCGGATCGGCCTGGGCCCAGTCGCGGACTTATGACTTCGTGGTTTACGGTGGATCGGCGGGCGGCGTGATGACGGCGGTCGGCGCCGCCCGCCAGGGACTCAAAGTGGCGCTGGTCCATCCGGGCCGGCACATTGGAGGACTGGTCAGCGGCGGGCTTTCCGGCACCGATCTCGGGCGCCGCGAGGTAATCGGAGGCCTGGCGCTGGAGTTCTACTTCCGCGCCGGACGCCACTACCGGCTGGATCGCCACGCGCAGGAACTGGCCTGGACGCCGGAGCCGAAGGTGGCCGAGGCGATCATGCGCGAGATGCTGCGCGAGAGCCAGGTGACGCTGATCGAGCAGCAGCGGCTGCGCGAGAAGACGGGCGTTCGTCGGGAGGGCGCGCGCCTTGTCGAGATCGTGATGGAGAACGGCGCGCGCTATCAGGCCCGCATGTTCGCCGACTGCTCCTATGAAGGCGACCTGATGGCGCAGGCCAAGGTGAGCTACACCTATGGCCGCGAGTCGGCGCAGCAGTATGGCGAATCGCTGGCCGGCATCCGCGCCCATACGCCGAGCCATCAGTTTGCCGTCGATGTGCCGGCACGGGATGAGCGGGGCAGGCTGTTGCCGGAGATCTCGGCAGAGCCGCGGGGCGAGGCTGGCGCCGCCGACAAGCGGATCCAGGCCTATAACTTCCGCGTCATCGCCACCGATGTTCCGGAGAACCGCGTTCCGTGGCCGAAGCCCGACAACTACGACGTGGCCCGTTACGAACTGCTGGCCCGCTACATCACGGCGATGACGCCGTACCTCGGCCGGCCGCTGGATATCAATGAAGTCAACCTGCTGCGGCTGATTCCCAACGGCAAGGCGGATTTCAATAACCGCAACGGGTTTTCCACCGACTACATCGGCAAGAACTATGAGTATCCGGAAGGCTCCTACGCGGTGCGGGACCGCATCTGGAAAGAGCACGAGGATTACCAGAAGGGCTTCTATTACTTTCTGGCGACCGATCCGCGGGTGCCCAAGCCGTTACAGGAGCAGATGAACCGCTGGGGCCTGGCGAAGGACGAGTTCGTCGATACCGGCAACTGGCCGCATCAGCTCTACATCCGGGAGGCTCGCCGCATGGTGGGCGAGTATGTGGCGGTGCAGAAGGACCTGCAGACGGATCTTAGTAAGCCGGACGCGGTAGGCATGGGCAGTTACAACAGCGATTCGCACAACCTGCAGCGGTTCGTGAATGACAAGGGGTTCGTGGAGAATGAAGGCGATGTGCAGGTTCCGGTGAAGCCCTATCAGATTGCCTACCGCTCGCTGGTGCCCAAGCGCGGCGAAGTGGAGAACCTGCTGGTGCCGGTGTGCCTGTCGGCCTCGCACATCGCCTATTCGAGCATGCGCATGGAGCCGCAGTACATGCTGTTGGGCCATGCCGCGGGAGTGGCGGCGGCCTTGGCGATTCGCGGTGGCAAGGCGGTGCAGGATGTGCCGGTGGCCGAACTGCAGCGCCAACTGCTGGCTGAAGGTGGCGTGCTGGAACTAGGGACCGAATACCAGAACCGCGCGCTGTCTGTTATTCGGGCGCGCTTCGCTGGGCCGCCGCGGAAGGGGCCGGTGCCGTGGGGCCGCCCCGAACCGAAGCCCTGATCAGCAGGACCGCGAGCGCCAACACGCCGGCCAGCGCTGTTGCGGGTTCCGGAGCGGCGGTCACCGGGACCTCGTCGGAAGCGAGGGTCGCGAAGGTAAATGTGGAACTTGTCCACGTCCAGGTATGTCCCTGGGGGAAGGCATCGCTTTCGTAACGGCGATAGATGGAGGTAACAAAGCCGGATCCGGTGAGATCCAGGCGCAGATCGACGTCTCTGGGGTTTAGGTCGCGGGAAGTGTCCTGGATCCAGAGCCGCCAATCCCGGGTAGTGAAAGGCGCCTCGACGCTTTCGGCGACCGCAGCGCCGCCGGCCTGGGCAAACAGGTGCATCGTGCCGAACAGCACCGGGTAGGGGCTCGACCGGTAATAGGTGACTCCGTTGACCATCACGGAGTCGCCGTGGCTGGAGTCCAGGGTGCCGTAGAAGGAAGGAGAGGTGACGGTGCCGTCAGGGCAGGGGAGATTGCTCGACTCGTAACAGCCGTCGCCCGGCGCGTTGGCGAAGTAGGCTGCGCCTTTGATCTCGAGGCCGTTGCCGTAGAGTTCAAGGGAGGTGCCAAAGTAGCTGCCGAAACGGCTGAACTGCATTTGTCCGTGCGTAATCGTAATCGGCGCCGCGTTCATTTCGGCCGCCACTAACAGAAGCCAGGGGAGAAGAGTCATAACAGAACACTCTGCCCCTAAGAGAGTTGAGAGTACGAAAATGCTACAGACGATTTCTTACTCGCCGCTTTGCTGGATCAGCTTGGCGACTAAGCCGGTCCAGCCGGTTTG
Source organism: Bryobacterales bacterium (assembly GCA_016789745.1). GTDB lineage: Bacteria > Acidobacteriota > Terriglobia > Bryobacterales > Bryobacteraceae > CADEFT01. Next base: position 15,918 of record JAEUQF010000145.1, read on the forward strand.
GTGGCTGGCTCCGAGGCCCGCGCCGTTGTCGCCGTGGAAGTACTCGTAGAACAGAACGTGGTCCTTAAAGTTGGGGTCGGACTGGAACTTCTCCGTCCCTCCATAGGCAGGGCGCCGGCCGTTGTGGTCCTTGAGGAATAACCGGGATAGGCGGCGCGAGAGTTCGGCCGCCACATCGCCGAGGTTCATCCAGTTCCCGGACCGGGTGGGGAACTCGACGCGCAGGTCCTCGCCGTAGTACCAGTGGAATTTCTGCAGGGACTCGATCATGAGGTAGTTCACCGGAAACCAGACAGGGCCGCGCCAGTTCGAGTTGCCGCCGAACAGGCCGGTGGTGGATTCGGCCGGCTCGTAGCTGACGCCGTAGTCCTGACCTTCGATGCGTAGGGAGAAGGGGCGGTCCTTATGGCAGCGGGAGACCGAGCGCAGGCCGTAAGGAGAGAGGAACTCGTCCTCGTCGAGCATGGTGCGCAGGACGCGTTCGAGACGGTGCCAGGGCACGATGGAGACCAGGCGGCGGGCCTCGACGCCGTAGCGGGTCATGGACGCCATGTTGGCGCAGAGATCCTGGCGGTTCTTGAGGAACCACTGCATGCGCTTCTTGAAGCCGGGCAGTTGGTCGATGACGGCCGGCTCGAGGGTGTCGACCGCGAATAGCGGGATTAAGCCCACCATCGAGCGGACCTTGGTGGGGATGCGGCGGTGACTGCCGTCGTCGCGGGGCAGGCGGATGCAGTCGTAGTAGAAGCCGTCCTCTTCGTCCCAGAGGGCCTGGTCGTCGCTGCCGTTCATTGCGGCGGCGATGTAGAGGAAGTGTTCGAAGAACTTGCTGGCGATGTCCTCATAGGCCTGGTTAGTGAGCGCCAGTTCGAGGGCGATCTTGAGCATGTTGAGGCAATACATGGCCATCCAGGCGGTGGCGTCGGACTGCTCGAGGCGACCGCCGCCGGGGATGGGCTTGCTGCGGTCGAAGATGCCGATGTTGTCGAGGCCGAGGAAGCCGCCTTCGAAGATGTTGTTGCCTTCGGAGTCCTTGCGATTCACCCACCAGGTGAAGTTCATGAGGAGCTTGTGGAAGACGCTTTCGAGGAAGGCGGTGTCGGCCTTGCCCTGGAGCTTGCGGTCGATTTGATAGACGCGCCAGCAGCCCCAGGCATGCACGGGTGGGTTGACGTCGTTGAGTGCCCATTCATAGGCGGGGAGTTGGCCGTTGGGGTGCATGTACCATTCGCGCAGGAACAGCGACATCTGGCTCTTGGCGAATTCGGGGTCGATGAGGGCGAAGGGGATCATGTGGAAGGCGTGGTCCCAGGCGGCATACCAGGGGTACTCCCACTTGTCGGGCATGGAGATGATGTCGGCGTTGAAAAGGTGCTTCCATTCGCTGTTGCGGGCGCCGCGGCGGGAGATGGGGGGAGGTGGCTGGCCGGGGTCGCCGCGGAGCCAGTCTTCGATGACGTAGTGATAGAACTGCTTGCTCCAGAGCATGCCGGCGAAGGCCTGGCGCTGGACGTTGCGGGCATCGTCACTGATGTCGGTGCGCTGGAAGGAGTGATAAAAGTCGTCGGCTTCGGCGATGCGCTGGTCGAAGATGGCGGGGATGTCGAGGGGTGGGCTGTCGCGGCGGCAGAGGCGAAGATGGAGGACGCGCTCGGCGCCGGGGTCGAGATGGATGGTGTAGTGGCCGGCGGCCTTGCTTCCGATCAGGTCGTTGCTGATGGCATGGCGCTGGCGTCGGATGATGTGTTCGTGAAAGCCGTCCTTGTAGAAGCCGCGCTCGCTGCGGGTGGAATAGAAACGTTCGGAGTTGGTGACGTTATCGGTGAAGAGGATCTCGGGCGAGCCCTCGAACTCGAGCAGGAAGCGGCCCAGCGAGTTCTCTTCGGCCTCGACGACATTGGAGTCGATCTGCCAGATGGAAGGGCGTTCGCGGTGATAGCCCCAACTCCAGGTGTTGCGGAACCAGAGTTGGGGGATGAGGTGGAGGGTCGCGCTATCGGGGCCGCGGTTGATGATGCGGATGCGGATGGCAATGTCGTCGAGGTCGGCCTTGGCATACTCGACGAAGATGTCCCAGTAGCGGTCGCCGGCAAAGACGCCGGTGTCCAGGAGTTCGTACTCGTACTGGTAGATGTTGCGATTGTGGTGGGTGAGTTGGGTGTAGGGGAACTCGGCCTGCGGATACTTGTAGAGCCCCTTCATGTAGGAGTGGGTGGGGGTGGAGTCGAGGTAGTAGTAGAGTTCCTTGACGTCTTCGCCGTGGTTGCCCTGGGGGCCGGTAAGGCCGAAGAGGCGCTCTTTGAGGATGTGGTCGCGGCCGTTCCAGAGGGCGAGGGAGAAGCAGAGGCGCTGGTGGTTATCGCAGATGCCGAGGAGGCCGTCTTCGCCCCAGCGATAGGCGCGGGAGCGCGCGTGGTCATGCGGGAAGTAGTCCCAGGCGGTGCCGTAAGGGCTGTAGTCTTCCCTGACCGTGCCCCATTGGCGTTCGCTTAAGTAAGGGCCCCAGCGGCGCCAGTGCCGTAAGCGGGCGCCGGCAACTTCGATGCGTCTGCGTTCAGCTGACATGTATGGTTTAGAGTTTCACCGCGGCGACCGCGTAGTCCAGGCCGCCGAAGAACGCTTCGCGGAAGCTGGCAGGCAGGTCCTGCAGGCCTTCAAGCGACTCGGCGGCGGGGTTGAGGTAGTCGACCTGGATTTTCCCGAAGCCGGCTTCTTCGAGGTAGAAGACGGCCAGTTGCGCGGGGACAGGGCGCTGGTGCGTAGGGTCGAGATAGAAATGCGTGGCGAAGATGGCGAGACAGCCGGGGTTGGGTGTTTCGAGAACGATGACGCCGCCGGGGCGCAGGGCTTCGTGGGCGAGGGCGATGAACTCGGGCAGGCGGTGGGGAGGGAGGTGTTCGATGACTTGGCCGGCAAAGATGCCGTCGAGCGAGTGGGCCTGGGTTTCGCGGAGGTAGTCGAACAGGTCGGCGTGTTCGGCGTAGAGGCCTTTGTGGCGGCAGATGGCGACCAGTTCGTCGCTGGCTTCAATGCCTTTGGCGAGTTTGCCGGCGTCTTTGAGAACCTGAAGGAACTCTCCGCGGCCGCAGCCAATGTCGAGGATCTCGGTGGCGTTTCGAAAGTGTTCCAGGTGGCGGGCCTGGGTTTGGCGGACGTAGTGCTCCTGGCCACGGAAGCGGTCGGCGAAGGCTAGGAAGTCGATGGGTGGTTCGGAGGGGGCGACCTGGAGGTCGCCCGCAGGCCTGGAGGCCTGCCCCACTGGAGAGCGTTGGCGGATGACACGCAGTTCGTTATGGATGAGCTTTTCGAAGTCGTTGCGGGCCTTGTCCCAGTCCTTCCAGAAGCGCTCCTGGATATCGATGCGGGCTTTGTCGAGGGCGACGGCGTAGTCGCGGTGCTGCATGGCGACGGTCTCGCGGAAGTTGCCTTCCATCTGGGTGAGGCGGTGCTGGTAGGCGGATTGGAGGTCGGCTACGGAACGCAGGAACTGGATTTCGTTGATGGAGAGTTTGCGCTCCCATTCCTGGCGCCATTGGGCCCAGTGAGTGCGGACGTCCTTGAGTTCTTTCGCTTCGTCGCTGAGCGCGTCGACCTTGGGGCCGAAGGAGGCGAACTGGTCGGTGGCATGGCGCAGTTCGTGATCCATGTGCTGGCGCAGGCCGTCAATGCCTTCGCGCACCTGCGTGGAAAGGCTGACGAGGGCGCGGTTGGTCTCGTTCATGGCTTCCAACTGTGCCTGGACGACGTCAATCATGGCGCGGTTGAACTCCACCTGGTCGCGAACCATCCAATTGAGGGATCGGGCGAGGTTGCGTTTCACCCACTGGATGAGGTTGTTGATTGCCCCCGGAGGGCGCGGGTTGACGAGGCCGATGGCGGCGACTTTGCCTTCGGCGCGGTCACGGGCATGGACTACCGGAAGGAGGTCCGGTAGCGGAAAGCCGTTGGGGCCGGACTGCGGGTGGCGCGAACGGACGCGCTCCTGGATTTCGCGAAGGACGGCGCCGATCTCAGCGGCCACGTTTGCGGCTCCAGGAGGCGGTGATCTTGGAATGGATGCCGCCGCGGGGGTAGAAGTCGCCCTCGACGGTGGCCTTTCGGGGATTGCAGGCAGTTACCACATCCTGTAGAAACCGATTGACGATGTTTTCCTGGAAAATGCCGAGATTTCTGTAGGCGAGAGTGTACATTTTGAGACTCTTCAATTCCAGGCAGGATTTGTCGGGGACGTAGCGGAGGATGAGCGTGCCGGAGTCCGGGAGGCCGGTCTTGGGACAGACGCTGGTGAACTCGGGGATGCGGATCTCGATTTCGTAGCCGGAGTCCGGATACTGATTGGGCCAGGTTTCGATGGCGGGGAGGTCAGCGTGGACACCGGACTCGGCGTGTTCGTCGGTGTAGGCAGGTGGAAGAGTAGCGGCTTTGTTCTTCTTCGACATGATCAGTTGGCCTCCAGGGTGCGCAGCAGCAGTTCTAAGAACAGGCCGACATCGGTGACGACGCCGACGGCCTGGCCGGTACCGCGGTCGCTGACTTTGGTGACGACGGCGGGGTTGATGTCGACGCAGACGAGTTTGACCCAACTGGGGCACATGTTGCCGGTGGCGATGGAGTGCAGCATGGAGCCGAGGCACAGGACAAGGCCGGCGTTCTGCAGTTGGGCGTTGTAGGCGTCCTGCGCCTGGTTCATGTCGGTGATGGTGTCGGGGAGCGGGCCGTCGTCGCGCAGGCTTCCGGCGAGGACGAACGGGATGTTCGACTTCACACACTCGTACATGACGCCCGATTTGAGCCGGCCGGTTTCGACGGCTTTGGCAATAGAGCCGGCGTGATAGATGGCGTTGATGGCTCGCATGTGGTTGCGATGGCCGTGCTCTTCGAGGCGTCCGTCGTTAGTGCGAACGCCGAGCGAGGTGCCGAGCAGGGCGGCTTCGATATCGTGCACGCCGAGGGCATTTCCGGCCAGCAGGGCCTGGACGTAGCCTTTGCGGATGAGTTCGGCGAGGGGCTTGGAGCCGCCGGTGTGGATGACGACGGGGCCGGCGACGACGACGATGCTCTTGCCTTCGGCGCGGATCTGCTTGATGAGCGCGGCGGTTTGCCGGACGGCGGTTTCCACCTGGCGTTCCGAGGAGACGCCGTTGGACATGAAGGCGAAGTGATGGCGGTCGCGGTCTTTGGATTCGGGGACGACGCGGATGCCGCGCATGCCGGTGATGACCTGGTCGCCGGCTTTGAGGTCGCGCAGGCGGCGGCAGTAAGCCTGGCCGTTTTCGAGGACGACCATGGCGTCCATGCGCTGGCGCTGTACTTCGAGCCACTGGCCCTGGTAGCGAACCAGCGTGCGGTGGTTAGTAGTGGAGTAGAAGTCTTCGGGCGCGCACTTGTCGCGGTCGACGGTTTTGAGTTCGACGTCGCCGCCATCGGCTGGGGAGCAACCGAGGGTGAGCAACTGCGCGAGCATCTTGTCGAGCAGTTCGGGGGCGGCGGCCTCGATGCGTAGTTGCAGGCGCGAGGGGTCGCTGTTGGTGCGGCCGATGTGGAAGTGCTGGACTTCGAAGCGGCCCTGGAATTCGACGACCGTGTCGAAGATACGCTCCATGATATGGGAGTCGATCAGGTGGCCTTCTGCCTCCACGATTTCGTGGAAGGGCGTGGGGTTGGAAACACTCATGTACTTTCTTAGGATAACGTGGGGTCCGGCGGGCGGGTGTGGGTTGTGCGCAGGCCTACCGGATTTGTTATATGATCGCTCCACTTTATGCCGCGGATCACTCTGCTGTTTTTCGCTGCTGGTTTCGCGCTGCTGGGACAATCAGACACAGCCACGGTGACGGGGCTGATCACGGATTCCTCCGGAGCCACGGTCCCCCAGGCGCAGATTGAAATCACGAATCGGGCCACGGGGTTGAAGTACCGGGCCGAGTCCAATGAAGCCGGGGCATATACGGTAACGGCACTGCCGGTGGGAGCCTACGACGTTGCGATTACGCGCGAGGGTTTCCAGACCGTGCAGCGTAATGAAGTCAACCTGCATGCGGGAGACCGGGCGCGCATTGATGCGCAACTGCGGGCCGGGGCGGTGACCGAAGTGGTGCAGGTGACTGGCGAGGTGCCGTTGTTGGAGGCCGAGACGTCGAACCTGAGCCAGGTGGTGGAGAACACCACGATTGTGAACATGCCGCTGAACGGGCGCAATTACCAGCAACTGGCACTGCTGTCGCCCGGCGTGCTGCCGAGCCGCGCGCGGAACTTCGTTACCGACTCATTTGCCGTGAACGGGGCCAACATGTGGCAGAACCAGTTCGTGATGGATGGGGCCGATAACAATAACTACTCGACCGGGGTGGTGATTGCGACCAACCAGGTGATCAAGCCATCGGTGGATGCGATTCAGGAGTTCCGCGTGGAGACGCATAACATCTCGGCGGAGTTTGGCCGTGGTGGCGGCGGGGTGATCCAGGTGACGACTAAGTCCGGGACCAACCAATGGCACGGTACGGCGTTCGACTTTGTGCGCAATGACAAGTTCGATGCCAACGATTTCTTTAACTCGGGCCGGCCGAAGCCGCCCTACCGGCAGAATCAGTTTGGGGGGACCTTCGGCGGGAGGATCATCCAGGACCGGACGTTCTTCTTCGGGAGCTACCAGGGCACGCGGATTCGCGAGAAGTTGACGCGGTTGAGCGTGGTGCCGACGCCGGCGATGATCGAAGGGAACTTCGGAAACACGGCGGTGTATGACCCGGCAACGCAGGACGCGGCGGGGAACCGGCAGCAGTTCGCGGGGAATCGGATACCGGCGTCGCGGTTTGATCCGGTGGCGATTCAGGTATGGCGGCTGTACCCGGCGCCGAATCGCGCCGCGGTGCAGAACTTTCTGTACAACACGCCGCGGAACGACAACGATGAGCAGGTGGATACCCGGCTGGACCATCGCTTCCGGGAGCGCGATTCGATGTTTCTGCGCTACAGCTTTCATGACCGCGACCGGTTGGAGCCCGGAACGCTGCCGCCGCCGGCCAATGGAGGAGACGTAGCGATCCGGTTGGCGCGAGCGCATGCGGCGGTGTTCAGCGAGACGCATATTTTTCCGAGCGCCAACCTGGTGAACGAAGTGAGGCTGGCCTATACGCGCAACGATGGAAAGATCGACACGCCGACGCAGGAGCGTTTGTGGGAGCAGTTCGGATTCAAGGGGCTGTTTGACCGCTCCGATATTACGGGGTTGCCGTTTATGTCGATTACGGGCTTTGCGAGCATCGGCGACCGCAGCTTCGCGCCCGACCCGAAGAAGGTGGACTTGCGGCAGTTAGTGGATAACCTGTCGTGGAACAAGGGGCGGCATTCGATTCGCTTCGGCACTAACATCCGGCAGTTCATCCGCTACTCGGGGACAACGGACTTTGCGCGTGGGCGTTTCTTTTTCAACGGCCAGTTCACGTCGGCGCGGGCGGGCGTGGGGACGGGCTCACCCTTTGCCGATGCGCTGCTGGGGTTGACGAACACGGCCAGCATCAGCACGCCGAAGGATGTGACGCAGGTGTCGATGGCGCAGGAATACTATGTGCAGGATAACTTCAAGGTAACGTCGAAGCTGACGTTGAACCTGGGGATCCGGTATGAGTACCAGTCGCCGTATGTGGAGAAGCGCGACCGGCAATCGAACTTTGTGTTTGAGCCGGGGCTGCCGGGATTCGGCGGCATCGTGCTGGTGCAGGGAAGCAGCGTGGAGCAGCGATCATTCCAGAAGCGGGATCGCAACAACTTCGCGCCGCGCCTGGGACTGGCGTATCAGATGGGCGCGGGCTTTGTGCTGCGCATGGGATACGGGCTGTTCTACGACGCGGTGGCGCAACTGCCGTTCAACAGCCAGGCGGTGCAGAACCCGCCGTTCTTTGTGAACAGCGATATTCCGACGGCCACCAACGCATCGACGTCGAACCTGGTGGTGGCGAATGGGTTTCCGGCGAGCGCGCTGCGGGCCGATGTTTTGGATGGGCGTGCGCTGGCGACGGTGTGGCCGTATGCGTTTCCGGATGCGATGACGCAGCAGTGGAATGTGAATCTGCAGAAGAGCCTGCCTGGGAATTCGCTGTTTTCGGCGGCGTATGTTGGGTCGAACACGGCGCACCGGCGGGTGTCGGGGATTGACCGCAATCAGCCGGCGCCGGGTGCTGGCGCGATTGCGGCGCGGCGCGCGTTCCCGCGCTTTGCGGGCATTCAGACAGACATCCCGTTTGGGACGGGCAATTACCAGGCGTTGGAGGTGAAGTTTGAGCGGCGTTTCACGCGCGGGTTGTCGACGTTGAACGGCTACACGTGGAGCCATACGATGGCCGGTGAGACGGGACAGGACAATCGCGTTCTGGCACCGGAGAAGGCATTGTCGGCGGAAGACATGCGGCACCGGTTCTTCAGTTCGGTGGTGTATGATCTGCCGTTTGGGAAAGGGCGCCGCTGGGCGACGCAGGGGATTGCGAACCATCTGGCGGGGGGATGGCAGATCTCCGGGCTGTTTTCGGCGCAGGGCGGGCTGCCGCTGACCCCGGGGTTGGGCACGAATGTTTCCAACAGCACGGGTGGGACGCGTCCGGACCGGCTTCGCGATGGGAATCTGCCGCGCGGGGAACGAACGCCGGAGCGCTGGTTTGACGTTGGGGCGTTCGCGCCACCGGCGCAGTTTACGTTCGGCAATGCGGGGCGCAATATCCTGATCGGGCCGGGGCTGGTGAATCTGGATACGGTGCTGGCGCGCAACTTCCGGATACGGGAGCGGGCGATGTTGCAGTTCCGGGCAGAGGCTTTCAATATCCTGAACGAGGCACACTTTGACTTTCCGAATACGACCACGGACCGGCCCGTGGGAGGCACGATTGCCGCCACCAGCAGTTCCATGCGGCAGATTCAGTTTGCGTTGAAGCTGGTTTTCTAAATCTTTGCGAGGGGCCATGTTGCAACTGTTGTTGTGGGGCATTCTGTTGAGTTCGCCGGCGGTGTTGTTCGGGCAGGCGGTGACGGGGACGATCTTCGGTTCCGTCTTTGATCCGACACAGGCCGCCATTGGCGGGGCTAACGTCACGGTGACGAATTTGAATACGGGCTATACGCGCCAGATGGCGACGCAGGCCGATGGGGGGTACCGATTCCCGTCGCTGCCGCTGGGCTCGTATCGGGTTGCGGTGGAGCAAGCGGGGTTCAGCAGTTTCACGCAGGAAGGCATCACGCTGCAGGTGGACCAGCAGGTGCGGGTGGATGTGACGCTGCGGGTGGGGAATGTATCGGAGAAGATGCAGGTGACGGCCGAGGCTCCGCTGGTGAATGCCAGTAATGCGGAGACCAGTGAAGTGATCGACCGGCGACGGGTGGAGATGCTGCCGTTGAACGGGCGGAACTTCGTGCAGTTGCTGCAACTGACGACGGGAACGACGCCGGGGGCGACGGGCGATACGCAGAATAACCTGGTGATCAATCAGTTTCGCGGGTCGACGGCATTTACGGCGAACGGGATGCCGACGCGGTACAACAACTTCGTACTGGACGGGGTGGATAACAACGAGAGCGCGTGGAATAGCGGCGGCATCGTGATTATGCCGGTGATTGATGCGATCCAGGAGTTCAAGGTAGCGACGGGGAACTTCTCGTCGGAGTTTGGGCGCGCGGCGGGCGGTGTGGTGAACGTGCAGACCCGGTCGGGGACGAACGAGTTCCACGGGAATGTGTTCGAGTTTTTCCGCAACTCGGCGTTGGATGCGAACGATTACTTTAACAACGCCAACCGGCGGGCGCGGCCTCCGTTCCGGCAGAACCAGTTTGGGGGTACGATCGGCGGGCCTATCAAGAAGAACAAGCTGTTCTTCTTTGCCGATTACCAGGGGACGCGGCAGGTGCGCGGGTTGACGTATGTGGCGTCGGTGCCGACGATGGAGTCGCGGCAGGGCGACTTTACGAATCCGGCGTTTGGAGTGATCTATGATCCGGCGACGACGCGGCCGAACCCGGCCTCGCCGGGCAACTTCATTCGCGATGCGTTTCCGGGGCGGCGCATTCCGGCGGCGCGTTTTGACCCGCTGGTGGGAGGCTTTCTGTCGTTCTTTCCGGAGCCGAACACGGCGCCTGGTGCGATTGCGAATAACTTTGTGAATAACCCGAACTGGGTGCGGAGCGGCAACCAGGGCGATATTCGCACCGATTACAACTTAGGAAGTAAGGGCGCGTTGTTTCTGCGCTATTCGCGGGATCATGCCGACCAGATCTTTCCCAATGATCTGACGACGCCGCAGAATCCGTTTGGCGGTGGGGGGAGAGGGAACGGGATTGCGCTGGTGGCGCAGAACCTGTCGTTGAACTCGACGTATCTGTTGACGCCGCGGGTGGTGGTGGAAGGGCGGTTTGGGCTGAGCCGGTTTGCATTCGCGGGGACGCCGCTGGGCTATCAGGATCCGAACATGGCGAAGGCGCAGGTGCCGGGATTGGGGGCCGATGCGCAGACGGCCACGTCGTTGAGTATTACGGGATTGACGGCCTTCGGACCGACGACGGGCGTGCCGAATGACTCGAACCAGACGACGTTCCAGTATGTGTTCAACACGTCGATTACGGCGGGGCGGCATGCGTGGAAGACGGGTGTGGATGTGAAGCGATTCCGGCGTAATAACGACTTTGTGTCGGCGCAGAAGACGGGGTCATTGGCGTTCGTACCGAACTTCACGAGCCAGACGGGCGTTACCGGGGGTGGGGTGGGGATGGCGAGTTTTCTGTTAGGGCTGCCGAGCACGATCAACCGCGGCTTTGTGGGTGGGATGACGGGCCGGCGGAACACGGAACTTGGGCTGTATGTGCAGGATGAGTTCAAAGTAAATACGAATCTGACGCTGAACATGGGCGTGCGGTATGAGTATTTCCAGCCCTGGTACGAGATTCACGACCGCATGAGCACGATTGATTTGGGAACCGGTCGGGTGGTGCTGGCGGGAGCTGATAATCCTTTCGGCCGCGCGCTGCGCAATGGCGATAAGAATAACTTCGGGCCGCGGTTCGGGTTGGCGTGGCGTGGGCCGAAGGGGGTGGTGGTGCGTGCAGGTTATGGGCTGAGTTATATCGAGGAGTTTGGCGGCAACGGGACGAATCCAATTCAGAATCCGCCAAACTCCTTCACGCAGAACCTGGTGTATTCGACGATTCAATTGCCGCCGACGCGGCTGCGGGATGGGATTCCGGCGCCGGCTCCGTTGAATCTGAGCAATGCGAACGGGCTGTACCGGTTTATTGAGCCGAATGCGCAGTCGGCCTATGCGCAGCAGTGGGATTTCAACGTGCAGCGCGAGTTTGGGTCGAACTGGCTGGCGGATGTAGCGTATGTGGGGACGCGCGGCCTGCACATTCTGCAGATCATAGATCCGAACCAGCCGGTGCCGGGGCCGGGAGCGATTGCGAACCGGAGGCCGTACTTCGCCGTGGCGCCGAATATGACGTTGAGCGTGGGGGCGAGCAGCGGGGCGTCGACGTATCATTCGCTGCAGGCGAAGTTACAGAAGCGCCTGTCACATGGGTTTTACTTTTTGTCGTCGTACACGCTGAGTAAGAACATTTCGGATGGAGATTCGAATTTCTCGAATGGGACGCCGGGGGTGGCGTTGTTGGGTCAGGCGCAGGACAGCCAGAACCGGCGGGCGGAGCGAAGCCTCTCGGACACGGATCAACTGCATCGGATGGTGACCAGCTTCGGTTGGGACCTGCCGGTGGCGCAGCGGCACAAGTATCTGGGTGGGTGGCAATTGACAGGGATTGTGACACTGTCGAGCGGGAATCCGTTCGATGTGTTTTATCAGCCGGCGACGTTGAACACGGGGACGACGCAGCGGCCGAACCGGATCGCCGACGGGCGGTTGGATTCGTGGACGATTGACCGGTACTTCGATACGGCGGCGTTCACGGCACCGGCGCAGTTTACCTACGGCAATTCGGGGCGGAACGTGCTGCGCGGGCCGGGCGTGAACACGTGGGATTTTTCGGTGATCAAGAACACGAACTTTACCGAGCGCTGCCGGCTGCAATGGCGGACGGACTTTTTCAATGCGTTCAATCATACGCAGTTCAATCCGCCGGGGAATACGATTGGGACGCCGCAGGCGGGGCGGATCAACTCGACGCGGTTCAGCACGAACCGGCAGATTCAATTTGTGTTGAAGATGTTTTTCTAAGTGAGGGATAGGGGCATGATCGTTAGTCGACGTTTGTTGTTGCGGGGGCTTGCCGGTGGGGTGGCGAGTGGGCTTTTGGCGCAGTCGCGGAAGCCGAATATTGTGCTGATTGTGGCCGATGATCTGGGCAATCAGGACATGGGTTTTCAGGGGAGCCCGGATCTACGGACTCCCCATTTGGATGGACTGGCGGCGTCCGGGGTGCGGTTCACGAATGGCTATGTGTCGCATCCATTCTGCAGTCCGACGCGGGCGGCGTTGTTGACGGGGCGGTATCAGCAGCGGTTCGGGCATGAGAACAACATGGTGTTCAACCAGCAGGATCCGTTGACGGGGCTGCCGTTGACGGAGACGACGCTGGCCGATGCGCTGGGCAAGGCCGGCTATATGACGGGGTTGGTGGGTAAGTGGCACCTGGGCGCGCATGAGAAGTTTCATCCGCGTAAGCGCGGGTTCCAGGAGATGTACGGGTTCGTGGGTGGGGGGCATGATTACTTCCATCCGGGCGTGCCGGGCGACAAGGACCAGCACTTCATTCCGATTGAGCGGGATGGGGTAGTAGTGCCGGAGAAGGAGTATCTGACGACGGCGTTGGGGCGGGAGGCGGAGGCGTTCGTGCGGCGGCATGCTGCGCGGCCGTTTTTTCTATATCTGGCGTTCAATGCGCCGCATTCGCCGCTGCAGGCGCCACAGGCGTATCTGCGAAAGTTCGCGCATATCCAGGATCCGGACCGGCGGAGCTACGCGGCCATGGTGGGGGCGATGGACGATGCGGTCGGGCGTGTGTTGCTGGGGTTGCGGGAGACGAACAACGAGCAGAACACGCTGGTGTTTTTCCTGTCCGATAATGGCGGGCCGAGAGATAACGCGTCGTCGAACAAGCCGTTCCGTGGGACGAAGCGGACGGTGTATGAGGGTGGGGTGCGGGTGCCGTTTGCGCTGCGCTGGCCGGCGGCGGTGGCTGGGGGGAGGATGGTGGAGGATCCGGTGATCTGCATGGATATCTTCCCGACGGCGCTGGCGGCGGCTGGGGCTAAGCATACGGGCAAGGCTTTGGATGGCGTGAATCTGCTGCCGTGGCTGCAGGGGAAGGCTGCGGCGCCGCGGCGGCCGTTGTATTGGAGGATGTTCGGTGGGGTGGAAGGCGCGGTGCGGGATGGGCAGATGAAGTGGGTGAAGCCGGGCGCGGGCAAGGCGCCGGAGTTATACGATCTGGCGAGTGACAAGGAGGAGAAGAATAACCTGGCGGGGGTGCGACCGGAGGAGGCGGCGCGGTTGGAGAAGTTGTGGGGGAAGTGGAGTGGGGAGATGGCAGCGCCGGCGTGGTTGGATCATATTTTCGATAAGGAGCGGTTGGGGCATAAGTAGGGCCGGGGCCGAGGGAGTTGCGGCGCGGCGCCGGCATCACTCCGATGCATATCGCGCGCAGAGATGCGGAGGACGCAGAGAAAACACGGACAAACAATGAAGATATCGCGCTAGCAGGCCTGCCCGCCGCGATCGGAGCCGGCGGCCGGTTCGATGATGGCCGACATGGAACCGGCTGACTTTGGGATGCGCCAATCCTTGCCATAGCCGTGGATCTGTTCCTTGGCGAAGTTGGCCAGCGGCAGTTCGGCGGTGAGGATGATAGTGCGTCCGGTGGAATCCACTTCGACGGCATGACGGAAGGCCTGTTCCTTGGAGAACAGGAAGAGACTTTGGAGCATCTCCACGACGTAGTCGTAGCTGTGTTCATCGTCGTCGAGCAGGACACAGTGATACAGCGGTGTGAGAACACCTTCGGTGGATTGCTCGGTGGTTTCGTTGGGCAGCGTTGCCGGCATAGTTGTCGACAATCTCAGGATGCCACATTGGGGAGGGGCCACGCCGGTTTAGGGGAGCAGAATGCGGCGGAATAGCTCCTCGGCGATGCGGCGGTTATCGCGCGTATAAAAGTATTCGTTGTAAATCCAGGGGTCGCCGAGGGCGATGACGCGGCCTTTGTCGTGCTTTACGGCGACCAGGATGGGTGTTTCGCGTTCGGCGAGGAGGATTTCGGCGTTTGGGTTGGAGACTTTGATAGGGGCAACGTCGACGGCGTAGAAGTGGAGGCCGGGGGTGAACCAGCCGCCTTGCGGGGTGGAGAGGGTGAGTTTGGAGTTGCCTGTGGCGTCGGCGTGCTTGCGCTCTTCAAACTGAAGGCCGAAGCGGCGGGCGAGCGCGTTCATGCGGGGGAACTCGGCGTTGCCGGGGTCGTTGCCGAGTAACACCAGCGTGCCGCCTTGTTTGACCCAGTTGTCGAGCGTGTCGATTTCCTGGCCGGCGATGAGGTTGGGTTTCGGGGATTCGGCTTCGGTGTCGGGGTCGACCAGGAAGAACAGGTCGATGCCCTGCATGGCTTGCGGGGTGATGGCTTCGCGGACGGTGCGCAGTTCGCCCTGCAGTTGTTTGAGCATGTGGCTGAGGCCGGAGAAGCCGCCGGGGTAGTTGCCTTCCCAAAGGTAGTGGGGCTGCGCTTCGCGGTTGTGCCAGTTGTCGACGGCGACCACCTTGGTGCCGCGTTCGTTGTAGATGGGGTTGGCGAAGGCGCCGTTGCCGGCGATGTCCCAGACGGCGAGGCGAGCCCAGCGCCAGCCAGGGGCGTCGACGGTGAACGTGATGTTGTGGCTTTGGAATTCGGCCGTATCGGCCAGGGAGTAGATCTGGCGGTGTGTTTTGGTGCCGTCGCCCCAGACGAGTTCGGCGAACTGGAGGGGGAAGGTGTTGCGGAGGGTGGCGGTGGCTTTGAGCTGATCGCGGCGCGGTTCGGTGATGGTGTGTTCGGGCATGAGCACTTCGCCGGTGCTGACGAAGTAGTCGCCCTTGGCCATGGCGCGGAGGACTTCGCCGTAGTTGTCGAAGGAGGGGAGGGCCGGCAGGCGCACATAGTTGACGTTGAGGTGGGCGTAGAGTTCGTGGGTGTGGTCCACCTGGAACATGTCGCTTTCCGAGAGCAGCTTTTTGCGGAGGCCCCAGTTGCTCCAATCGTCGAGGAGGTTGAGGGAACGTTCGCCCATGCGTGGGGAGGACATGTCGGCGGGCATTTGTTTCCAGCCGGCGCCGACGTAGGTGTCGTCCAGGAAGTGCAGGGCGTAGCGGATGGCGTCGGGGTATCCTTTGGAACCTTTGGTGCGCGGGTGGGTCTGGTAGGCGAAGCCGTTTTCGCGGCGCATCATGTCGAGCAGGGCTTTCGCATCACCGATGGTGTAGACGGTGCCGTAGCCGGGCACTTCCTTGCGGGTGGATGGCGTGCCTGGCTTGGCCATGAACCAATAGACGGGCTTGGGGAAGGCGACGGCCCAGTGGCCGCCGTAGTGTACGTTGGCCTCTTCGGAAGGGATGAGGAGGAAGTCTTTATCGGATTGGGCGCGGCTGTAATCGTAGTAGGCTTTCAGTTCGCGCAGGCGCAGTTCGGTCTGGTCCTGGGGGTGGCCGTCGCCGTGGAAGTCGGCGATCATGGCGGCGTCGACGCCGAGGTCCTTGAGGACGGGTTTGAAGGGAGGCTCCCAGGCAGGGCCGCCTTTCTCCATGGCCTGGACGGTGTAGGCGAAGTGCCAGTGGGGGGCGACGGAGATATAGCCGTCGAGGTGGGGAAGGCGGTCGCGGCTGGTGTAGCGGAGGACATCGTCGAGCGCGGTTTGCGGCTGGTCGCTGTCGCTGAGCAGATAGAAGACGTTCATGCGCTGCGCGGTGCCCGGGGGCGCGTTGGCCCAGGGGTAGAAGCGCCAGTTCTCGTCTGCCAGTTGGCGGACGCCGAGCCAGATCTGACCGCGAAAGGCGGTGTGCCAGACAAAGCCGAGGTTGGTGGAGAAGTCACGGGGCAGGAAGTATTTGTGCGGGGAGGGGAAGACGGCGATGGACCCGCCCTGGGCGCGGGCGGCGAGGGCTCGATAGCGGACGCGGGGGGTGTACTTTTCCGAGGCGTTGGGGTGCTCGGTGCGGAGTTGGCCTTCGGTGTCGTAATAGACGATGTCCGATTCCATGTTGCTGCCGGGGCGGGCGTCGCGGGGGACGGCCATGCGCAGGCCGGCGTTGTAGAAGTAGGCGGTATCGGGGACGTCGGTGGAGGCGACGGCGGCCTGTTCGATGAGGCGGGAGCCGGGGAAGAAGACGTAGCGGATGGAGCCTTTGAAGATGCCCATCTCGAAGCCGTCGAAGGTGAGTTCGACGCGGTTGCCGATGGTTTGGGCGCGGGCGGCGGTGAGTTTCAGGTTGCCCTGGAAGACGCGGGTACCGTCGGGGTGGCTGGGCGGGAAGTCGAAGAACTCATCGAAGCCGCCGCGGCGTTTGCCGGTCTGGCCGTCGTAGAGGGGGACGGCGTTCTGGATGACGGTTTTGCCGTTGGTGGTGATGGAGGCGATGAGGGGTTTGGCGGGGTCGAGGTGGAAGGTGGCGTTCCAGGTCTGGCTGGCGGCGTCTTTCCAGGTGACGATGGCGGTGTCGACGGATTGGGTGACGGTGATGGGGCCGGGTTTGACGGCGGAGAGGTCGAGGGGGATAGGGGCGGCGGCGGCCAGGAGGATGGGGAGGAAGAAAAGCACGTCACATTTTTATCAGACTGGTGATCCGATTTGGGGATGGAGGTCGCGTATCTGGGGAAAGAGCCATGCGCACTTTGGACGATCCTGGTTGTCTGGAAGAGCTGGAGCGACGGCTGACCGGTCTGGAGCCCGCTTCCAAACGCCGGTGGGGAAGAATGACACCTCACCAGGCGGTGTGCCACCTGTCCGATGCATACCGCGTGCTGATGGGCTTAAAGCCCGCTGAATCGGTCGAGAATTGGATGGGGCGGAACGTGCTGCGTGTACTGGCGCTGCATGTTCCGCTCCGCTGGCCGCAAGGGGTGAAGACCGGCTATGCTTCCGATCCGGAAGGTGGCGGGACACGGCCTTCGGTGTTTGTGCGGGATTCGGAGGAACTACGCTGGCTGCTGCGGAGGTATGTTTCGGGGCAGCCGGCGTATCCCGGTGCCCGGCATCCGATGATGGGGGAACTGAGCCGGTGGGAACGCATGCGGTGGGGGTATTTGCATGCGGACCATCATTTGCGGCAGTTCGGGTTATAGGGGTGCGAGTCTCTCGCCACTCCTTCGCCGAGGCTTCGGCGGGCAAGCAAGCTCACCAAGCGCGCCAAGGAGACCGCAACACAAAATGGGAATGTGCCGGACGTGTATTCCAGGTTATTGGCGGCTCGGAAGAGGCGCGGCAGACGTTTTCGGAAAATCGCGCGCAGAGCCGCAAAGGACGCAGAGAAAAGAGCGCGAGAGAACAGAGAGAAGTGCCTGCGGGCGTCTCCCTGGTTATGGGCAGCCCGCAGGGCTTGGATACTCTGATCTTGTTATTGCGCGGATTGTGCTTCGGCGTCCATGCCGCCCCAGAGGTTCATGGTGTTGAGCTCTTCGCGGCCGCAGGATTTGAGATAGCAGAACAACTGAGTGCGATAGGCGGCGTGGCCGGCGACGATGAGGTTGATGAGTTGGACGCCGCGCGGGCTGGGGGGGCCGAAGAGGGCGACGTCTTCCTGGAAGTCGGCGTCGGTCCAGGACTCCAGCAGTTCGGCATAGAGGGCGGATTGGGACTCCAGGGATTCGACGATGTTGGCGAAATCCATTTCGTTGGCTCGCGCCTCGGCGGCGTTCCACTCGTCGATGAGGAAGGTGCCGGCCTTGATGGAGGGCACCAGAACCGGTCCCATGAGGGTGAGGTAACGGAGCAGTTCGATGGTGCTGCGCTGTTTGGGGGTTGGGCGGTAGTCGAGGAACTCCGGCTGGACCTTGCCGCAGAGGTGAACGAGGATCCGGACCTCATTCTGTAAGCAGGCGATGAGTTGTTCTTTGGATAAGACCATATGCCGTCCACTTTACAGGATTTCCTTTAGGAAGCGCCCGGTGTGTGAGTCGTCGACGGCGGCGATTTGCTCGGGTGTGCCAACGGCAACGACACGGCCGCCGGCGTCGCCGCCATCGGGGCCAAGGTCGATGACCCAATCGGCCGAGCGGATGACATCGAGGTTGTGTTCGATGATGAGGACGCTGCCGCCGGCCTGGATGAGGCGCTGGAAGGCATCGAGCAGCTTGGCGATGTCGTCGAAGTGGAGGCCGGTGGTGGGCTCGTCGAAGATGAACAGCGTGCCTTTGGCCGAGGATTGCGCCAGGTGCGCGGCGAGTTTGACGCGCTGCGCTTCGCCGCCGGAGAGCGTGGTGGCCGACTGGCCGAGGCGCAGGTAGCCGAGGCCGACATCGTTCAGTACCTTCAGCCGCCCCACCAGTTTCGGATGATCGCTGAAGAAGCTCAGAGCTTCCTTTACGGTGAGCTGCAGCACCTCGTGGATATTGCGGCCGCGGTATTGGATTTCGAGGATACCGGGCTTGTAGCGGGTGCCGTTGCAGTCTTCGCAGACCAGTTCGACGTCGGCGAGGAACTGCATTTCGACGGTGACGGTGCCGTCGCCCTGGCAGGTTTCACAACGCCCGCCGGCGACGTTGAAGGAGAAGTGGCCGGCGGTATAGCCGCGCTTGTGGGCTTCAGGGGTGGAGGCGAAGATGTCGCGGATGACTTCGAAGGCCTTGACGTAGCTGACGGGGTTGGAGCGCGGGGTGCGGCCGATGGGCGATTGGTCCACCAGGACGATGCTGGTGATGAGGTCGGCGCGTTCGACGGTGCGGCAGGTGGGTGCGGGGGATTCGACCAGTTCTTCGGCCAGTTCGCTGGAGATGCCGCTGCGTTCCTTCAACGTCAGTTCCAGGCTCTTGGCGATCACTTCGTGAACAAGCGTGGACTTGCCGGAGCCGGAGACGCCGGTGACGCAGACCATGATGTCGAGCGGGATTTCGACGTCGATGTTCTTGAGATTGTTGGCGCAGGCACCGCGGAACGTCATGACGCGTTTGGGCTGCCATTTGCGGCGCTGTTTGGCGAGGGAGGTTTTCAGTTCGCCGCGGAGGTAGCGCCCGGTGAGGCTTTGCGATTTGAGGAGTTCGCGGTAGGGGCCTTCGAAGATGACCTTACCGCCGGACTCGCCGGCGCCGGGACCCATGTCGATGATGTGATCGGCGGCGCGCATGACGTCGGAGTCGTGCTCGACGACGAGGATGGTGTTGCCGAGATCGCGGAGTCCTTCGAGGATGCGGATGAGGCGGTAGGTGTCGCGGCTGTGGAGGCCGATGGAGGGCTCGTCGAGGACGTAGCAGGTGCCGACCAGGCGCGAGCCGAGGCAGGTGGCGAGCGTGATGCGCTGAGCTTCGCCGCCCGAGAGCGTGCTGGAGAGACGGTCGAGTGTGAGGTAATCGAGGCCGACGTCGTGGAGGAACTGCAGCCGCTGGCGCACTTCAACGAGCACCTTTTCGGCGATGCCGGCTTCTTCGGGGGTGAGGGTGAGGGCCTGGAAGAACTCCCAGGCCTGGGCGATGTTGAGCGAGCAGACATCGGGCAGGCGGCGGTTGTTCACCAGGACGCGGAGGGCTTCCTTGCGCAGGCGCGATCCGCCGCATTCAGGGCAGGTGGCGTAGCCCCGGTAGCGGCTGAGGAAGACGCGGACGTGCACCTTGTACTTCTTGGTTTCCACTTCGGTGAAGAAGAGGCGGACGTGTTTGGCGACTTCGGCCTGTTCGTCGCGGGTGAGTTCGTTCCAGGGGACGTTGAGGCGTACCTTGCCCTGGACGGCGGGCTTGAACTCGGCCAGGTACCAGGAGTATTGGGGTTTGGTCCAGGGATCGACGGCGCCTTGGGCGAGCGTGAGGTACTTCTCGCGTACGACGCGGTTCATGTCGTAGTCGATGGTGTTGCCGAAGCCCTGGCAACGCTGGCAGGCGCCGAAGGGGTTGTTGAAGCTGAAGAGGCTGGGTTCCGGGGTAGGGAAGTTCTGGCCGCAGGTTTTGCAGGCGAACTTCTCATTGAAAAGGATCTGGCGGACGGGGAAACTGCCGGCCTCCTCGAAGATGGCCTCGCCGGCTTCGCGGTAGCAGAGTTCGGTGGTATCGACGATGCGCTGGCGCTGGTCGGGGGCGATGGAGAGGCGGTCGGCCAGGACGTAGAGGGGCTGGTGGAAGTCGATTTCGAGCAGCGATTCGGGGGTGGAGAATTCGAAGACCTTGCCGCCCTGGTAGAGGCGGGTGAAGCCTTTGCGGCGGAGGGCGAACAGATGGTCGCGGCGCTGGGCGTTATCGGGGAAGTCGGGGACGGCGAACAGCGCGTACCAGCGTGAGCCTTCGCGCTCGCTGAGCATGCGGGCGGCGACATGATCGACGGTGTCGCGCATGACGCGCGTGCCGCACTTGTCGCAGAAGGTCTGGCCGATGCGGGCCCAGAGCAGGCGCAGGTAGTCGTAGATCTCGGTGGCGGTGGCCACGGTGGAGCGCGGGTTGCGGGTCTGGTTCTTCTGTTTGATGGCGACGGGCGGGGCGATGCCCTCGATTTCGTCGACATCGGGTTTCTCCATGCGTTCCAGGAACTGGCGCGCGTAGGCCGAGAGGGACTCGACATAGCGGCGCTGGCCTTCGGCGTAGACGGTGTCGAAGACGAGCGAGGATTTCCCGCTGCCAGAGACACCGGTCACGACCGTCATTTTGTTGTGCGGGATCGCTACGCTAACATTTTTGAGGTTATGCAGCCGCGCCCCACGGATCTGAATCGCGTCATCCGCCACAGTGCGCATTTTGTTCCAGTAGAGATCTCTTCATTGTACCAGCCATGTTGGATGTAGCCGGGTTTCGAAGGGCATTATTGCGATGGTATGAGCGGCAGAAGCGGGATCTGCCGTGGCGGCGGACGGACGATCCGTATCGCATCTGGGTGTCGGAGATTATGCTGCAGCAGACGCGCGTGGCGGCGGTGATTCCTTACTACGAACGGTTTCTGGAGCGGTTTCCGAAGGTGGAGGATCTGGCGGAGGCGCCGGAGGCGGAGCTGCTGCGGGCGTGGGCGGGGTTAGGCTACTATTCGCGGGCGCGGAATCTGCAGAAGGCGGCGCGGGAGATCGTGTCGCAGGGCGGGTTTCCGCGGGAGTACGAGGCGATCCGGGCACTGCCGGGGATTGGGGATTATACGGCAGCGGCGGTTGGGTCGATTGCGTTCGGGCTGCCGGTGGCGGTGTTGGATGGGAACGTGATGCGGGTGCTGGCGAGGATTGATAATGATGCAGCCGATATTCAAGCGCCGGTGACGCGGGGGCGGCTGCGCGAGCGGGCGCAGGAGCTGTTGTCCGTGCGGCATCCGGCGGCGTTCAACCAGGCCATGATGGAGCTGGGCGCGACAATCTGTCTGCCGAAGAATCCGCAGTGTTTGTTGTGTCCGGTGAATGGGAATTGCCGGGCGGCGGCGGCGGGTACGGCGAATCAGCTGCCGGTGAAGGGGAGGAAGGCGGCGATCCAGCGCGTCAGCCGGACGCTGTTGTGGGTGGAGCGGGTGGAAGAGGGTGTGCACCAGGTGCTGGCGCGGCTGGTGAAGGGGTTTTGGGAGTTACCGGATGCGGAGGCGGTGGTGAACGCGGAATGGACGCAGCGGGTGGGACATTTTTCGCACGCGATCATGAATACCGTGTACCGATTTGAGGTGGTTCGTGCGTCGGCATTTCTTATGCCGGAAGGGTATGAATGGGTAACGTTGGGGAGACAGGTGGGGTCGCCATTGAGCACGGTCACGCGGAAGGCGCAGCGTTTGTTTAGCAGACCTTAATGTCTGCTGTGCGTTGTCACAACATTTCTCAGCACAATCTACTTGACGACGAAAATCATTTAGATAGACTAAATACACAACGCTCGCTTCGAGCCGGGTCGTAGATCGTTACTTTTGTCGGCTTCCGGGGTTATCAGTCGTATGGGGATTTCACTTCGCAGGAAAACTGCGGTCAAACTTGCAATTGTTTCCATTGGATTGCCGCTACTGGTTTGGGCCTATGCGGGCGGTCCGGATGCGCGTCACACCGGTGCGCCAGGGGATCAGACCTGTGCCACCGCGGGGTGCCACACCGGCACGGCCGTGAATGGCGGACCGGGGAACGTAGCGATTGCGTTTCCGAATGAATCGATGACCTATACACCGGGGACGCGGCAGCGTTGGACGGTAACGGTAACCGATGCGCAGCAGCGTGTCTTTGGCTTCCAGGCGACGGCTCGGCTGGAATCGAATTTGTCAGGCGGGCAGGCGGGCAGTTTTCAGAACGTGGATGCGCGGACGGCGGTGATCTGCGATGACGGGGCGGTGCGGCCGGCATCCGGGTGCCGTGCGGCGTTTAACGTGGAGTTTATCCAGCATACAAACGCCAACACGACCAACACGTTCACGATCGACTGGGATCCGCCGGCGACCGATGTTGGCAACGTGCGAATCTACATTGCCGGGAATGCGGCCAACGGCAATAACACCAATAGCGGGGATCGGATCTACACGCGGTCGTACACGCTGACGCCGGCGACGACGGGCGGGGGCGGTAACAGGCCGACGATCTCGGCGGTGGGAGAAGGCTTCAACTTCACGTCGGGCGTGGCGCCTGGGAGTTGGACGACGATTTTCGGGTCGAATCTTTCGACGACAACGCGGGACTGGAACGGGGCTGGCGGCGTGAGTGGTACGACGCTGCCGGCGTCGCTGGACGGGGTCAGCGTGACTATCAATAACCGGCCGGCGACGATGTTCTTCATCAGCCCGGGGCAGATCAACGTGCTCTCGCCGAATGATGTGGGCACGGGGCCGGTGAACGTGGTGGTGACGAATGCGGCGGGCGCGTCGCAGGCGTTTGCCACAACGGCGGTGGCGGCGAAACCGGCGTTCTATGCACCGTTCGCGCAGGAAGGCCGGTTCTTTGTGACGGCGGTAGCGTTGGACGGCACCTATGTGGGCAAGCGCGGCGCGGATCCGCGGGTGACGCGTGGGGCACGTCCGGGTGAGGTGCTGCAGGTATTCGCGACGGGGTTTGGGGCCACCAATCCTGTGGTGTCGACGACGCAGATTTTCAGCGGCGCTCCCGCGGTTGTGGCGCCGGTTCGCATTCGGTTTGGAGAGACGGTGGCGACGGTAGCCGGTAACGGCAACCTGGTGGCGCCGGGTCTGTATCAATTCAATGTCACGGTGCCGGCCACGCTGCAGAACGGCGACGTGCAGCTGTTTGCCGAAGTTGGCGGTGTGACGAGTTCGAATGCGGTTTATGTAACGATCGAGCGCCCCTGAGTCTGGGAGAGAAGGGCGCCCGGTTTCCAAGCGGACTTCAGATCCGCTCCTGATGTGGCAGTACCCCGGCAACTGTTGCGGAAAGCAGAGGCCGGGCGCTCGGATTCTCGCTTCAAGGGGTTATTGTGAAAGCCATTCAAAAGATACTATTGGGGGCGCTGTGTGCGTCGCCCATCCTGCTATTTGCATTTAGCGACGGCCCGGTGACGCAACGCACGGGAGCTCCGGCCGACGGCGGGCTGGACTGTTCGGCATGCCATCGGGGCGCGACGGTGAATGACGGCCGCGGGGCACTGCGAATTCTGGTGCAGCCTTACGTGCCGGGGGTGCGGCAGACGATTACGGTGCGGTTGGAGCATCCGGAGGCGCAGCGCTGGGGCTTCCAGTTGACGGCGCGTTTGGAAAGCGATCAGACCAAGCCGGCGGGGGTGCTGCATCCGAACGACGAAGTAAAGGTGCGGTGTGGCGCGGCACCGGGAACCGACGGCCCGTGCGGGGCGGGCGTTGCGCAATTTGCCGAGCACATCCGTACGTCCACTGGAGCCGGGACCGGGACGGGCCGGTCGTGGACGTTTGACTGGACGCCGCCGGAAACGAACGTGGGCCCGGTGGTGTTTTACGCGGCGGGGAATGCCGCCAATAACAACAACAACAACCAGGGCGACTTCATTTACACGAACAATGTGACCACCAGCCCGAATGCGGCTGGCGGCCCGCGTCCGGCGATTACGCGCGGCGGCGTGGCCGATGCGTTCAACTACCAGACGACGTTTGCCAACAACTCATGGATCACGATTGTGGGGACGAATCTGGCGCCAGCAACGCGTACGTGGGAAGATGCGATTCAGGGCGATCAGTTGCCGACGACGCTGTCGGGCGTGCAGGTGAAGGTGAACAACAAGCTGGCCCCGATCTATTTCATCAGCCCGACGCAGATTAACGCGTTGGCGCCGACCGACGATGCGGTGGGCGATGTAAACGTGGTGGTGACCACCGCCGCGGGCGATTCCGAGGCGCTGGTGATCCGCCGGGCAGCGAATGCGCCGGCGTTCTTTGCGCCGTTCGCGCAAGGTGGCCGGTTGTTTGTGACGGCCGTGGCCACGGGGTCAGGTACGACGTATCTGGGCAAGGTAGGCACGGATCCTCGGGTGACGCGGGCGGCGCGGCGTGGTGAGACGATTCAGCTGTACGGCAGCGGTTTCGGGGCGGTGACGCCGGTGGTCACGGCCGAGCGGCTGTTCCAGGGCGCGCCGGCGTTGAACACGGCGCCGACGATCCGGTTAGGGGAATCGGTGCTGACGATTGCGGGCAACGGCAACCTGGTGGGGCCGGGGCTGTATCAGTTCAATGTGACGATTCCGGCCTCGGCGGCGACGGGTGACCTGCCGCTGGTGGCGACGGTGGGCGGCGTCAGCTCACCGAACACGGTGTTTCTGACCGTGGAATAACGAAGTCGGAGGAAGGGCGGCGCAGGTTGCCGCTCTTCCTTTTACCGGTTGGCTGTTCGTCCAGGCGGATTGGGGCCTGGGCATTCAGACCGCCATGGATACGTAACCAGCCCTCCCTGCCCGCTGTTCTTTCCTCCTCCTCCCCGCCATTTCGGACTTCCTCTCCTGGCAGGCTGCGGAAAAAGCCCTCAGAAAGTGCGTAGGACGCTTGGCAACCGCTCCGTTGAAGACGCACTACCCAAAAGTTTCTCGCCCCTCCTTCGCCGAGGCTTCGGCGGGCCAGGCAAGCTCACCAATCTCGCCAACAAGACAGCCAAACAATAGAGAGAAGGGCCAGCCCGCGTCTTCCTGGTTATGGGCGGTCCGGAGGGCCTGGGTACTCCCTGGCGGTCGCGGTTCTATAACGGAATAAATGACTTACAGAGATACGCGCGTCTAAAGGCGGGCTTCTTTCGCAGGCCCTCAGCGATGAATGAAAAACATCTCTGGGCCGCCGATGAACGCAGAGTGCGCCGGGATAAACCGGCATGGAGTAGGGAATGAAAGAGTCCTACAGGAAAGGAATAGCGAACCATGCTGACCCCGAGTCATGCACTTGTCATCGTAAGGTGGCAGGCGAAG
>JAEUQF010000147.1 GCA_016789745.1 Bryobacterales bacterium
CTGCGCTTGCCGGCCAACAGGACAATGTTGCGGGTACGGCCAAAGGCGGTAGGAACCGAGAACAGGCAGAGGAGAATACAGAGCAGGACCATCGACGGTCAGCGTAACAAAGTTTGCTGTTGGCCTGTCCCATCGCAGAGGAGTTGCGCATGGCTGCCCGGGCGATGTGGAAAGGCGTGTTGCAGATCGAAGGCGAGAGCCTGCCGGTGAAGTTGTATTCGGCGGTGCAGGACCGCACCGTCCACTTCAATATCGTGGATGACCGGAGCATGCAGCGGGTCAAGCAGCAGATGGTGAACCCGGAGAATGACAAACCGGTGGAGCCCGCGGCCATTCGTAAGGGCTACGAGGCGGGGCCTGGGGAGTACGTGCTGCTAAATGAGGAAGAGCTTGCCAGCCTAATCCCGCCGGCCTCCCGGGACATTGAGATTGTGCAGTTTGTGAAGCCCGCGACACTGGCGCCGCAGTGGTTCAACCGTCCTTACTATCTGGGTCCTGATGACAATAGCTCCGATTACTTTGCGCTGGCTAAGGCGATGGCTGAGGAAGAAGTAGACGCGTTCGCCCGTTGGGTGATGCGGAACAAGCGCTATCAGGGCATTCTGCATGCCGAGGGCGACTACCTGATGTTGATCACGGTTCGTCATGCCGAGGAAGTGCTGGGCGCGAAGGAACTAGCGCCTGGTGCGGAAACTCGCGCGTTGGATAAGCGCGAGGTGTCGATGGCCCGGCAGTTGGTGGAAGCCTTGCAGGGCGAATTTGACCCGCTGCAGTTCAACGATGCGTATCGCCAGCGGGTGCAGGAGTTGGTGGAAGCCAAGGCCGCCGGTGAGAAGCCACGGCTGGCGAAGATGCCGAAGAAGAAGACAGTGGAGAGTCTGGCCGATGCCCTCGAAGCGAGCCTCCGAGCCGCCAAACGTTCCGCCGCCTGATACCGAGGAAGACGGTGCCGAGCAGACCAGCAACCGCCCGTTCTGGTCCGGCACCATCAGCTTCGGCCTGGTGAGCATCCCGGTAGATCTGTACACCGCGGTGCGCAGCAACCGTGTGTCGCTGCGCATGCTGTCGCCGGAAGGGGTGCCGCTACAGCGCCGCTACTATACGCAGGACAAAGCGGAACCGGTGCCGGATGAGCACATGGTGCGTGGCTATGAGACGCCGGCGGAGCAGTTCGTGACCGTTACCGATGATGAGTTGGAGCGGCTGGAGCCGGAGAAGTCGCGGTACATCGAGCTGCGCCAGTTTGTGGAAGTGAGCGCGATTCATCCGCTGTATTTTGACAAGGCCTACTTTCTGGCGCCATCGGGGGAGAGCACACGGGCTTATCAGTTGTTGGCCGCGACGATGGAGGAATCGGGGAGGGCGGGAGTTGCCGACTTTGTGATGCGCGGCAAGGCGTACCCGGCGGCGATTTTCGCGGATAGCGGTGTGCTGCGATTGCAGACGCTGCGGTACCACGATGAGTTGCGGACGCCGGAGGATGTCGGGCTGCCGTCGCCCAAGGCGGATGAGGCGGAGGTGAAGCGGCTGCGCAAGGTGATTGCGAAGCACAAGCCGGGGAAGTTGGACAGGAAGGAACTGCGGGATGTCAGTGCGGAGCAGATGCGTGCGCTGATTGAGAAGAAGCGGGCGCGGGACGAGGATGTGGTGCGGGTGGAGGATCCGGAACGGATGGAGTCCGAAGTGGTGGACATTATGGAGACGTTGAAGAGGAGTCTGGCGGGGTTGAAGAAGTAGCTATCAGCTGTCAGCCATCAGCTTTCGGGCAGGGCTCCGCCTTGGGGGCCGGCGGGGAGTCGCGAATTGTCAAAGATCGGGCCAGAGAGGCTGAGGATAGAGGGCTAAGCTCAGTGTCACGGCGGTTAACGATTGAGCGGCGGTGCGAAACCGGGCCGCAGGTTGGCTGACGGCAGCGGACGGAGCGTCAGCAGCGACAGGACGAAGATGGCCAGAATGGAGAACCAGCGGCGCCAACCGGGCGGCGGAGCGGAAATAGGTTCGTCCCTCACGCTTGCCGGGGTGGGTTCAGCGGTTTGCACGGGTTCGGCGGCGCCGCGTTCGCGTTGCCGCCTGAGCAGGGCCTCGCGGCAGCGGAAGTAGGTTCGTTCGAAACGCTGGGCCATGCGGTTGATGTTCTCGAGGGCGGGCGTGGCTGAGAGCCGCTGGATGGCAAGGGCTTCGAGCGTGTCGGCGTCCATTCTTTCGAACTCGCTGGGGGCCGCTTGCATGGCCCGGGACATTTCGAGGTTCATGAGGGCCTTTTCGTGGCGCTCGGCGCGGCGCATGCGCCAGCGGGCGTTGACCATGTCGATCACGAGTTCGTGCTCCTCCAGATCGGCAGGGGCAAAGGACTCCAGGAAGTCCTTCTGGAGGGCTTCATATTCGGAGCGGTTCTCGGTGGCGAGGACGATGTCGCGGGAATAGAGTCCGTGCTTGAGGGAGTTGGCGGCGGATTTCTTCTTGCCGGATTCGGTTTTGGGGCCTTTAGATTTGGCGCCGTTCTCGGGGGAGGTTTCGGCGCGGCGGTCGTGAGGCTTGGGATCGGGGTTGGCGTCTTCCATAGCGCCTTCAGGATGGCAGCGGGGTCCTGGGCTTAGGCATGGATGTGGTTGTGGGGATTGAGGAAAATGGCACTCGACGGGCTTGGGACACTCCACAAAATCCGACACCCCGGTGCGGCCAGGACAGCGTACTATGGAGAAATGCCTGGGTCGCCGGGCATACGATCTCACTCTCATGTGGAAGACGCGCTGGCCGAATCGCATTGTGTTTGTCCTTTGCCTGCTGCCGCTGGTGTGGCTGGGCTGGAAATGGTACCAGCACGATCTGGGCGTAAATCAGATTGAGACGGTGGCGCGATTCACCGGCCGTTGGACGCTGCGGCTGCTGCTGCTCTCGCTGGCCATCACGCCGTTACGGCGTCTTCGCGGGTTGAATAACCTGATCCGCTTCCGCCGCATGCTGGGCCTGTTCACGTTTTTCTATGGGTGCCTGCACGGGCTGCATTACTTCGCGCTGGACGCGCAATGGAACTGGACCGTCATTCGGGAAGACCTCACGTTCCGCCGGTTTTTCATTGCGGGCTTTGTGGCCCTGATGCTGATGGTGCCGCTGGCGGCCACGTCGTTCAACGCGGCGATTCGGTGGATGGGGGGCAAGCGCTGGCAGGCGTTGCACCGGCTGGTGTACCTGAGCGCAATTGTGGGGTTAGTGCACTATGTGTGGCAGTTCAAAGCCATCACGCCGACGCCGATTCTGTATGGGTTGATCCTGGGGCTGCTGTTGTTCTACCGCGTGGTGGCGGCCATCGCGAAACGCCGGGCCGCCTAAGTTCTGTGCGTTAGACCCCAGTTGCATGGTATTGTCCTCTCTATACCGGAGGAATATCTTTGAGAATTTGTGCGTGTTTGTTGGCGGCGGCGACTCTGTTTTGGGCCGGCTTTGCCAGCCCTGCCGTCGCGCAGCCGTCTTTTCAGACGCCGCGGCGCGATTGTGCGGTGTCCCAGGAACCATCGGCGTTGGTAATTGCCGATTTCGATCGTGATGGCGTGGTGGAACTGGCGGTTGGGGCACGAGGTGGGATTCATCTTCTGCGTGGGGCAGACTGTTCGCCGATTCAGCCTATCCACGCCGGCCTGGGCGAGGTACGGGCGTTGGCGGCCGGTGACTTTGATGGGGATACGCTGCTGGACCTGGTGGCTCGTGCCGCGGATCCCAATTCTCCCTTCAACGAATTTACATTGTTTCTGTTGAAGGGCGCCGGTGACGGGTCCTTCGTTTCGGCCACGCCTTTGCGGCAGGATGGGGCGGCGCTGGCGGCACGCGATTTCGACGGTGATGGCCAATTGGATCTGGCCGCTGTAAGGCGGACGGGACTGGCGCTTCTGCGGGGGAATGGCGATGGCTCGTTTCGTGCAGCGTCTGTGGTGATGGGTGCGGGGGACCTGTCGTGTCTGGCGGCAGGCAATCTGGATGGCAACGAGTATCCCGATCTGGCGGTATGTCACGGGGATGGGTCGGTGTCACTTTTGCGGGGAAGCGGCGGGGAAGGGTTTCGAGATCCGGTGCGTTTTGCGGCGCGTGAGGAAGCGTCGCAGGTGCAGGGGAACGACGGTGTGAACGCGGTGGTGCTGGCGGATGTGAACGTGGACGGTTGGGACGACTTGATCGTGGCGCGTGCGCTGCGCTCGGTTGTATTCCTGAACAAGGGCGACGGGACGCTGGCCGGAGGCGTGGCGCTGTCGGCGCCGCAGCACTCGCCAAGTGTGGTGACGACAGGCGATGCCAATGGGGATGGCTGGCCGGACATTCTGTCGGCCGGCGATGCTTTTGGTTCCACCCTTGCCTTATTTGTAGGGCTTGGCGAAGGGCGGTTCGCCGAGGCACGTCTGTTTGCCGTTTCGGGCGGGCCTACAGCGATTGGCCTGGAAGATGTGAATGCGGATGGTTGGGCTGATCTGGTGGCTGCGACTTCGCGGGCGGGCGCGGTGTCGGTGTTTGCCGGCGTGGGCGAAGGAGTATTCGGGGCCGAGCAGTCGGTTCTGCGGGGCAGCGGTTCGGTTGTGCATGCGGCCGATTTCGATGGCGACGGGTTGACGGACATCGTCACCAGTTCGCTCATGCTACAACTGCGGAAAGGCCGCAGGGATGGAACGTTCGAAGCCCCAGTTGCCCTGGCACGGCGCAGCGGAAGCGGCTTTCCGGCATGGGATCTGGCGGTGGCGGACTTCGACCAGGATGGCCGGTTGGATCTCGTGTCGGGCAGCATGGTGCTGCTGAATCGAGGTAATGGCGAGTTTGCGCTCAGCCGGTTGGAGGCCGGACTTGAGCCGGTGTATCTGGTGGCAGGCGATTGGAATGGCGACCGCAAGCCTGATCTGGCGGCATCGAACGGAACGCAATTGGTGACGCTGGCCGGAGTTGGGGATGGTACGTTCGGCGCGGCGCGCGTGGTGCCAGGCCCGGGCCGGCTGGGCTTTCTGCAGACGAGCGATTTCAACGGTGACGGGCGCGCGGACTTGAGCGCGACGATGAGCGCGAGCGGGGCGGTGTCGGATGGGGTAATGGTGCTGATCGGCGCAGGCGATGGCTCGTTTCTGCCGCGTTTCCCGCTGGCTGCGGCGGCGCCGGTGTTGTATCACGCAGTAGGGGACTGGAATGGCGACAGCCGCCCGGACGTGGTGATGGGCGTACGAGGGAGCAACCGGTTGGCGATTCACTTTGGAACCGCGGAGGGCGCGTTTCGGGAGGGACCGACGCTACCGGGGATCCAGGCGATGACGCTGGCTCTGGCGGACTATGATGGCGATGGCCGCCTGGACATCGCAGCAGCGGAGGCGGAGCAGAACCGGATTGTGGTTGTCTCGAACCCGGGCAGCGGGATCTTTGCGCCGCCACTGGCGTTCGCCACGGGGCAAGATCCGCGAGGGTTGATTGGCGCGGATCTCAATGGGGATGGAAAACCGGATCTGGTTGCGGCGGGCCCGGAATGGCTGACCGTGCTGCTGAACACGACGCCTCGTTGAAGACGCACTAGCCAAGAGTTTCTCGCCCCTCCTTCGCCGAGGCTTCGGCGGGCACGCAAGCTCACCAAGCTCGCTAAGAAGACAGCCCAATAGCAGAGGGAAGGGCTGGCACCCGTCTTCATGGTTATGGGCTGCCCGCCTGGATAATCCATTGAAGATGCGCCGTGGACCACCGGGAGACTCATTCCAGAAAATCGCTCGCCCCTCCTTCGCCAAGGCTTCGGCGGACACAGCAAGACGCCAAGCTCGCCAAGAAGACCGGAAAAGCGGCTTCCTGGTTATGGGCGGCGCTGCAAGGGCTCGGGTACTCGTTGGTTGACG
Source organism: Bryobacterales bacterium (assembly GCA_016789745.1). Classification (GTDB taxonomy): domain Bacteria; phylum Acidobacteriota; class Terriglobia; order Bryobacterales; family Bryobacteraceae; genus CADEFT01. The sequence goes on from JAEUQF010000147.1 coordinate 5,847, forward strand.
GGCAAACGTTCCCGGAAAGTCGCGCGCAGAGACGCGGAGGACGCAGAGAAGACAACGCCAGATAACAGAGCGAAGCACCAATGGGCGTCTTGCTGGTTAGCGGCGGCGCAGGGGCTGCGATACTTCCGGACTCAGTTCCGCTGGCCCGTTACTGGGCGGTTTTCTTCAGTTCCTCTTCGATGAGCGGCTTGAGGACTTCCGGGTCCATCATGGCGCGATAGACCTTGTTGTTGATGAAGAAGGTGGGGGTGCCGCTCACGCCGGCGGCGACGCCTTCGAGCGTCTCGGCGGCAACCTGCTTCTTGTAGCGGCCGGACTGCAGGTCCCCGGAAAACCGGACCATGTCCAAGCCGATCTCCTTGGCCCAGAGCATGATGTTGTTCCTGTTGATCTGCCTGGCGTTGGCGAACATGCGGTCATGCAGTTGCCAGAACTTGCCCTGGGCATGGGCGGCCAGCGAGGCCTGGGCGGCGAGTTCGGCTTCGGAGTGGGAGTCGAGGGGGAACTGTTTAAAGACGAGGCGGACGTCGTTGGGGAACATCGCGAGCACCTTGTAGGCCTGCATCGCGGCGACGCGGCAGTAGGGGCACTGGAAATCAGAGAATTCGACGATGGTGACGCGGGCCTTTTCCGGGCCACGCGAGGGGGCTCCGGCGGTCTTGAGCGCCACGGGTTCGCCGAGCAGCGCCGCACGGCGGGCCTTGGCCAGGTCCGAGGTACGGAGCGTCGCCATCACCTGCTCGGGCTTCTTGCCGGCCTTGATTTCCTGTGCGGCGATGGAGGCCAGGGTGCGGCTGTCGCCACAACCCGGGTCCTTGACTCGGCATTCGGCGATCCGCATGTTGCAGGGGCAGGAGCAGCCTTCGGTGCGCAGCAGTTTGAGCAGTGCCGTCTTCTGCGCGGGCGTGAAGCCGGTGAGGTCGAGGGCGGGCAGTTCGGTGGCGGTTTGCCAGTCCTGGGCAAAGGCCAGGGTGGCAGCAAGCAGCAGCAGAAAACGCATTCCTTCATTATCAACGGATCGGGGCGGTGGGGCTTTCGTCGAAATCGGGAGCGAAAGGTATTAGACTTAGCGCAGGAAGTGTGCGTTGAGACAATATTCCCAGAACATCATGATCGATGGCGCGGCATCCACCAACATCGGTGGGGGCCGCATCTTCACGCCTGATCCGACCCAGGCTCAACACTACGAGACACAAGTGGCTTCCGTATTGGACAACATACGGGGGTGCCTCTGCGGACAGATTCTCATCCGCGAAGTGATGGGCGGCGGACTTGGCAAGAACGTGCGTATTGTTCCGACGCCGGATGCCGATTCGCGCAGCGTTCCCGGCGACCAGAATGCCGCGTCGCCCTACAACAAGCCGCTGCGGTTTCCGGGCGACCTGCCGAATACGCCGCAGGTGGAGCGAGCCGGGCAGATCCGCACCGGGACCGATGGCGCAGCCGTGCTGGGGACGGGCACCGGAAGCAATACAACGATTCAGTATCATCCGCTGCTGTGGCTGACCGAGACGTTTCGAACGGGGCGGATCGGCAACGTGATGCCGGATGACGTGCTGTTCCACGAGTTGGTGCATGCGCTGCGTATGATGTCCGGCATGGTGGAGCCGATGGACATGGGCAACGCCGATCATACGGCGCGGTTCGGCAATACGGAAGAATTCTACGCGGTGATGATCACGAACATTTATCTTTCCGAGCGCAATGCCAAGGAGAACCGCGGGCAGGCGTTGCGGGGGAACGTGGGGCCGATTGAGCAGTTCCAACCGCTGACGGGCCAGGAGGCGCAGTCGAAGATGTTCTATGAGCGGTACAAGCCCAGCATCCGGCGGCTATGCCGGGAGATGATCGGGTTCACGCATGGCGGCGGTGTCAAGGGGTTGAAGGATGTGGCGGCGCCGTTCAACCCGATTCGGGAGTGCGAACAGGAGTCAGAGGATCTGCGGCAGAAGTACTACGGGGGGTTAGGGCTACCGGATTTTCCGGCGTCGCGTTAAGGGAGTGGGCCGCGCTGATAGAATTGAGAAGGAGCGGGCCCGTAGCTCAGGTGGATAGAGCATTTGCCTTCTAAGCAAAGGGTCGCAGGTTCGAGTCCTGCCGGGCCTACCATCTCTCGCATTCTTAGGACCCATCGGCAAAGCCGTGGGCAGTCCCTCCCTGAAGGTAACAGGAACTAGCTCCCAAGCTTGAGGCAGACCCGAGGTGCTTACGCAGGTCAAAGCCCAGAACGGATCCTACCTCTACGAATCCTCGACGACCAGCTAGCCAGGCCGGCGAATCATCTCCTCGATACGGCAGTGGGTCCGGACGAGCGGCCGGGAAACGCACCATTAGTGGGCGGCGTCCAGCGGCCCTTCTTTGCAGGGGATTGACGACCAGCCGCAGTCGCGATATCGTCAGGTGACGATACGATGCCTTTCAAACCGCAGAACGGTGAAATCTGTTGTCCGCCGGAGCCGGCGCAGCCTGAGCTGACCATGCTGACGTTGGAAGGGCCTGAGGCCGACGAGGAACTAGCGAAGCTCACGAAAGCGTTGGGCCATCCGGCTCGCGTGCGAATCCTGCGGATCTTATCCCGTAAGGAAGCGCGGGTTTGTAGCCAGATTGTGGATGAACTCCCCCTGGCGCAGTCGACTGTTTCCGAACACCTCCGCATTCTCAAGGAGGCTGGCTTGGTGCGTAGTTCCCAGGATGGGCCGCGAGTCGGCTATTGCATCAATTTCGATGGTTTGCGCCGGTTGAAGGCGCTGGTGGCGATTATATGAGATCCTTGTTCGCGCCTGTGCCATCGTCAATCGTCGATTGGCAATTTAGGTCCTTAGGGGAGTTTACTGTGAAGATCGCGCGAAACGCTGCTCTGGTTCGAACGATCGGTTGTTCGCCTGCTCCGGTGCCGCCGATGCTGGCATCGGGCGGCTTCGGGAACTCGGATCCCCTTCTGCCATGGCTGACGCCAACTACTAGGGGTCCGTATGCAAGGCAATAAAGCACCGCGACTTTCGTTCCTCGATCGCTATCTCACGTTGTGGATCTTCGCAGCGATGGCGTTCGGCGTTGGGCTCGGCTATGCCGTGCCTGGCGTAGTGCCGTTTCTGGACCGGTTCAGTGCCGGGACCACATCCATTCCGATCGCCATTGGCTTGATTCTCATGATGTACCCGCCTCTGGCGAAGGTGAAGTACGAGGAGTTGGGCCGGGTCTTTCAGCACCGGCGCGTGCTTGTGCTTTCGCTGGTGCAGAACTGGGTCGTCGGGCCGATCCTGATGTTCGGGCTGGCCGTCCTCTTTTTGAGGGACAAGCCCGAGTACATGACGGGCCTGATTCTGATCGGTCTGGCCCGGTGCATCGCGATGGTAATTGTATGGAACGATCTGGCGCGCGGGGATCGAGAGTATGCGGCAGGGCTTGTCGCCTTCAACTCGGTCTTCCAAGTGCTGTTCTTCTCTGTGTACTCGTACTTCTTTCTTGCGACAGTGCCCCGCTGGCTCGGCCTCACCGCTGTTGAGGTCGATATCTCGATGGGCGATATCGCGCAAAGCGTATTCCTCTATCTGGGCGTTCCGTTTCTTGCCGGGATGTTGACGCGATTCATTCTGTTGCGGACACAAGGGCGCGCGTGGTACGAGACGCGCTTTATTCCCAAGATCAGCCCGCTCACATTGGTCGCCCTACTGTTCACCATCGTGGTGATGTTCAGCTTAAAGGGAGAGACGATCGTGCAGTTGCCCTTTGATGTAATCCGTGTGGCAATCCCGCTGACAATCTACTTCGTGGTGATGTTCTTTGCCTCGTTCTGGATGAGCAAGAGAGTTGGAGCGAACTACCCGGAGGCGACGACCCTGTCCTTCACGGCCGCCTCAAACAACTTTGAACTTGCGATTGCCGTCGCGATCGCGACATTCGGACTTCACCATGGAGCGGCGTTCGCGGCGGTGATTGGGCCGCTGGTTGAGGTTCCAGTGCTCATTGCGCTGGTGAACGTCGCGCTGTGGATCAACCGCAACTGGTTTGGGAACACATTCTCCGCTGTCGAGACGTGTGAAACGCAGCGAGTCTGAAGAGGAGGAGGCCGAGAATGATTGCGCATCGGGAATGCTATGGCAAGCTCTACGAGCCAATCCTGGCGCAGGGATCTGGGCAGCAGACAACCGGCGCGGTTTTCCGCATAAAGCCTTCCCTGCCTGGTATGGCAGCAGTGCCCCCGGGCATCGAAGTTGCAATCGCTGCCTGGGATGAATGCATGGCTTGCTCCGAGTCGCCGGGCTGCCTGCAGCTTTCAGGGGCAAAGCTCCTTGCCGAGTTTTACGTCCGGCACTGAGCCACAAGTGGGGCAGGGAACGGGGGCATGGGTCGTTCCCGCCTGCCTGTCCCAGCGCAGTGATTGTTGCCGCCTGGTCAATTTCGGCATCCAGAGGTGTTACCTGCCGTTACCCGAGGGCTGTTAAGAACGGAATTGCCGCTGGTTGGTCGGTGAACCGCAATCCCGATTCGCGGATGATCTGGTGGGAGTTCAGGATACTCCGGCGGCGTATGAGGACGGATCTTGGTTGACAAGCTGCTTCTCGAATAGTTATCGGGCCAGGGACTCCGGGCCGAAGCGCCTCGTCAGTACAAAGCTCGTCGCCAGCCCCGGGAAGGCCCTTGCCAAGTGGCGTAAGGCGCCGTACTGTTAATCCATCGACAGTCGCTGCAAGCGCCCGACTTGCCGGGCCATGTAGCGCAACCTCATCTGGGGAGGGCAGCCGTCATGATGCCGTACGAATTCCTCGAGAAGTACCACAATCTGCGTGTTGTGGATCCCGCTCTTGGGCTCAACTTCACCGCTAACATTCACATGTACGTGTCTGGCAAGGTGTCACCCATTTTCAAGCATGAGTACGCGGTCGTCATCAGCGCTCTCAAGAAGAAGATGGGGATCAGTGGCGAGCTCCCCGATATTTTCTATATCACAGGGGGTGCCGGAATTCAGTTCCAGCGAGCCGTTTTACAAGCGGGGCATTGGGCGGGCGTACTTCGGGCGAGCCTCGCCGGAGGAGATGCGTGATGCCATCCGGATCGCCTGGTATGCGACGGGGTGTGAACCGTGGAAGGATCCGCAGCGCTACACACAGGGCTTCTTTGGCCAGGACTGCAACGCGTTCGTCGGCAACTATCTGGGCATTTCGCCGAATACCGCTATTCGGGCCTATGGCCGGGATTTCAAGCTGACCGAGGAGCAACTGGGAGACCTTCACCGGACTGAAAGACACGCCGAAAGACGTGTACCTGGGAATGCCCTACCTGCCACTGGAACCGGTGACGAAGCTATCCCAGATCAAGCCGGGGACGGTGATCATCACCTACAAAAACGGTGCGGGGCGGCCCTTCAAGCATATTGCGCTGGTGCAGAACTACACGCCGATGGACGGCACCAGTCCCAAGGCAATGATACAGATTGCCGAATGGGGTGTGGGCAGCGGCGATATCCGAGATCATCAGGATAACGCTTCGGTCACGCTCAAGCTGGACGCCACCTGCGAGGGGATGGGCAGCCGGAAACTGATTGGTTGGAGGTCGGGAACCGATGAACTCCGATTTTTCGTCGATTCGACGCCCCTTCGGAATGAGTTTTCGGTGCGGGGTTGGGACATCTGCAATCGGGAAGGGTTCTGAAGTGACGGGAGCCGCGAGCTACGGCAAAGGTTCGCAGGATCGAGTCCCGTCTCCGCAGGGGGGGCCACCCCTTCCGGTGACACCACGACCCGACCGGGGTCTACAGACGCCTTCGGTGCGGCGCAGACCCATCTCATCCGGAAACGCAAGACCGGACCGTTGAGGCCATGTCGGTCGCGCGTGCGTTTAGCCGGCTTCCGCCGGGTCATTCCTTGCGGGGGCCAATTGCCCTCAGCCATTTACGAATCCGAACCCACCGCGGCCACTACCGTCGACGCCGCCGGGGAACCTCGCGACCGACGAGCCGCGGCCGTTTCGCCGGCACGCGCCATTCCCGTTCGTTGTTTCAGTGGAGGCTTTGCCGCGGCACGCTCCCGAATCACGCCGCTGCCCGCGCCAATCGACGCCAAGTATTCATCTTCAACCGGCGGAGGAACACCTGCGGCAACTGAGGCAAGACAACGGACGACGAGGAAAGGCACTGGCGGAAGCCGTCCTGACGCGGTAGTGTGCGGTTGGTTGTCCGAACTCTAGAGAGACCGCGGTCAGTCGGATAGCCGTCGGCGCCTGGCTCTCCTTGCCGCGGTAGATTCCGTGAGCAAATGTGATCCCATGCACTTTGTCTCTCATCAAGATCGAAAGCACATCACAGCTTACGTCCCGGCGATCGTTGACACCTTGGGGGGCAATCCGGCGCCGAACACACCATTCCTATTGGGGGGGCGTCCGATGTCGCAATCACACGGTCGCCATAGGCCTGATTCGCTCCCTCGCCGTGCTAGCGCAATGGCGGATTGACAACCCAAAGAACATGAGCCTCTTTCTGACAAATTTCCTTGGTTTTTTGACGAACTCCCGCTCGGGAAGCGAGCGTCATATCCTCATGGGCACACCAAGCGGAAACGGTTCCAGAAAGTCGAATAGACGTTACTTCCCCGCGGCAAGCTCCCGGACCACGCCGACGGCATTGATCGCCTGCGAGGCGCCCATTAACGCGGCCACCACCCAACGGTTTTCGCATGGGGCGGATCCCCGCCAAGGCGCCAGAAACGCCTCCAGATAGAACCGCGCGCTCTCAAAGGGCACCGGCGTGCCCGCGGACTGCTGCGACCTGCGATAGATTCCCGAGCCTCGCCCATAGCGGTATTGCTGCCGCAGCAGGCCCCGCAAGGTGAGCGGATGGGTGTGTACCACCACTGCCTCCGGCGCTGCCACAATGCGCCGGCCGGACGCACGCCAGCGGGCGCAGAAGTCGCGGTCCTCGCCGGTCCCCAACCCGTAGTCGCTGCCAAACCCGCCGATGGATCGGAATGATTTGGCGGGAACCGCGAGGTTGTTGGGAGTGAAGAACCGCGCATCCTGTGGATCGCGATTCAAACGACTGGTCAGGTGTTCCACGATCAGGTGCGAGGTCATCGCGGTACTGGAGCGGGGCAACCCGCAGCGCACCGTGCCACCGAGCGCGGTATCCGGCGAGTGAAGCGCGGCTTTCTCCAGGCGCGACAGCCAGTCCGGCGCAGGCTCGCAATCGGCTGCGGTGAACGCCACCCACTCGCCCCGCGCCGCAGCGACACCGCGGTTGCGCGCCGGTCCAGGGCCGGAAGGCTGTTGCCGGATCAGCTTCACGGCAAATCCGTTGCCGGGGGCCAGGCGCACCGGCTCGGCGCTGCCATCGTCCACCACCAGCAGTTCCCATTCCGCGGCGGGAAACGTTTGCCGCTCCATGGCCGCCACCAGTTTGGCCAGGTCCGGGCTGTGCCCGCGGACAGGCACCACGACACTCCAGTGGATGTTTGCCATCAGTTCCTCTTGGAAACGCGCCGCTCGAGCTCGGTCAGCAGCCGGTAGAGCGTTTGTCCGGTGGTCCGGTTGGCGACGCGACGCAATGCCTGGTTTTCGGCGCGCAGGCGATTCAGTTCGGCGGATGCGGTTTCGGGGTGCTGCCGCCACGGTTCCGAGCGTGGCGCATGAAATCCCGAGCCCGCGCGAGCGGCGTCAAGCAACGCCTGCCCGGCACGCGCCACCTTGGGCGCCGCCGGCCCTTCCAGGTCCACCTGGTCCGCCAGAGTCTCTTCCTGGTATGCCCAGCGCGCCGCATCGCCGCGCCGCATGGACGCGCAGACTTCGCCGCAGTCCTTCTGATGGCGCACGTACCAGGCGGCGGGTACATACAAGGGCCTTGCGAACGGATCGAGGAGAGCCACGGGCAGTCCGGCCAGCATCGCCTCCAGTTGCAGCGTGGAGGGCGACGTCCATACCGCGTCGCACTGCTTCAACTCCTCATGGAGCGGCGCATCCCGGTTGGCAACGCCCAACACGGCGTCCAAGCCTCCGGTGAGCCGCCAGGTGACCGCGACATTCGCCTGCGACCGGGCCCAGTCCCGCACCACTTGCAGCAGGTCGAGCAGCGCGGCGAACTGCGAATCGGAAAACGCGGGCGTGCGGGCGGTGGCCACCAGCAGATGAAACGGGCCGCCCTCGCCTGGCGGCGTGCGCCGCGGCATGCCCAAGTACTGGTCAAACCGGGGAGAGCCGGTGACCAGGCAGCGGCTGCCATTTCCCCAGCGGGCCATCAGCCGTTGCTGCGCGTGACCCAGGCAGGCAATGCGCGTGCTCAGTACCGGATGGAACTGCGGACCGCGATCCGGCCGCTCCCATTGGTTTCTCCATTCCACGATTCCATCGGGCAGATGGAGGCTGGGAATGCCCTGTTGCTCCAGAGCGGGCAGGGCCGCCGCGACATCGGGCCAGCTTTCATCGTTCACGAGGATGAGTTCGGCGCCATCGGTCTCACCGGCCAGCAGCATGGCCGGGACGCAGGAAAGCCAATCGGCGTCCCACACCGCCCGAAGCGGCGCAAAGAAATCTTCCTTCTTGTGGCCATCCACAATCGCAATCCTGGGCCGGGAGCCGCGGTTCATCGCGCCCATCCGCTGCGATAGGCCAGCCATCGGATGCCGTTCCGGAGGCGCAGTCGCTGCTCCACTACTAAGGCGGCCAGCGCGCCGGTACGGCGGGGGCGGCCATTGGGGCCCAGCCGCAGGTCGTCGCGGACATGGCCAGCGGCGATGGCTTGCTCCACAAGCGCATCGGTCAGGAAGCCGGATTGCAAGGCTTGTTGGAAATAGTCGTGCCAAAGATCGCCCGCCGGGTGGTAGCGGAACCGCCACGGCTGCCGGTCGAGGTCGGTGTAGTGGATCAGCCGCGTTGTGTTGTCGTAGGCATCGAAGACGTTCCAGTCCCGCGCCAGCTCGGCGATGGGAATGGGGTACCGGGCCAGGTAGCGGGGCGCCATCTGGCTGAACTCGCTGTAGGTGTAGGCGCGTTGTTCGATGCCGCGAAAGGCGGCAGGCAGGTCGAAGCGGCACCGGGAGCAATCGATCACCATCACGCTCAAGGCCCAGCGGTGGGGCCCGATCTCGGGATAAGCATGGGGAACCGCGGCAAACCAGGCAGCATCGGGCAGCGGCCAGTTCGCCAGTTCGGCGATGTCGCCGAGGGCGATCATATCGGAGTCCAGGTAAATCGCTCGCCCTTCAAAGCGGCACAGTTCCGGGATCAGGTAGCGGAACAGGCTGAACTCGGTGGCGAACTTGTGTCCGCGCACCGGGCCCAGGGTCTCGCGTTGCCAGACGACTTCACCGTTGCGCTCCACCACTCCGCGCGTGCCGTTGTAGATGTAGAGTTCGTATGGTTGCGTGGCGTGACGTGCCAGCGAGTATTCCAGAACGCCACGTTCGATGCGGCTGGCGTCCCCTGAACCAACAAAGACGCGAATCATCATAGACGCTGGGCCCCGAAGCCAAACTCGGACTTATCGAGGAAACGGTCGCGCAGCAGGCCGGCCAGATAGCGCCAGCGCGGCATCTGGTAGGCGGCGACATCGAACAGCGGGCGCGGCGCCTGGCCCACCAGGTTGAGGAAGCGGCGGGTGTGCGGCGTCGGTTCGCGGCGGGTTACGGCATGAATGGATAGCGGTCCATTGAGAAACAGCACCAGCACGCTGCGGCCGTAACGGATGCGCCGGACTTCTTGCAGTCCCTTCACGTCCACCTCGCGCTGGAACATGCGTGGCGGTTGGTTCGCCTTGGCGCGGCACAGCACCAGATCACCGCCGCGAGACTCGGTATCGCCGGGCGGACGCAGATAGTAAAGGCCAATGAAGAGCTTTTCCGGCAGATCGACATGGGCCGCCCGCACGGACGTGGCCTGGTGGCGCACGGGGCTGTTGGTGGCCAGTTGGGCATCCAGCAGCAGGTGTGCCCGGCCGTCATCCCGGTTCCGCACGCCGAACCGGCATTGCTCCAGGCGGCCGCCCAACTGCTTTGAGAACTCCGGCACGTAGGTGGGGATGGACTCCCCGAAGATGCGGAGAATATGCGCTCCAAAGGCATTCCCGGTCTGTTCGGTGAGGAAGGCGCGCCAGCGTGGCGTGACCAGGTTATCGGCGAGGGCTTTCGCCGCCGGAAGATTGAAGCGCTGGTTGGACCTGGCGGGCAGGCCGGCCTGGATGACCGCGTCGCTGGGCCACTCTTCCATCAGTGCCGCCGCATCGGCCGGCGGAATCGGATCATGAATCACCACGTGGGGAAAAGGATCCGTCACCACATCGGATGGCGAGATTCCCTGTAGCAGGTTCGGCGCAATCACAGGTCCGTTACTCCAGCGCGGGTCCAGGTACGCCAATGGTTACGCAGGTTCGACACGAAGGACTCTTCCACTTCGAAGAGCCGGCGGGGAAACTGCACGGTGAACTCGAAATAACGAAAAGGCGGTGCGCCCGGAGTTCTCGGGCGAAACCCCTGAATGCCCCGGGGGCAATTGAGGAGCATGCCAAACGTGTTCGGTCGATAGGGAATGGTATCGGCCAAGCGCACCTGCGCGGGGTCAACGGTAAGGTTAATCCCGTGGCGCAGGCGCTGGTCCGGCGGCGCGGAGAAGAAATCCCAATCGCCGCCCAATCCCGAAGGCTCATTCTCCACCGGGAAGAAGAGGAAGCCGGTCATCAGCTTATTGCGCAACTTCACATGAGGGCCACGGTCGGATTGCGGCCTTCCCTGGGCGGGTGTAAAGATTGCGAGCTGGCAATCGACCAAGACGTCGTGGTTGTCGAAGGAATCGCGGCTCCGGGCGCCTATCCGCCACTTGCCCGCGGGTCCGAACTTCTCTTCCAGATCCGGATGCGCGCGTAGGATCCATTCGCGGAAATGTTGCAGCAGATGCCGCAGAAACGCCGGCTCCCGATGCCGCAGCAGAAAGTCCCTCCAGAGGGGAGTAACGCTTGGGTTGTGAATCAAGGTCTCGGCGGAGAGGGGGATTTTGGTTGCCCCTCCCAATCGCCGCCCCCGCACGAAGATCTCGTCGGGCGGCCATTCGGCCAGCAGCCGCCTGTAGAACACGGGATCGAGCGCTTCGTCCAGCATCCAGCGGGGGAACGGATCTTCACGCAAAGCTGCACCAGCCAGGCGCGGCCACAGGGAATCCATGCCCTCCAGAATACCGGACTGTTCTGGCGTCAGTGTTTGAAATAGAAACGCGCGCATCGGGAAGAGTTCTGAAGTGACGGGAGCCGCGTGCTACAGTAAGGGCCGGAGAGGGTGACGGTCCCTTCCGCGCTCCGCGATGGGGACGCGCCTGACCCTTCGTTCGACCCATGCAAACCCAAATCCAGGGCATCCTGCCCGCCCTCATCACGCCGCTCGACAGCGCCGGCGTCTTCCAGGAAGCTGCTTTCGAGAAGCTGTTGGCGCGTGTATACGCCACCGGCATTGACGGTGTTTACGTCTGCGGATCGACGGGGGAAGGGCTGCTGCAGTCCGTCGAACAGCGCAAGCGGGTGACCGAAGCCGCGGTACGCTGGTCGCCGAAGGGCAAGCAGGTGATCATCCACACGGGCGCGGCCCGGACGGCCGATGCGGTGGAGTTGTCGCGCCATGCGGCGAAGACCGGCGCCAGCGCCATCAGCAGTCTGCCGCCGCTGGGCTCGTATTCGTTTGAGGAACTGCGGGGGTACTATCGGGCGCTTTCGACCGCATCGGATCTGCCGTTTCTGGTGTATTACTTCCCGGCGTTCTCGCCGGCGGTTTCGACGCTGGGGCACATACTGGAGTTGTGCGCGCTGCCGAATGTGATTGGCCTGAAGTTCACCGATCATGATTTCTACCGGCTGTCGCTGCTGCGCAACACCGGCGCGACGGTTTTTAATGGCTATGACGAGATGTTGGTGGCCGGTCTGTTGATGGGCGCCAACGGCGGCATCGGCACGTTCTACAACCTGGTTCCGGAGTTGTTTGTTGAGGTGTACCAGTTAGGCTGTGCGGGTAAGTGGACTGAGGCGCGGGCGGTGCAGGCACGCATTAACGAGTTGATTGAGCTGACGCTGCGATTTCCGTGTATTCCGGCGGTGAAGACGATTCTGGGATGGAATGGGGTTCCGTGCGGCCCGGCGTTGGAGCCGCGGCGGGGGATGACGGCGGAGGAAGAGGTGGGCCTGCGGAAGGCTTTGCTGGCGTCGTCTTTTGGGTATCTGGTGGGGGAGTGAGAAGCGCCGGCAACCTAGCAGGCTGCGGAAAAGCATCTCTGGGCCGCCGATGAACGCAGAGTGCGCCGGGATAAACCGGCATGGAGTAGGGAATGAAAGAGTCCTACAGGAAAGGAATAGCGAACCATGCTGACCCCGAGTCATGCACTTGTCATCGTAAGGTGGCAGGCGAAG
>JAEUQF010000151.1 GCA_016789745.1 Bryobacterales bacterium
GTTGACGCCGCCGCCGGCTTTCCAGCCCATGCGCAGCCACTCGGCCACGGCGACAACCAGGAACAGTTCCATTTCAAGGGCGTAGCGGCGGGCCTCCGGGATGGCATCGGCGCCATAGGCGTAGTGGCTTTCGGCAAAGCCGGCGAAGACGACGAAACACATCGTTGCCCAGCACAGGTACTGGTAGCGGGAATGACGCCGGAAGGCAAGCCAGATGGCGGCCGCGGCGCCGGCGATCAACCCCAGGGCCATGCGTTGTTTGGCCAGCAGTTTGTAGCCGAAGGCGTCCTGCGGCCAGTTGAAGGCGACGGTCCTCACGAATTCGGGCGTGAGCCAGAAGCAGACCAGTCCGTAGCCGAGCACGCCGGCGGCGGCGATATTCCAGAAGCCGGTGCGGTTGCTGATCAGCAGGAGCACGCAGGCGATGGCGAGGGCGAAGGCGGCAATCCAGTGCGTGACGGCGACGGCGGCCAGGCCGATGGCACCAAGGAAGATGCGCGGGAAGCCGCCCTTGCGGGCTTCCATGACGCCAATGAGCGCAAGCGGGAACAGCATGAGGCCCATGTTGTGTGGGCCTTCGCCGTACTTGAGCATGACGTGGAGGCGCCAGGGGATGGGAAGCAGGCCGCGGTCGCGGTCAATGGTGGTGAACAGGTCGTAGGAGGGCGAGCAGAGGGAGTAGGCGAGGGCCGCGAGGAATGACCACAGCGGGCTCTGGGTGGCGTACCAGAGAAACAGGAACAGGGTAACCGGGCCGAGGCAGGCGAAGATGCCGGTGACGGTACGGTAGGCCTTTAGGGCCGGCCAATCCGGTTTGGCCCACATGGAGGCGGCCACGGCATAGGGCGGGCCGGGCAGGTAGGTATTGTGGGCGGCCAGGCCGCAGTACATGTACGGATTCCAGCCCCAGGGGTTAGGGTGTTCGGCGAAGAAGCGGGAGATGCCCGCGTAGCCGGATTCGATGGAGCCGCGGTAGGGTTGCGCACCGTATTCGAAGATTTTGCGGTTGACCCAGAAGTTGAGCAGCAGCAGGGCCAGCGCCAGCAGCAGGCCGGTGCGGTGGCGTTTCATATCACCCTCCGGGGGCGGGCGACCAGCAGGCTCAGAATGCCGAGGGTGCCGAGGGTGAGCACCCAGCCGACGGTGTTCTCCACGGGTTGGCGGAAGACGAGGTCGATGGTATGGTCGCCGGGGGGCACGTCCAGGCGCATGAAGTTGAGCTGGGTACGGGAGGGCTTGTAGCGGGCGTCCCCTTCGCGGGCTTGCCAAGGCTGGTTATAGGGGACCCAGACAAACAGCGACTGGCCTTTTTTGGTAGTGGCCTTGATGCGCAGGTGTTCGGTGCCGAGCCACTGGGTTTGGGTGGGGGCTTCCGGCCCCTTCTCGAGCACATCGGCCAGCATCCGCAATTGGAATTCGGGCGGATCTTCCGGCATGGGGCTCATGGCGTCGAGCGAGGCGCGGTCGATGACGCGGGCCAGGCTACGGTACCGGCGCGGCACCTCGTAAATAAAGTTGCCCTCGCCATCGTCGTAGATCGCCGGCATCTTCCCGACGAACTTCTCCGGGTACGTGACGTCGTGGTATTCCTCTTTGCTGCGCTTGTCGTGGATGATGGCGAGATCCGTGCCCGTGCACTGCAGCCATAAGATGCCGGAGTCGCCGCTGTCACTTCCAGCCAGTTGCCAGGTGGCCGGCTGCACCACCGGATTCAGGAGTCCCTGCTCGGAGCCGCCGCCGAGTTCGGCCAGGTCAAACCAGGCGTTGAACCAGAAGCGGACGGATCCGGTGGTGTAGGAGCGGGCGTGCGGACGGTTCTTGGCGAGCCATTCGGTGATGCGGTACTCGACGCGCTGCTTGGGGTCGCCGCCGTCGACGAAGATATTCCAACTGCCGGTGGTATAGCGCTTTACCGAATAGAAGGCTTTGGCGACGATAAGCACCACCACCAGTTGCCGCGCCACGCGCCAGTATATGGGCGGAACGGGCAGCCGGGGCCATTCGGCGTGCCAAAGCCAGCGGAGCAGTTCGCAGGCCGCCAGCAGGTACACCAGGTCGAGTTCGGGCATCATGCGCCCGGGTTCGCCGATAACGCGGAACTGCAGGTAGCGGTTGCCGACGACGTTGAGCGTGAAGATGATGCTGCTGCCAATGAGGAACACCACCCAGGCCCGCTCCTTGCGGCCCTTCGCCCAGGCTTCGGTCGCCTTCATGTAGCCGATCACCAGGACAATCAGCACCCACATCGACCAGCGGTTGCCGCGCTCGCTGACAAAGCGCATGTTCTCCAGCGTTACGTGGACATAGGAGGGGACCAGCCAGAAGGCGGTCAGCCCATAGCTGAGCACGGCAATGAACACCGCGCGGTAAAACATCCGCCAGTCCTGGTGGGTGATCCACCAACTCCAGAGCAGTATGGGGAAGAACATCGCCAGCGCCGTGGCGCCGTAGAAATTATGGGAGACCACCAGGGCGCAGGTGAGGGCGGCGGCCGCCAGCCATCCGCGCGTACCCTGGCGCAGAGCCTGGATCGAGAACGCCAGCGCAAAGCCGAGCAGCGCGAGAGCCGACATGTGCGGACCTTCGCCATAGCGGTGAAGGACGCCCAGCCGCTGCGGCTCCGACCAGGACGCCTTGGCGTCGGCGCGAATCTCCGGAAAGAAGAGGAAGGATGGAGAAATGGTGGCGACCGTAAAGGCCGCGAGTAGAGAGAAGGCGCGGGACCGCCCGCCGGTGCGGGCCAGTACGTAAACGCCGGCGATGCCCAGGCAGTAAAGCAGCGCAACATACTGGTGATAGGCGCGGGCGGGGCTGGTACCGGGGCTTATCTTGGTCTGGACGGCGGTGCCGTAGCGAAGGGCGGGTGGGTAGATGTAGTCAAATCGCGTACCGGTGTACCACAACGGCTGCCAGCGCGGATGCGGCCAGTGATCGCGAAGGAACCGGGCATCGGAAATGAAAGTGGCCTCGATCGACGCCCATTTGTCGGAATACTCGAGCCGGAACAGCGGCCAGATCAGGATGGCGGCGAAGGTGAAGGCGAGTGCCGCATCCAGAATCCAACTGACAGCCGCTCGGTTTCTCACCCTCGGGAGTATACCAAGGAAGACGACGTTTCCCGGTAGTTCGCGGGCGCTATCGGGAGGACAAAACGCCACGGTGGCGTCCAGGGGACGGAATTTTCTTCATCTTGTTGAAAAAAAGTGATCACGAAAAGCGTCCGGTCCACGTCAGATGTGCAGACTGCGACTATACTGGAAAGGCAAGTGGAGGTTTCCTCTCGATGAGTGTTCGTGCGTCCCAGTGCCGTCCTGCTGTGAAGGCACTCATTTGTACGGTTGTTGTATCGGCCGTGCTGTCAGCCGCCCCTCCTTCCGCAAAGGACGGCGAAGATATCCAAAGCAGTTTGAGGACCTTTACGAAGGTCTTCGATGTCGTCGAATCGAACTTCGCCGATAAGGTCGAAACGGAAAAGGCACTGTACGAGGGAGCCATCCCGGGCATGCTGCGGACGCTGGATCCGCACTCGAACTTCTACGACGCCAAGGAGTTGCAGCGGTTCCGCGAGAACCAGCGCGGGCAGTATTTCGGCGTGGGGATGCTGGTGGGGTATCGCGACGGCAGCGTCACGGTGATGCACCCTTTTCTGGGATCGCCGGCCAAGAAAGCCGGACTGCGGCCGGGTGACCGGATTTTCCGGGTGAACGATAAGAATACGGAGAAATTTTCCGTTGAGCAGGTGGTGGAGATCCTGAAGGGGCCGCGCGGCACCCCCGTGCAGATCTCGGTCAAGCGGGAAGGGCTGGACAAGCTGGTCACGTTCAACCTGATGCGCGACGCCGTGGACCGCCCGTCGGTGCCGACGGCGCTGTGGGTGAAGCCGGGCACGGCATACATTCACATCGAATCGTTTAATGAGAACACCAGCCGCGAGTTTGAGAACGAGCTGAAGCGCCTCAGTGAAGACAAAGTCGAAGGCCTGATTCTGGACATGCGCGAGAATCCGGGCGGACTACTGACCGAAGCCGTGGCGATCGCCGAGCGCTTCCTGGAAAAGGGACAGTCGATCGTCGCGCAGCGCGGACGTTCGTCGACCGAGCGGGCCTTCACGGCACGCCGCGGCAATACGGGCCGCAAGTACCCGATCGTCGTGTTGGTGAGCCGCGGCTCGGCGTCGGCGGCGGAGATCGTTTCCGGCGCTTTGCAGGATCATGACCGGGCCTGGATCTTCGGCGAGAACACGTTTGGCAAGGGCTTGGTGCAGGCGCCGTGGCCGCTGTCGGGTGACAACTCGCTGCTGCTGACGATTGCCCGCTTCTATACGCCGAGCGGCCGTCTGATCCAGCGCGACTACTCGCAGGGCACCTTCTACGATTACTACTACAAGCCGAATACGGCCACCCGCAACCTTCGCGACCAGAAGGTCACGGACTCGGGCCGCGTGGTCTACGGCGGCGGCGGCATTGCACCGGACGAGAAGTACGAAGCCCCGAAGCTCAACAAGACGCAGCGGCTGCTGCTGGGACGCGGCGCGTTCTTTGGCTTTACCGCGGAGTACTTCGGGCCGAAGGAAGACGCGGCGCTGCCCCAGGATTGGGACGTGGATGACGCCACCTGGACGCGGTTCAAGGCCTACTTGAAGGAAAAGAAGTTCCAGGTGGATGAGCAGGAATTTGCCGGTATCGAAGCCTGGGCGAAGCGGCAGCTGCGGCTGGAGATGTACACGACCGCGTTCGGACGCGAGCGGTCGGTGGAGTTGGCCGCGGCGACGGATCCGGAAGTGCTGCAGGCCATCCAGAGTTTGCCGAAGGCTCGGGCTTTGCTGGAGAAATCCAAAGAGCTGTTGGCTAAAAAGCGCAAGTAGCAGTCTTTCGGGCAGAGAGGGAGGGTCCGTACCGTCCCTCTCCGCCCGGTACCGCATCCCCCCTTCCCGCCCGACTCCCCTACCACGAGTCCCCCCGTTCGCGCCGAACTTCTCACCATTGATCTGCGTACATGCACCGAGAGGAGCTAATCCATGAAATGCATCCTGTGTCTATTGGTTGTGCCGTTATTGGCGCTGGCCGACAAGAATGAGGACCTGCTGGCAGCCGCCAGGTCGGGCGATGTTGCCGCCGTCGAGGCACTGCTGAAAGACGGAGCAGATCTCGAAGCCAAGACCGCCTACGGGCAGACGCCGCTGTTCCTGAGCGTCATGCAAGGCAAGACCGCGGTGGCGAGCCTGCTGCTGGAAAAAGGCGCCAAAACCGACGTGCGGGACACGTTCTACAAGATGGGCATGATCGACATGGCGCTGCAACGCAAGCATTTTGAAACCGTGCGCACGGTGTGGGCCAAGGATCCGGGGCTGGCGGCGCGGAGCCTGCAGAGCGTGGTGCTGTTCGCTGATAAAGACACGGTAGCGGCGGCGCTGGCATCCAAGCCCTCCCAGGAGCAACTGGACCGCGCGCTGAACATGGCGCTGGACATGAAGAAACAGGATGCCGCCGAGTTGTTGCAGAAGGCGGGAGCGAAGCCTCCGGCACCGGCACCGGAGATTGACGCCAAGATCCTGGAGTCCTATGTAGGGACTTATAAGTCGGCGCAGATCCCGGTGGAGATCAAGTTCTGGGTGCGGGACGGCAAACTGGTGGGGCAGGTGACGGGGCAGCCTGAGTTCACGCCTCGCGCCAAGAGCGAGAAGGAATTTGTGTTGGCGTCGGTGGGCGCGGAGTTTACCTTCCCCGCGACGGACACGTTGACGCTGAAGCAGGGTCCAGGCACGTACATGTTCAACAAGGTGAAGTGATGCGCAAACAAATGTTGGCTTCTTTGTTTTTAGCCGCGATGAGCGCATTTGCGCAGAACTGGCCGCAGTTCCGCGGGCCGAACAGCGGCGGCATCGGCGAAGGGAAACCGCCGGTGCAATGGGATGTGGAGAAGGGCACGAACGTGGTGTGGAAGACCGCGATCCCGGGCCTTTCCGTGGCATCGCCGGTGGTGTGGGGGGATCGCATTTATGTGGTGACGGCCGTAGGCACAGATACCAACCAGACCTTCCGCACGGGCTTGTACGGCGACACGGATTCGGTGAACGACAAGACCGCACATGCCTGGAAAGTGATGGCGCTGGATAAAGCGAACGGAAAGGTGCTGTGGGAGCAGACAGCCGCATCAGGCGTGCCGAAAACGAAGCGGCATCCGAAGTCGTCGCAGGCGAGCCCCAGTCCGGCGACCAATGGCAAGGTAGTGGTGGCGTATTTCGGATCCGAAGGGCTGTATGCCTACAGCACCGCGGGCAGGCTGCTTTGGAAGAAAGACCTGGGGTTGCAGAACGCGGGCTGGTTCTTTGATCCGGAATCGGAATGGGGCGCGGCAAGTTCGCCGATTATCCATAAGAACAGCGTGATTGTGCAGTGCGACCGGCAGAAGGATTCGTTCGTCGCGGCCTTTGATCTGGATAGCGGCAAGGAGCTGTGGCGGACGGCGCGGACGGAGATTCCGACCTGGGGCACGCCGACGCTGGTGGTGGGTAAGGATGGGGCCGAGGTGGTGACCAACGGCTCGAAAGGCATTCGCGGTTACGATGCCGATACGGGCAAGGAGCTATGGACGCTGGGGCCGAACTCAGAAGTGGTATGCACCACGCCGGTGGCGGCGAACGGGCTGATCTATGTGACCGCCGGCTATCCGCCGGTACAACCGATCTATGCGATCAAGCAGGGAGCGCGCGGCGATCTGACCTTGAAGGCGGGCAGCACGTCGAGTGAGGCGATTGCCTGGAGCTACTCGCGCGGGGGTGTGTATCTGCCCTCTCCGATCGTGGTGGGCGATCATCTTTACACGCTCGGTAACAATGGCATTCTGACTGCGTATGACGCAAAGACCGGCACGCGCGTCTATCAGCAGAGGGTGGGCATGGGCGGATCGTATGCGGCGGCTCCGGTGGCTGCCGGCGGGCGCCTGTACCTGACCAGCGAAGACGGCGACGTATACGTCGTAAAAGCCGGAGCTCAGTTCGAACTTCTGGCTCACAACAAGATGCCGGAGATCCTGATGGCCACTCCGGCAATTTCCGGCGATGTGCTGCTGGTGCGCGGGCACCGGCACCTGTATGCAATTCGTCAACAAGGGCCGGGCTTGTAATTCTTCCAGCCTGAACAGGGGAAGCCTGCAATGTTTTCCGGGTTCCCCCTGCGGATGGGTGGTGCTGCGACGCAAATTCAAGCACTTCCGGTTTGGCACAGGGCGTGCTTTATAAGAGAGCACGGGGAGAAAGGCAGGCAGGTTGCCGACGGCCTGAACCGCTGAACAGCAGCTTGCCTGTCTTCGAGATTCGCCTTCGCCCCCCGGAAAGGATTTGTGAGCCATGAACCAGCAGCAAGCAGCTTCGGAAACGCCGAAGCCGATACGCTGGACGGCTCCGGTGATGGCAGCGGGCGCACTGGGAATTGCGCTCACCGCCAGTAACCTGTACTTGCTGGTGACCACGATGCGGACCCAGGACGAACTGGCGCGCGTGCGAGCCTCTATACGATCCGAGGTGCGAATGGCACAGGCCGAGAACATGGCGCGGGATGCGCAACTCGGCAAGACGATGGACACCCTGCGGCAGCAGATCGCCGAGACCGGAGCGAAGTCGTTCCGGGCCGTTGGCGCCGCGCAGGAGAGGGCCGCTCAGGATGCGAGGATGTACTCGGATCAATGGGCGGCGCGCCTGGCCGAAGAGCAAAAGGCGCAGATGGAACGGCACCGGCTGTTGTCATCGCAGTTGGGGGAAATGAGCCAGGCAAGCACGGAGACGGCATCCCGCGTCAGCGGCATGGCGATTGATGTGACGCAGGTGCGGCAGGAAGTCTCGCAGACCAAGACGGACTTCGACCGTACCTTGCAGGAACTGCGCTCGATGCGCGGGGATCTCGGCGTGCAGAGCGGATTGATCGCCACCAATGCCAGGGAACTGGCCGCGTTGCGAGCGCTGGGCGAACGCTACTACCTGGAGTTCACGCTGACGAAAACGAAAGACCCGCAGCGTGTCGGTGACGTTGCCCTGCAGTTGCGGAAATCAGATTTAAAGCGCAATCGCTTCACCATTGACCTGTTCGCGAATGACCGTAAGGTGCAGAAGAAAGATCGTAATGTGAATGAGCCCGTGCAGTTCTATGTGAGCGGCACGCGGACGCCTTACGAGCTTGTGGTGAACGAAGTGCGCAACGACCGGATTATCGGCTATCTGGCGGCGCCCAAACAACGTGATGCGCGCCAATAGTCTGAGGGCGATGGGTGGTTGGGTGAGCCGCCCTTCGCTACTAGTTTTCTCTACACGCTGACCTGTCCGCGTTTCTTCCCTTAGCAGCCGCCATTCCTACCAGGACTGGCGGCTTTTCTTTTTGCCAGGTGACGGAATGGCAGGCGAATTCCGCGCGTGTGCAAGTAGGGGCCGCCCCAGTACAATAGGGGTCGGCACGCGAATCCCGATGACCACAGAAACGGAACTTGTCGAGTTACGCCTGGCGCATGAGCAGGAGATGATCCGCCTGGCGGCGCAGGGGATGCTTTGGGCAATTGTCGATGCGTGCAATGAGCCGGTGGTGCTGGAGAAGGTGCAGCAGATCGGCGAAGGGCGGGCGCGATGTTTGTTTCGCGGTGACGCGCAGCAGCAGAAAGAAGCGGTGGCACCGTACCTGTTCCACCTGGATGGCGAACTGCTGAGCTGGATCAATCAGACGCTGGCGGGTAAGCCTTGGGGCGTGTTTGTGGCCGCGCAGGCCGACAGCGCAACCCTGGAGCGGCACTTCCGCAGCATGCTGATGGTCCGCGGACCGGAAGGTCACAATCTCTATTTTCGGTTTTATGATCCGCGGGTCCTGGAGATGTACCTGGGCCAGTCAAACGAGCAGGACGTGCGGAGATTCTATGGGCCAGTGCGCGGGTATGGGATCTCGGGTCCGGGTCCGCAGGAAGTAACGTTTCGGGTGACGAAGGCGAGTGCGGAGCAAGGGCAGCCGGCGGCGACGCAGATCGAGATCCGGCGCCAGCAGATGGACTTCTTCGATGCGAAGGTAAACCGGGAAGCCGATGCGCGGACGGTGCAGAAACTGGCGGCGGATAAGGGTGAGCTATCCGATGAGCAGTTGCAGGCCAAGGTGAGCCGTTACCTGCACGAAGGCCGCGAGTCGGGCCTGACGCGGGAGCGGGCCTTGGCCCACTACGCGGCACTGCGGTTGAAGGCCGAAGGCGGGAGGGGCTAGGGCGATGGCAACTTTCGTCTGTCCGATGCGGAGCAGCCTGTACGTTACCGCGCAGGCGTTGATGAATAGTAAGCAGGTGGCCGAGACGCGCGTGCAGTACACGGCGCCGAATGACAATGTCAAACGCAGTGATCCGTTGAAGGCCTTCCAACGCCAGGTCAAGCCGAACTTCGAAACAGCGTTGTTTGCCCCCATCCAGTATCCGCGGGCCATCAGCCAGTTCCAGGATGTAATTGAGGACCTGGAGAATCCCGACAAAATGCAGGTGAAGGTGTACATCGGCGGCAAGCCGGTGACGGTGAGCTACAACATCACCGAAAGCGGCGCGGCCAGTGAGATGGTGGCATTTGGGCGCGGCGGCAGCTATCCGCACCTGGTGGGAGTGATCGACAAGTACAAGGACAATCTCGGGATTGATGACGCGCAGGTGGCAGCCGACATTCAGAATGCGTTGCAGAACAAGCCGCTATCGCAGCAGGACGAGGCGTATGAGAAGTTCGTGGCGCGCATGACGTGGCTGCTGTTCGGCACCGAAAGCGGCCGCAACCCGGCCACGCTGCTGACGGCGCCAATCATGCTGGACATGATCCAGAAGAACCCGGATATGTCCTTCGCCAATTTCTTGGATGACAACCGCTACGATGCCAGCAAGCCGTCGAAAGGCGGCGGGCTGTTTCCAATGTCGTTCAAGGGCGCGGTTCCGGCCAGCCGCAGTTTGTATCAGGACAACCGGTATCCCGGTCCCAAGGGAGAGCCGGACGAGATCGCGGAGATGGAAGCACGCGAGACGGCGTTGCTGGAGGCCTGGGCCAAGCAGAATAAGATCAAGCCGAAGGATGTCCCCAAGGCGTTGGCCAAGCTGGCCGAGAACACCTACGGGGTTCCGATACAGTAAGGAGCAGGAGAAGCGCGGATGTCGATTTTCGAACGGCGGCAATTGGTATTGAAGGACTGGGTGCGGCGGCTGGATCTGGATATGGCGGCGCAGCAGAACGGATGGGTGTTGCGCAAGGAAGTGATGGCCACCGACGAGGAGCCATACCAGAAGCAGTGGGCCACCGAGGATGAGCAGATCGCCTATGTGTATGTGGAAGACGATCGCATTGACGTGCGATACATCGAAGTCCGGGCGGTTGCGATTGACGAGGCCGAGCGGGAGTTGCGGGAGATCGTCAACACCTACACGCAGGATGAGTTGGTAGCGCTGGCGGCGATGGCGCAGACTCCGGAGCAGTGGCGTGATGCGTTGCACAAGGCTGCGGTGGGTGCGCCGAAGCAGTACGATGCGAACTATTTCCGGATCTTTCTTTCGGGCCTGCAGCATCCGGATCGCAATGTGAAGATCGCCGCAATGGAGGCCGCGCCGTACGTGCACTGGCGCGAGTTTGAACTGCCGTTGATGAAGATGGAGAAGTCCGATCCGGTGGCAGGACGCGAGGCAGGGATCATGTTGCAGGCCATGCGCGAGCATGAATGGAATCAACAGGCATGAGTGGGGTGCAGACGGGCCGCTTTGTGATTCGCAACGCGCAGTTGGAGGCTATTGAACAGGGCACCGAACGCGAGTTGCACCAGGAGATTGTCAGCCACCTGCGGCTGACCAATACCGAAGGTGTGAAGAAGCTCGACGATCAGGAGTTGGAGCGCCGGGTGCGGATTGGCGTGAAGCGGGCGCGGGAGCGGGGGATGATCGCTCCGGGCGTGCTGACGCTGTATTGTTCCCTGCTGATCGACATTTCGCCCACGTTCGATAGCTATGAGCCGGTGGCGAAGTTGCTGGCGGAGACGGAACGTTCGGCGGATGAGAATATGCTGCTGCTGAGTGAACGAATGACGGCCGAACAGTGGGTAGAGGTGAAGAACGCGGCGGACCCGGTGTATTGGGAGTCGGTGTAGGGGACGGTGGGGGGATTTCCTTTGTTGGAGTTCGACCGGCGACCGCTGGACCGCGACCCGTTACGCGGATTTGCCCTGGACTGGACCGAAGATCTGACTTTGCTGCAGGTGATGGAGGATCAGCAGTTCCGGCTGAACGGCTACACGGTCTTTCGCAATGCGGACGTGAAGCAATGGCGCACGGTCGGCCCGGATGAGTTCTCGGCGAAGGCTGCGAAGTTGCACCGGCTGCGGCCGATGGCTCCGGCGGGACTCCGGTACTCGTCGATGCAGGAGGCTGCCTTGACGGCCGGGGCGGCGTTTCCGCTGATTACGATTCACCAGGAGCGGTTGGACCGCAACGTCTGCTTCGTGGGTAAAGTGGAGCGCGTGACGCGGCGCCGTGTGACCATTCTGCCGATTTCCCCGGCTGGGAACTGGGAGACGAAGCGGGAACACTACGAGATTGCGGACATCACGCGAATCGACTTTGGCGGCGCCTATGAGACGCTGCTGGCGCGGATGGGAGGGTGACGTCTTCTCTGCGGTCTTTGCGTTCTCGGCGCGAGCCGCTGCGCCCGCGGTGGCCCGGCGTGGGCGTCGGGCGCGGGTCTGGGGACCCGCCCTCCAGCGGAGTTAGCTGGCTACAGCGCCAGTGTGTTCCTGCTCGGCTACGTTGTCATTGAAGCTGTAGCCGAAGCCGCGTACTGAGCGGATAAAGGTCGGGTTCTGGGTGTCGGGCTCGATCTTCTGGCGGAGACGCAGGATGTAGACGTCCACCGTACGATCGGTCACCGCGCGGTCATGCCCCCATACGGCATCAAGCAACTGCTCGCGGCTGAAGACTACTCCGGGGCGGCTCATCAAAAACTCCAGCAGACGGAACTCGGTGGCGGTCAGCGACAGGGTCGACCCATGCAGCCGTACGCGGCAGCTGCTGCGATCCAACTCCAGCCCGCCCACCTTCATCGACCGTGACGAGTTCTGCTGGCCGCGGAACTGGATCTTGATGCGGGCAATCAGTTCGCGGATGAAGAACGGCTTGACGATGTAGTCATTCGCACCCAGTTCCAGGCCGACGATACGGTCGGTCTCCGACGCCCGCGCCGTGAGGAAGATCACCGGGATGTGCGCCAACTCCGGATGGGCGCGAATGCCCTTGCAGATGTCCAGACCGTCGGAGTCCGGCAGCATGATGTCCAACAGAATCAGGTCCGGCCGCTCGCGGCGGCATAGTTCAATGGCGCCCTTGCCGGTCTGCGTGCCGACGAGCGCAAACCCCTCCTTTTCGAGGTTGTACTTCAGCAGCGCGTAAAGGTCGGAGTCATCTTCAACTAATGCAATCTTCTTCATGCTGTTACGAACAATAGCGGTTCACTGTTACGATTCTATTACGATCCGGTTAACTGTCCCTGAACCGTACTTTCTTCCGACAATCCCAAGTCGTGGACGGGCAGCGTAAACCAGAAAGTACTTCCCTGCTCAAGTACGCTGGTTACGCCTACCTCCCCGCCCATCGCCTTGGTGAGGTGCTTGACGATAGCCAAGCCCAACCCTGTGCCGCCCAGTTCGCGCGAGCGCGCCTTATCCACGCGGTAGAAACGCTCAAACAGACGCGGCAGATCCTCTTCCGGAATACCGATGCCGGTGTCGGTGACGGCGATCTTGACGAAGTCCTTGCCATCAACCGGCGACGCGGATACACGGATGGTTGACGATTCGGGTGTGTACTTGATGGCGTTGTCGATGAGGTTGCTGAGGATCTGGTGAACCGCTTCGGCATCGCAGAATACTTCGGTGCGGTCTGGCGCTCCATCCAGCATTAGGCGGATGGCTTTCTTCTCCGCCAGGGGCCGCAGCGAATCCACCGAATCCTCCACCAAGGTATTGATGTAGTAGCCGGCGAACTGGAAGCGCTGCGTCTTCAATTCGATGCGGCTGAGGGTGAGCAGGTCGGCGGTGAGGCGCCCCAGCCGTTCCGCGTTGGTGCGGATGATGCTCAGGAAGCGAACGTTGTTATTAGGGTCATGTAGAGCGCCATCAAGCAGCGTTTCCGTATAGCCCTGGATGGAGGCCAGCGGCGTGCGCAACTCATGCGAGACGTTGATGACGAAGTCCTTGCGAATGCGCTCCAACTTCTCCAGTTCGGTGTGCTCGCGCTGCAGTTCTTCGACGGTGTTCTGCAGTTTCTCGCCGGTTTCGTTGAGCTTGCGTTCCAGAATGCCGAGTTCGTCGCCGGAGGGCGATTGCAGGCGCGCCTCGAAACGCCCCTGCGCCAGTTTGCCGGCAAAGTCGATGATGGTGGCCAGGCGCGCCGACACCCCACGGGCAAAGAACGCCGCCAGAATGATGGCCGGCAGGAATGCCATGCCGACAGCGGTGAGCATCTGCAGACGGATGGCATGGACGCCGCTGCGCACTTCCGAAAGCGGTACGGCCAGGCGCAGCACACCGTAGTCGGCCGGCATGGCGACATAGAGAAACGGCGCGCGGACGGTGGTGGAATCGCGCACGGCCGAGCCCAACTGGCCACGCAGGGCCTCGGCGACTTCCGGTCGCGACTTGTGGTTCTCCATCTTGGCCGGATCGGCTTCCGAATCGCGGATGACGCGGCCATCGGGAGCGATCAGCGTGAGGCGCCCGCCCAGCCCGCGAGCTACCTTCTGGAACTCGGCATCGGAGCGGCTATGGGGATCGCCATCAAACATAACCCCCAGCACCCGGCCGGTGGAGGCGAGGTCATTGGTCAACGTATCGATATAGGTTTTCTCGGTAACGCGTGAGGCCAGGTAATCCACCGCGACCAAAGCCACGATGAGAATACTCAAGACCGTGAAAATCAGCTTGAGGAAAATTCGCCCGGTCAATCGTTCTTATTCTAACGGGCGGCGGGGCGGTAGAGGCCATGCTCGCGGATATAGGCGGCAACTTCGGCCGTCAGGTGCGGCGACTCCTCGCCGGCCGCCAGCGTCTGGCGGATCTCCGAAGAGGACACCGGCAGAGCCAGCGTATCCAGCCGCACCACGCGCGCGCCTTCCGGAACATCGTAGTCGTGGCCGGGGCGCGTCACCACCAGGAAGGTCACCATCCGCAACACATCCTCGGTACGGTACCAAGTGCGGATTTCGGCGAAGGCATCGGCGCCGATGACGAACAGCAAGTCATCGCCGGGGGCAAGGCTGGCTTTCACGCGCTCGATGGTGTGGTAGGAATAGCTGCGCTCGGTGCCGTCTTCCAGCCGGGAGGGAAGAAACCGCGGATCGCACGCGCAGGCCAGTTCCACCATGCGGTAGCGGTGTTCAAACGGCGTGTGCGTGCCGGATTTATGCGGCGGATGGGCGGCTGGGATGAACAGCACACGGTCCAGATGAAACTGGTCGGCAGCCTCTTCCGCAACCATCAGGTGAGCTTTGTGGATGGGGTCGAACGTGCCCCCGAAAATAGCAAGTCGCAATCGCTGATCCCGGATCGGTGAAAGCTCTCAAGGTACCATAGAAGATTCATGTTTACGACCGATCATCCGGATGTCGACCGCGCCTTGCGCGCGGCGCTTGAAGAAGACATCGGCTCCGGCGACGTTACCACACGGGCCACGGTGCCGGAAGCCACTCGCGCCAGCGGTGTTTTCTACGCGCGGGAGCCGATGACGCTTGCAGGGATTGAACTGCTGGCGAAGATCTACGCCCTGCGCGGCGGGGTGGGCAAACTGGAGTTGCATTACGGCTCCGGCGCGCGCCTGACCGGAGGCGAGGCGATCGCCAGCGTGGAAGGCAAGGCCTGGACGCTGCTCGAATGCGAACGCACGGCGCTCAATTTTATCCAGCGTTTGTCCGGCGTGGCGACGCAGGCATCGCGTTATGCTGACGCCGTGAAGCATACCAGGTGCCGCATCCTGGATACGCGGAAGACCACGCCCGGATTGCGCATTCTGGAGAAGATGGCCGTCGCAGCGGGCGGTGCGGTGAACCATCGCATCGGGTTGTTCGACGCCATTCTCATCAAGAACAACCACATTACTGCGGCGGGCGGTGTCGGGCCTGCGCTGCAGCGCGCGCTGGCCACCGGGCTGCCGGTAGAGATTGAGGTGCGCACGCGGCAGGAATTGGACGAAGCGCTGGCCGGCGGTGCCACCCGGCTACTGTTGGATAACCTCACACCGGCCGAAGCGGCGGAATGGGTGGCCTACATCGCGGGCCGGGCTTCCACGGAACTGTCCGGCGGCATCACCTACCACGCGATTGTCGCCTACGCCGAAGCGGGTGCCGATTTCATCTCCGTTGGCGCCCTCACCCATTCCGCCCGTGCCATGAACCTCAACTTCCGGGTGACGCTGCATGATGTTTGATATCGAAGCGGTGGCGGCAAGCTTCTCCGGCCGGCTGATGCTATGGCTGGATTCGACAGACTCGACCATGCTGGATGCGGCGCGCCTGGCCGAGGGCGGCGTACCGTCCGGATCGCTGATCGGGGCCGAAGAGCAAACCGCCGGACAAGGGCGCCACGGGCATAGCTGGCATTCGCCCACCGGCACCGGACTGTATTTCTCGCAGGTGCTGCGGCTCAATCTGCCCGCCCACGAAACGCCCATCGTCACCATGGCGCTGGGGGTGGCGGTGGCCGAAGCCATCACGCAGGCCACGGGTCTGGCGGTGGACCTGCGCTGGCCGAATGACATCATGCTGAATGGCCGCAAAGCCGTCGGCATCCTGGTGCAGCAGCACAACGGCGCGCTGATCACGGGCATCGGCATCAACGTGAACCAGGAGAGTTTTCCGCCGGATATCGGGGAGATTGCGACGTCGTTGCGGATCGCCAACGGCGGCCGTCCGGTGCCCAGGGAAGCGCTGCTGCTGCAGTTGCTGCCCGCTATTGACCGCATGCTGGAGGTGCTGACCGGGCAGGGCAAGGATGCGATCCTGCGCCTGTTCAGCCAGGCGTCTTCCTATGTGAGCGGCCGGCGCGTGGTGGTGGAACAGGGCGACAGACAACTGCGCGGCACCACAGACGGCATGGATGAGAACGGCTTCCTCATGCTGCGCGAAGACAACGGCACACGCACACGCATCCTTGCCGGAGGGGTACGGCCCGAATAACATGCTGCTTGCACTGGACGTCGGCAATACCAACATCACCATCGGCATCTTCGAAGGCGAGAAGCTCACGCATAACTGGCGCCTGCGCACCATCCATGAGCAGACCGCCGATGAGTGGGGCATTCTGCTGCGCAATCTGTTCGCGCTGAGCCATCTGGATGCGGCCCGGATTAAAGGCATCATCATCGCCAGCGTGGTGCCGCCGCTCGATTCCAGCCTGGCACGCATGGCGCGGCGCTACTTCAACATGGATGCGATGTTCGTCGGCCCGAAGACGGACACCGGCATCCGCGTGCTCTACGATAACCCGAACGAAGTGGGTGCTGACCGCGTGGTGAACGCCGTGGCGGCGTATCAGAAGTACGGCGGACCGTGCATTGTGGTGGACCTGGGTACCGCCATCACCTTCGATGTGGTGAGCGGGAATGCCGAATACCTTGGCGGCGTCATCTGCCCGGGCGTCGGCATCGCCACGCAGGCGCTGATTGCCAAGACCGCGCGGCTGCCGATGGTGGACGTGCGGGCGCCGGAAAAGCTGATCGGTACCAACACGGTGGGCAGCATCCAATCGGGCATTTACTACGGCGCGATCGGGATGATCGATGGCATCCTGGAGCGGCTCATCGCGCAGACGGGCGCGGAGACGAAGGCCATTGCGACAGGCGGCCAGGCGCACCTGATCATGCGCGGCTCGCGCTATCTGAAAATCCTGGACGAAGACATTACGCTGGAAGGTTTGCGGTTGATATGGGAGAGGCAGTAACGCCCGAACACGAGCACGACACGCCGGAGTCGTGGCCGAAGAATTACTTCAATTACTTCACGGAAATCGAGGAGCACTTTCAGAGAACGCGCGGCACGGCGCTGTTTCTCCTGTCGCCGCTCGATTGGGCGCTGATTGAAGTGTGGAAGAACGCCGGCATTCCGCTCGATGCGGTGCGCCGCGGCATTGACGAAGCCTTTGAAAAGTGGAAAAACCGGCGGGTGAAGAACCAGCAGATCAACGGGCTGGCCTATTGCACGCAGGCGGTAATGGAACAGGCCAAGATCCTGGCCAATGCCACGCCGGCCGATCCGGTCACCGAAGACGTGTCGGCGCCGTTTTCCGCCAGTGAGTTGGAAGCCTATCTGCGCGGGAATGCCGCGGCAATCCGCCAGTCCGGACGCGCCGAACTGGCGGACATGGCCACGACTTTGGAGTCGCTGGCAGCCGACGCACTAGGGCAACTGCGCAAACTGGAAGAACTGGAGCAGCGGCTGACGGCGATGGAAGACAAGATGATGGCCATCGGGCGCGCCGCGCAGACCGACGAAGACTTGTTCGAATCGCGTCGGGAACTGGACTCGTATCTGAAGCCGTATCGCTCGAAGATGACCGCGGATCAGTTGGTGATGCTGGAGAAGCAGTTCCTGGACCGT
The DNA here is from genome assembly GCA_016789745.1 of Bryobacterales bacterium. Taxonomy (GTDB): domain Bacteria; phylum Acidobacteriota; class Terriglobia; order Bryobacterales; family Bryobacteraceae; genus CADEFT01. The sequence continues at coordinate 17,618 of JAEUQF010000151.1, forward strand.
CGGCTGTTGGAGAAGTTGAAGGTGCCGCGCCTAAGCCTGTTCTATCTGCATTAAGGTTGTCGGGCAGGCGGTATGGGCCAGTAGCCGGCACGGGTACGGACGCGGAGAGCGGCCCCATTCCCCTGCACTTCGACCTGGATCGGCCGGAACCCAGTGCCGGCTTGCGCACTGTCCGGCTTGAAGCTTAGAAGATACTGGGTGTGCAACTCTTCGCCGATGCTTGCGATCACCCGGTCGGTAGCTTTCTGCGAGAAGAAACTCTCCCGGCGCCCGCCGGTGGCGGCCGTGAGGACATCGGCTGCTTTGCCCTGCGTGGAGGCAGCACGGAACACGTTCGCGAAGTTCTTGTCGCCCCACACGGGGGCGGAGGAATACCGTCAAGCTCCGGTGGGTACCTCCCGGCCAAGCTGCATCAGGCCGGGGGAGTAAGTCAATGCGTACACGGTGATGTTGTATTCCTGCAGGAGCGTTAGGGTTTCGTGCAGGTCGGCCTTGCTGGAGCGATCGCGATCCTCGGTCATAATCAGAATCACTCTGCGGCGCGCGGCTGGTTCCGAACGTAAGGCTTGCGCGGAAGCTCGAACGGCATCTACTAACGCACAACCCCAGTTCTTCGCCACCAGTTCCCGGAGTTGCTTGCCGACTTCATCGACGCCAGCGCTCAGCGGCACCACGACTTCGGCTTCATCCCGAAACGCCACTAAGCCCACGCGGCCGCCTTCACCTACCAGCAGTGGGCCCAACAGACTGGCGGCCTGCCGCAGCCGGTGTAGCGGCTTTCTCGCTTCAAACGAGGCGTGGACAGCCATCACCAGCGAGATGGGTTGCGGCTCCTCCTCTACGGTCACGCTCCGGCGCTGGCCACTGTCAACCAGCATAAAATCCAGGGCGGTCAGGCCGCGCACGAACTTACCCGCACGATCGGTAACGGTGGCAGGCGTGAGGATCAGTGCCGATTCCGCAGTGAACTGGAGGGCCATCGGAACTTTTAAGAGGGCGCGTCGCGACCAGAGCATTGCCACCTCGAGGCACGTGAATGGCCGTTTTCTGGATGGAAGCGGGCAGTTGTCGGGCAGACCAAAACCTGTGATCCACCGGCCTGGCTGTCGCGGCTACGGCACGGAGGCCCGCAGTAGCGCCTTCACGCCGTCGACCATTAGAACCGCCACATGTTTCGACTCGTTGCTGAGCCCGCCCACCAATTCCTCCACGGCGGCGGCGTTCAACCCCTGCAACTCCGCCCGCGTGCGGCCCTGCATCCACTCACTCAAGGCGCTACCGGCCGCAATGGACGCCGTACAGCCCCGCACCTTATAGCGCACCTCCGCCACTCTCGCCTCCTGCCAACGCACCGCCAATCGCAGCGTATCGCCGCAAATGGGGTTCTCCGCCGTCACCCGTACGGCCGGATCTTCCAACTCTCCCACGTTCCGGGGATTCTTGAAGTGTTCTAATAGAAGTTCGCTATACATGCCGGGCCGTTATCTTCCCATCCTAAAGCAGGCCGTACAACAACGCCGGTTCCGGGCGCTGTTCCTGTTTGTAACGTCCCGCTGCAACTCGCTGTGCCGCACCTGCTTTTATGCCGACAAGCTGAACAGCCGCGATGACCTCACCTACGACCAGATCCTGAAACTGTCAGACACCGCCGGACCCTTCGAAAAGCTGTGGCTCTCCGGCGGCGAGCCCTTCCTGCGCCCCGAACTGGCGGAAATCATCACGCGCTTCGCCGCGCATAACGGCGTGAAGAACGTGAATCTGCCAACCAACGGCCTGCTGCCCGATAAGATCTTCCCCACCATCGACCGCGTGCTGGCCGAAACGCCGGAGCACTTCTCCATCGACCTGAACTTCTCGCTCGACGGCGTCGGCGCCACCCACGATGCCATCCGTGGCGTGCCGAACAACTACCGCCGTACCCTGGATACCATCGCCAAAGCCGAAGCGCGTTATAAGAACATCCGCCGGCTGCGCCGTAACGTACTCAGTGTTATTACTCGCGAAAATTACCACGAAATCGTGCGCCTGGGGTTGGAACTGGCCGCCGATGGGCGCATCGACGGGCATTACTTCGAAGCCGTGCGCGGCCAGGCCCCAGACCCCACGTTGAAGAACCTCACCACGGCCGAACTGGCCGAACTGCATCGCCGCCTGCTGCCGTTCCACCGCCACTATGCGCGGAAGCTGTTCGCGCACCTCTCGCCGGTGGTCCGCGGGCTGGCCACGGCGCTGTACCTGGGCAACCTGAAGCTTCATTTCGACCTGCATGAGTCCTGCTTTGAAGGTCCGCGGCGCTGGCCGATGCCCTGCAGCGCCGGCGAGACCACGCTCGTGGTCGATCACAACGGCCGCTTCCGGTCCTGCGAAATGCGGGAAACCATCGGCACGCTCGCGGACTTCAACTATGACGTACAGGCCGCCCTGCAATCGGAAGCCATGCGTCGCGAAGTCGCCGCCATCCAGACCGCCAACTGCTGGTGCACCCACAGTTGCTTTATCCAGGAGTCCGCCAAGTTCTCCCCGCGCGCGCAGTTGTTCTCCATTCCCTGGGCCTTCGTACGCCAGCACTGGCAGCGGCTGCCCGAACTCGATGCCGAAGAGATGCGCCAGTTCCATGCCCTGGAGCTGGCCTGAGTGTCGCGCCCGTACCGTATTCCGGTGGTCGCCGCGCTGCTGGAACAGGACGGCAAGGTGCTGGTGTGCCAGCGCAAGGCCGGCGCGCGCCATGAGCTGAAGTGGGAGTTCCCCGGCGGTAAGGTGGAGGCAGGCGAGAGCCCGCGCGTTGCCCTGGCGCGGGAACTGCGCGAGGAACTCGGCATCGACGCCGCTATCGGAAGAGAACTCACCCGCTATGAGGTGCAGTACCCCAAAGGCGTCTCCATCCTGCTCATCTTCCTCACCGTGAAGAGCTTCCGGGGCGAACTGAAACCGCTCGAGTTCGAGCAGATTGCCTGGGAAGACCGCGCCAACCTGCTGGGCTACGATTTCCTGGATGGCGACCTGCCCTTCGTCAGGCAATTAGCAAACGGCGTTTTCTAGATTTGCTTAGTCCGGCGCGCTTCGCCTTCTGCCAAAATTAGTGGAGATGATCACGGAAGTAGAAGGCGTTGCGCTACACCTGGCGCACCCCGATGAGATATCGGCCGAATGGGTGGGACAGCCCGACGTCATGCGCCAGTTGCTGGCCGCCTGGCTGGTGGTGGACGAACGCGACCTGCCCATGAGCCCGCGGCTGATCGGCAAGCCCGGCGTCGGCAAAACCACGCTCGCCTATGCGGCCGCGCAGCGCCTGAACCGGCCCGTCTACATCATGCAGGCCACCGTCGATACGCGCCCGGAGGACCTGATCATCACGCCAGTGATCGAAGGGGCGGGCAAGCTGCGCTATGTCGCCTCGCCGCTGGTGTCGGCCATGCTGCAGGGCGGCGTGGCGATTCTGGATGAAGGCAACCGCATGAGCGAGAAGTCGTGGGCCAGCCTGGCGCCACTGCTCGATAACCGGCGCTACGTGGAGTCGATCGTCGCTGGCGTGAAGATCAAGGCCCATCCCGAGTTCCGCCTCGTCGCCACGATGAACGACGACGCCTCCACCTTCGATCTGCCCGAATACATCCACTCGCGGCTGCAGCCGCAGATCCTCATCGATTTTCCCGAGCGGGATGAGGAACTCGCCATTCTGCGTGAGAACCTGCCCTTTTCCGAAGAGCGCATCCTCGAATACGTTACCGATTTCCTGCAAACCGCGCATGCCGCCGAGGAACGCTACACGGTACGCGATGGGTTGAACATCGCCCGCTACGCCACCAAGCTGCGGAAACTCGCGCTGGACGAGATTACCTATCGACAGGCTCTGCACACGGCTCTGGTCGAGACCCTGGGCGAAGAAGCGCTGCGCTATGCTCCCCGGCCTTAGCGGGCTCGACAGCCTTCGCCGCGGGGAGTTCACCTACTTCCCCGTCGTACCCGGACGGGCTGAGTTCGCCGCCGCCGTCCGCCGCACGCTGCTCGAAACCATGCCGCGCGTGGTGGCGGTGGAACTGCCGGCCATCTTCGAACCGGGGCTCCGCCAGGCCCTGCGGCGGCTGCCCGAACTGTCGGTGCTGCTCTGCTCGCCCAAAAGCGACGAAGACGATGCCATCTATTACCCGGTGGAGCCGACGGATCCTTTTATAGAGGCCATCCGCACGGCCCAGGAGATCGGCGCACACCTGCTGTTCCTGGAGCCCGACCAGCACAACCGGCCCCACATCCCCGGCAACTACCCAGACACGACCGCCATCGCCT
>JAEUQF010000153.1 GCA_016789745.1 Bryobacterales bacterium
CATAGTTCGCCGTCACTCCTGACGGCAACCCCGACACGCTCACCGTGATGTCGGTACTTGGCGGCTGCGGCCCAAAGTTCCCGATCACTCGAAAGGCTGGGCCCTGCCAATAGGTCTGATGCGGCTCGGGAATCGCAGTGAGCTGGAAATCCCCTGTAGCCGGCGCCGCCGATAGCATGAAGAGCGCCACCCCTGGAAACGTATAGGGATTGCCGGTGATCAGCGTCGTTACCGTCCCCTTCAACAGCACCGTGTAAGTTCCCGTGCTCGGAAGCGCTGGTGTTTCCAGCGTCTTGCCGCTGAACAACTGCACATCCGCCATCACCAGGCCGCCATCGGGCCCGTACACCGCAACCTTGTTGTCCTGCCCAGCCGTGATAAGGTTCAGCCGGACCTTCTGGCCCGCCGTCGCATCGAAGATGAATAGCGCCGCTTGTCCCGATCGCGTGAAGTTCGTCGTGTACACTGTATCCAGCGTCGCCCGCGTCGCCAGCGTCACATCCGCCGTTCGATACGGCGCCGGCACGAAGATGAAATCCGGTGTGCTCGTTCCCGTGCCAAACGCCGTCTGTACTGTCACCTTTCCCGAACCCACTTGACCCGGCAGTACGGCGTTAATCGTTGTGCTCGTCGCATCCAACACGCCTAACGTCACGGGTCCGATTTTGACCGTATTGCCCCCGCCAGCGACGAAATTCGCGCCGCTTATCTGCATCAAACCGCTGGACGGGCTGACTTGTGGCGTTATCGAGGAGATTGAGGGTGTTCCTAACGCCGAAAGCACGGTAAACGTCTGCGCGCTGGTCGCCGTTCCGTTGGCGTTTGTGACGGAGATGGTGCCCGACGTAGCCCCACCTGGCACCGTGGCTACCAACTGCGTCGCACTGGCTGAGACGACTGTGGCGGTCACCCCGTTGAACTTGACCGTATTCTGTGCCGGCATCGTGCTAAACGCGGAGCCCAGGATCGTCACATTCGTGCCTGCGAACGCGCTTGCGGGTGCGAACGCCTGCACCGTGATCTGCTGCGCACCCTGCCGCGTGATCGACAGTATGTTGCCAACCGCGTCGTAGTTGTATGTGGCCGACTCGCCCCATTGATTCGTCACCGTCCGCAAACGCCCAACCGCGTCGTAGCCGTACGTGATCGGCGGTGGCACCACCACCTGCAGGCTCACTGTCGCCGTCGCCGTCGTCCCGCCGCTGCTCCCCGTGATCGTCAACGTGCTCGTCCCTACGGGTGTTCCAGGCCCGGCCGCCACCGTCAACGTGGTCGTTCCAGACGTCACCACCGTCGCAGGCGCGAAGCCCGCCGACGCTCCCGTGGGAAGACCGGCCACCGTGAACCCCACCGTTCCCGTAAAGCCCCCCGACGGCGTTACCGTGATCAGGTAGCTTGTGCTCTGCGCCTGCCACACCGTTTGACTGCCGGGCGCCGGTGTCAAGGTAAACGTGCCTTGCCCTACGGCAGGCAGAACGGTCAAAACACATAGCAGGAGAGCGCGCACAACTATCCCACTCACTTCGGTCTCAATACCGCTCGCACGGACGCGTAGCTGCGCGTTAGCAACCCTCCACGCCATCGCGTGGGCCACTCTGCCTCAATGCAGCACAATCATCGTCGAACGGTCTACAGATCCTAGCGAGAATGAGGACTCCACTCCAAGTACCAAATTGACGTAATGGGAGTAGTGTTTTTTGAACGTAAAGTAGATTAGTAGAAAGTGATGCGGAATTCTACAGCGTCTTCAGCAACGCAATCAGACGGTTACGCAAGGTGGTGGGTAGAAGCCGAAAGCGGCGAATGCTCTCCCCCGCATCTGACTCAGCGCCGCCATGCGCTTCGATCGCCTCCAGAATGCTTCGGGCGCGCCCATCATGCAGAAGAAATGCCGTTTGCCCAAACCCCAAAGCGGCGCCGTCCGAAACATATCCCCTGTCGCGAGTCCCTGGTTAACGCCGTCCGCTAATGCTTTCCCCATGCGGTCAAGTAGAAGGTCCGAGTACAGCGGCACGGGCTTCTCCGCCAGGTTTCCGTAAGCCGAAGCCCCTGTCAAAAGCGTCGGTGTATGACATAATCCGCAGCCAATGTCTTCAAATGTCTGACTGGCCTGCGCTAATTCCGGATCTCGGGGCCCGGAATCGTGCGGCACAGGGGCAGCTAGATGCCGAACGAAATGTGTCAGCCGATCAACATTGCTGTGGCTGTCGATCCCACGGCGCGCGAAGTAGTTTCGCCGATCCTCCGGAGTCGGCTGCAGACATCCTGGCGGCACCGGGAATGGCTCCTGCGAATAGAGATCGTTCGTGACGCCCTGCTCCACCGCATAGGCTTCGGCTATGAACTGTTCAAGCGACGCATGACTGGCCTTCCACCCAAAGCGCCCGACTCGGCCCCCACTTAGCACGTGGGGTCGCCCACGGACCCCAAACAGACGCCGCTTCGCCTCATCCTTTTTGCCGTTCGCCACAATCGTCCCATCCGGAATCGCCTCAATGAGCCCTGAGCCGTAGATCGCCGGCGCCATCCGGATCGCGACTTGACCATGTCGAAACATTTGATCGATGCGCATCTGCGGCAGATCGCAATTCGGTGCATCGCTCCGGCCTGTGATCGTGAACAGCGGCACCACCGACCCGGCCGGCAGCCATGGTGCAAGCGCTTGCCGTGCTCGCAACTGGATAGCCGCGCTCTGTGGCTTGATAAAGGCTGGTACCCGGTTCGCCGCCCCCGCCCGCACAGCGGCCTCTCGCTGCTGGTTATCGAGTGGCGAACTCCCCCCGCTTGTCGGATGAGAGTGACACCCCTGGCAACTGTCCATGTTGAAGTACGGGCCTAACCCTGCCTCGGTATCGGCGAATCCCTCCACGCCCTTCACGCTCACCTGCTTCCGGAAGACTGCCAACCCATCCCGAAACACCTCCCGCTCTGGGCCGGTCAGCCCTGGCAGCATCAGCAGATCGTCCGATTGCGCTTGGAGAAGAGCCGTTACAAGCCATGCTACAAAAAGCATCAGCATTACTGTGGAACTCGCCGAGCCTCCGTGTCAATCCTCGTATGCACCACTCCGAAAGGCCGCGCCCTTCTCGCCCAATTTTGCGTACCCGCTCGGCAACCCGTTCACAAGGGTTGAAAATATCCTGGAAGCCACTCATTCCAAACCGGAAATAACCTCTCAAGCACTCCCACCAACCCCCGCCTTTTCCAACCCTCGGGTGTACCGTTCAATCGAGGCAATCCCCTTTGCCCACAACGCCCAAACCGAAAAGGAGAAAGACCACCATGGCATCCGCCGCTCAGATGATCGCCAACAAGGCAAACGCACAAAATTCCACAGGCCCGAAGACCGACGCGGGTAAGACCACGTCCTCCCAGAACGCCACCAAACACGGCCTCACCTCCAAAACCCTCGTCATCCTCCCCGGCCAGGAAGCCGCCTTCGAAACCCTCGAATCCACCCTCCGCCAGCAGTTCGCTCCCGACGCCGGTTACCAGGAATTCGTCTTTAATCGCATCCTCCACGCCGCCTGGACCCAGCACCGCTGCGAGTGCGCCGAGGTCGAACTCCACGCCGAGTCCGCCACGCCCACCCGCGACCCGTTCCTCACCGAAAGTCTCGAACGCAAGGTCCGCACCCTGGCCACCTACGCCACCCGCGCCGAGCGTTCCTTCCACAAGTACGTCAAGGAACTCCGCGAACTCAAGAACGAAGCCCGCTACCGCCGCGAGACCGAAGCTAAGTCGGAACCCTCAGTCCTGACCGAAGTGCAAAAGGTCGATGCCGCCATCGACAAGAGCGACAAAGGCCGCTATCGCCGCGATGTCGTCGCCGCCGCTACCGCCGAACAGACACTCCGCGCTCACTT
>JAEUQF010000156.1 GCA_016789745.1 Bryobacterales bacterium
CTGATGCCGATCTCGTCAAACAGGGCGCCGGCGAGGGATGTATGCAGTTCGAGGATGCTACGGGTACTGACGTCGTCTTTGATCCAAACCTCGATGGATGGGAGATCCGCTCCGTGCAGGAGACAGAGTCTGGCAAACAACAGGCACACCGGGCGAACAAATGCCATGACTCAAGCGAGGCCGCGCGTGGCAGCTCTCACTTGGATAAGCAAGATTGGAGGAGAGAAGCTCTAACGGATCAATGAAAAAAGTAGGGCGGTTTAGCGGCCCATTTCGCGGGCGAGCCAGGACTTGGAGATACTCCAGTCGCGCAGCACAGTTTGAGGGGAGACCTTAAGGACGGCGGCGGTTTCGTCGACGCTGAGGCCGCCGAAGAAGCGCAGTTCGACGATGCGGGCTTTGCGCGGATCGAGTGCGGCAAGTTTCTCGAGAACCCGGTCAAGTTCGATCAATTCGAGAGTGCGGTCGGGGGTGGCGAGGGCGACGGCTTCCACGGGGACGTTCACAGGGGCGGCGCCGCGCTTGGCGGTGCTGCGGGCAACGGCGTAGTTAATGAGGATGCGTCGCATGATCTGGGCGCAGACGGCGAAGAAGTGGGCGCGGTCCTGCCACTGGATGTTGGGGAGGTCGATGAGGCGGAGGAAGGCCTCGTTGATGAGGGCGGAGGGTTCCAGGGTATGGTCCTTGCGCTCGCGAGCCATATAGCGGGCGGCGACGCGGCGGAGCTCGCCATGGAGGGCGGGCATGAGGGCGTCGAGGGCATTGGGATCGCCGGCGCTCCAGGCACGCAGGAGGGCGGTGACGTTGGGTTGTTCGCCGATGCCGGGATTGTAGCGCAACGATTGCCTTAATGCGCTCGCAAAGAAGCCGAGCTTGCCAAGAAACCGCCGAAATATGTCTAGCCGACCTTCATGACTAACAGGTCGCCCATGGACATTGGCTTTGTTTGTCCGGGGATGTTTTCGGGGCCGGTCTTGGCGTCGAACTGGCCGGGCGTGGGGGCTTCCATGATGGCGCGGACCTGGTTGAGGGCTGCGCGTTCGAGCGTGCCGAGGTTGGCGGCGACCTGCTTGTCGATGACCTGGGTGTCGATGAGCGGGGAGATGCCGGCGTCGTTGGCGCGCTCTTCGGCGCGGTAGCGGGCTTCGGTCTGGACCCGGCGGAGTTCCTTGGCGGCCTTCGCGAGGGACCGCTCGGCGCGGCCGGCGTAGAGAACGATCAGGCGCAGCTTGGAGGCGTTGGCTTCGACGAGCAGCGGGTCGATGTTCGGGTCGGCGGACTCGCTGTGGAGCTGGGCTTCGGCGTTGTGGCAACGATCGAGGTTCCAGGCGGCGTGGAGGATCTCCTTGAAGAGAATGCCCTGGTACATGCCTTCGGGCTGGAACTCGGCGCGGAGGCCGGATTCGAACTCGGCGAAGGCTTCCTCCTGGCCGGGCAGGATGACGAAGGACTTGCTGGAAAGGCCGTGTTTCCGGGCGTTCTGAGCGGTGGACGCTTTGCCGGCGCCGGTCTTGGGGCCGGTGGAATGCTGGGCATTTGCCTGATTGGCGGCGATCTGGGCTGCGGTGGACATGGCGAATTTCCTTTCGTGTAGTGAGCTTTGTGCGGGGCGATGGGTTCGTCCCGGCTCCACAGTAACAGCGAGGTTCGGGGCTGTCTGGCGGGGATCGCTGCAAGTTGTTGGAAATAGGGCGTCGATTTTTCTGCAAGTGCTGTCATCGCTCTTTCGCGGGCAGCCTTAGCGGGTGGGGGTTGAGGTCAGGGAGAGGGAAGAACAGGTCCTGGATGGCGTGGCTCCTTCGGCATGGGGATTTATCCTCTATTCATGTTCCGGGGACTAGAGTGGGGTAGTGAGTCTTGAGTACCCTCGTTGGGGGCGAATGGCAAGTCTGGTTCCGCTGCTGCTTTCGCCCCTCTTTTTGTTGGCGCAGCAGGGCCTGACGCCGGAGGATGCGGTGCGGCTGGCCTTGGAGCAGAATGCCTATCTGGCAGGGTCGGCTTCGCGGATCACGGTGGCGGAGGGGTTGCGTACGCAGGCCGGGTTGAAGCCGAATCCACGGCTGTTTCTGCAATCGGAGAACGCTCGCATTCCGGTGCCGGCGCCAATGAAGTTCTGGACCGATACGGACAGTTTCAGTTACGTCTCGCAGGTATTCGAGACCAATGGGAAGCGGCAGCGGCGGGTGGATGTTGCGTCGGAGAACGTGCGCGGGGCGGAGTTGACGCTGGCGCTGCAGAAGGCGCAGGTGGCAAGCCGGGTGCTGGGCGCGTATTGGAGCGCGGTGGGTGCGGAGCGATTGGCGTCGGTGCTGGGCGAGAGCCTGAAGGTGTTGGACCAGACGGTGGAGTTCCAGCGGCTGCGGGTGAAAGAGGGCGCGCTGCCGGAGGCTGATCTGACGCGCGTACTGTTGGAATACCAGCAGGTGGCCATCACCTATCAGAATGCCCAGCAGGATGCGCGGCGGCTGTTGCTGCTGTTGTATCGCGAGATGGGGTTGCCGCAGGAGAGCCGGGCGACGTTGCGAGGGGACTTGGCGGCGGTGGCGGCGATTGCTTTACCGGATGTGGATGCGGCTGTGGAGAATCGCGCCGACGTAAGGCTTTCGGCGCAGGCGGTCCAGCAGGCGCAGGCGACCGTGAGGCTGCAGCGGGCGAATGCGCGGCCGGATCCGGAAGTGCTGTTCGGGTACAAGCGCACGCTGGGGTTCAACACGGTTGTAGCGGGCGTTCAGATCAACCTTCCGGTACGGAACAAGAACCAGGGTGCGATAGCAGCGGCGGCGGCGGATTCGACAGCAGCGGCGGCCGATCTGCGGGCGACACGGATGGCGGCGAAGACGGAGATTGAAGCGCTGCTGGGTGAGTACCAGCAGAAGCGCGACCTGGTGCAGCAGATGTTGCCAACGCTGCGCGAGCAGGCGAATCTGACGCGGCGGATTGCCGATGCCGTTTATAGAGAAGGGGCGTCGGACCTGCTGCGGCTGTTGGACGCCGAGCGCGTGAGGATACAGACCGAGACGTTGTACGTACAGTCGTTGATTCAATACCGACTGTCGGCGATTAATCTGCAAACCGCACTGGGGCAACTTCCGTGAAGCAAACGATTTTCGTTCTGATACTGGCAGGGAGCCTGGTGGGCTGCGGTTCCAAGCCTGCGGCTACGAATGCGGGCGAAGGGGCGGCGGTGCCGGCATCGCAGGCGGTGGCTGTAGACGCGAGTACGCGGAGCGACGTGGGGATCACGGTGCAGGCGGCCTCGGATATGGCGGTGAACGCGCCGGTATCGGCCACCGGGCAGATGCAATTGAACGAAGACCGGACGTGGCGGGTGGGGGCGTTGATTGAGGGAAGGATTGTGGCGGTGCCGGTGCGGTTGGGCGAGCAGGTGAAGGCGGGGCAGGCGGTGGCGCAGATGCATAGCCACGAAGTTCACGATGCAAGGGCGACGCATCGCCAGGCGGTGGCGGATCTGGAGCGTTTGAAGGTTTTGGCGGAGCAGGCCAGGCGGGTTCGCGACCGCACGCGGCGTCTGTTCGAGTTGACGGCGGCATCGAGGGAGCAACTGGAGGCAGCCGAGACGGCGTTACGCAGTGCCGAATTCAGCGTGACGAATGCCGATGCCGAGGTACAGAAGGCGGAGACACACATCACGGAGTTTCTGGAAGTTCCGATCAAGGACACGCACCACAACGAAAAAGGTTTGGACGATCAGGACACGGTGCCGATTAAGGCTCCGGCGGCGGGCACGGTGATGGAGCGGTTGGCAAATACGGGCACGGTGGTGTCGGTGGCGACGCCGGTGGTGGTGATCTCCGACCTGTCGTCGCTATGGCTGATCGCGGCGGTGAATGAAGCGGATCTGTCGCAGATCCGGCAAGGGCAGGCGGTGGCGATCTCGGTGCGTGCTTATCCGGAGCGCACATTCCGGGGCACGGTGTTCCAGTTGGGCGAACGTCTGGATCAGCAGACGCGGACGCTGCAGGTGCGGATTCTGGTAGCGAACGCGGGAGGGTTGTTGAAGCCGGATATGTTCGCCACGGTGGACTTCGCGCCACAGGGGAATCGCAAGGCGATCCACGTGCCGGAGTCGGCGGTGCAGGAGTGGAACGGCAAGCCGGTGGTGTTTGTGCAGAAGCCGGACAAGACGTTCGTGTTGCAGCCAGTGACGCTTGGGGAGCGGACGTCCCGGCAGATTGAGATCAAGTCCGGGTTGGTGGCGGGCGATCCGGTGGTAGTGAACGGAGCGCTGCTGTTGAAGAGCCAACTGCTGAAGGCGGAAGGCAACTAGGGCGATGCTGAACCGGCTGATCGATTATTCGCTGGACCATCGCTGGGTGACGCTATCGGCGCTGCTCGCCTTCATCGTGATGAGCGGCTACATTGCGGTGCATATTCCAATCGATGCCTTTCCGGACCTGACGAACAACCAGGTGGTGATCATAACGGAGGCGCCGGGGCTGCCGCCGACCGAGGTGGAGCAGTTGGTGACCTACCCGATTGAGGCGGCCGTGATGGGGTTGCCGAAGACGGAAGGGGTACGGTCGATATCCAAGCTGGGGCTGTCGGTGGTGACGATTGTTTTCGACGACAGCGTGGCGACGTATTTCGCGCGGCAGATTGTGAATGAGCGGCTGCAGGAGGTGCGGTCACGGCTGCCGGTGGGGTTACAGCCTGCGCTGGGGCCGGTGGCGACGGCGTTCGGCGAAGTCTACCAGTACACGATTGAAGGCCAGACCAAGAGCCTGATGGACCGAAAGACGCTACAGGACTGGCAGATCCGGAACATTCTGCGTACGGTGCCGGGTGTGAACGAAGTGAACAGCTGGGGCGGGTTCACCAAGCAATACACGGTGGAGGTGGATCCGCTGGCGCTGCAGCGTTATGGGTTAACGCTACGCGATGTGCTGGGCCGGTTGGCGGAGAACAACCGCAACTTTGGGGGCGGCTTCATTGAGCATGCCGAGCAGCAGTACACGATTCGCGGCATGGGACGGGCGCAGGGGATAGAAGATATCGGGCGGGTGGTGCTGCTGGCGCGGGCGGGGGTGCCGGTGCTGGTGCGGGACGTGGCCGAGGTAACGATAGGCCATGTGCCGCGGCAGGGCGCGGTACTGCGCGATGCGCAGGGAGAGACGGTATCGGGCATGGCGATCATGCTGAAGGGCGATAACGGCATGCGGGTGATTGAACGGGTGAAGGAACGCATTGCGCGATTGAAGCTGCCGGAAGGCGTGCGCATTGTGCCGTTCTACGACCAGAGCGAAGTGATTAACGGGACCATTCACACGGTGACGCGGAATCTGGTGGAGGCCGGGGCGCTGGTGATCCTGGTGCTGTTATTGTTTTTGGGCAATTTCCGGGCGGCGCTGATTGTGGCGGCGGTGATTCCGCTGTCGATGCTGTTCGGGTTCATCGGGATGACGGCGATGGGTATTTCGGCGAACCTGATGAGCCTGGGAGCGGTGGATTTCGGGATGGTGGTGGATGGCGCGGTGGTGATGATGGAGAATGCGATGCGGCGGTTGTCGCACCGGGGGAAGGTGGGGGTTACCGAAACCGTGCGGCATGCGGCGCAGGAGGTGGCGAGGCCGATTGTCTATGCGGTGGCGATCATCGTTGCGGTGTACCTGCCGATTCTGACGCTGGAAGGTTTGGAAGGCCGCATGTTCCGGCCGATGGCGATTACCGTATGTTCGCTGCTCATTGGGTCGCTGGTGCTGGCGTTGACGGTGGTGCCGATGCTGGCGAGCGTGGTGTTGCGGGGGCCGGTGACGGAGAAGGAAGAAGGCTGGTTCATCCGGCTGCGGGAAGCGTACCGGGCATCGTTGGAACGCGCGTTCCGCGTCCGGCCGCCGGTGATTGCGCTGGCGGTGGTTGTGGTGACGGTGGCGGTGGGCTCGCTGGCGTTTATCGGCACGGAGTTCATGCCGCGGCTGGATGAAGGGTCGCTCCTGATCACGACACGGAAGCTGCCGGGCATCTCGGTGTCGGATTCAGTGAAAGTGAGCCAGGCGATCGAGAAGGCCGTGCGCGAGTTCCCGGAAGTGACGGGCGTGGTGACGAAACTGGGCCGGCCGGATCTGGCAACCGAGGCCATGGGCGTCTATGAGGCCGATGTGTACGTGCTGTTGAAGCCACGGCATGAGTGGACCACGGCGCATACCAAGGAAGGTTTTATTGAGAAGGTGTCGGAACGGTTGGAGCGCATACCGGGTGTGAGCTATAACTTCACGCAGCCGATGGCGATGCGGTTGGACGAGGTGGTGAGCGGGATTAAGGCCGATGTGGCGGTGAAGATTTTCGGCGATGATACGGCGGTGTTGGAGGAACTGGGCGAGCAGGCACGGCGCGTGCTGGCAGGGATACCAGGGTCGGCGGATGTGCAGGCGGAGATCTTGTCCGGAGTGCCGGAGTTGCAGGTGACGGCGGATCGCGGGCCGCTGGCTCGGTATGGCTTCAACGTAAGTGATGTGCAGGAGATTGTGGAGGCAGCCACGGGCGGGCAGCAGGTGTCGGAGATGGTGGAAGGACAGCGGCGGTTTCCGATTGCGGTGCGGCTGCCGGAGCAGTATCGCAATGACCTGGACGCGATGGGGAACCTGGTCTTGCAGGCTTCTGCTGGCGAGCGGGTGCGGTTGAACCAGATTGCGACATTGGAAGTGAAGCCGGGGCCGGAGTTGATTTCGCGCGAGAGCGGGCAGCGGCGGATTGTGGTGCAGTCGAACGTGCGCGGGCGGGATCTGGGGAGCTTTGTGGAAGCGGCCCAGCGGGCAGTGGAGCGGAGTGTGAAGCTGCCGCCGGGGTATGAGATCCAGTGGGGCGGGCAGTTTGAGAATCAGGAGCGCGCGATGAAGCGGCTGATGGTGGTGCTGCCGCTGTCGATTCTGGCAATTCTGGGGCTGCTGGTGGCGACGTTCCATTCGGTATCGCAGGCGTGCCTGATTCTGTTGAACGTGCCGTTTGCGCTGGTGGGCGGGATTGGGGCGTTGTGGCTGCGGGGGCTGAATCTGAATGTGTCGGCGTCGATCGGATTTATCGCGCTGTTTGGCGTGGCGGTGCTGAATGGGATTGTGATGGTGGCGTATATCAACCGGCTGCGGGAGGACGGGCTGCCGGTGCATCATGCGGTGGTGAGCGGCGCATCGCTGCGGTTGCGGCCGGTGCTAATGACGGCGATGGTGGCGAGCTTGGGATTTGTACCGATGGCGCTATCGACGGCAACCGGGAGCGAGGTGCAGCGGCCGCTGGCGACGGTGGTGATTGGGGGGTTGCTGACTTCGACCTTGTTGACATTGTACGTGCTGCCGTTGCTGTACCCGTGGTTCACGCGGGGAGTGCAGAAGGAGAGTGTTTTAGGCTAGGGGTAGGGCCGCACGATGCGAATTCTCGTTGTGGAAGATGAGCCGGATGCCGGGCGATACCTGGCGAAGGGGCTGCGGCAGCATGCCTACGCGGTGGATACGGCGGAGGACGGTGGGTCGGCGGCGTATAAGGCCGGCATCAACACGTACGACCTGGTGATTCTGGATGTAATGCTGCCCGATGCCGATGGCTTTGCGGTGTGCCGGGAGTTGCGGGCGGCCGGCCACCAGATGCCGATTCTGATGCTGACGGCGCGAGGCGATGTGACGGATCGGGTGGAGGGCTTGAATAGCGGCGCCGACGATTATCTGACGAAGCCGTTCGAGTTTTCCGAGTTGATTGCGCGGATGAAGGCGCTGTTGCGGCGGCAGCCGCAGTTGGTGGATCCGGTGATCCGACTGGCGGACCTGGTGGTGGACACGCATCACCGGAGGGTGACGCGTGGAGGCAAGCCGATTGCGCTGACCACGCGGGAGTATGCGCTATTGGAGTATCTGGCATCGCGGCGGGGCGCGGTGACGGGGCGGGCGGAGATTTCCGAGCATGTGTGGGATGAGACATACGATCCGGCGTCGAACCTGATCGACGTGTATATCCAGAGGCTGCGGCAGAAGCTGGACTATGGCTACGGGGTAAGGCTGCTCCATACGCGGCGCGGCGAGGGGTATCAACTGGCGCTGGAAGATTCCATCTATGCATAGAACGCTGCGGGTACGGCTGACGCTTTGGTACGTAGGCGTGCTGGCGGCGATCCTGATGGCGTTCGGGTTGGGCTTTTATTGGATGCTGGACCGCAACCTGCGGCAGCGGCTGGATAGCGGCTTGCGGTCGGCGATGCAGGTGACGGCGCTGGCGTTGAACCACGAGACCGAGGAGCACTTGGGGAAGGCTCCGGGTGAAGAGAATGTGCGGATGGTGATGAACACGATGCACCAGACGTCGTTCCCGCGGCCGGACCTTTCCGTGTGGGATGGCGAGCGGTTAGTGGCGGAGAAGCCGGGGTCGGCGGGATTGGCGGCGGCGAAGGCACGGGAGTTATTGGGTGAGGGATGGGGACAGGCGGCGTTCCGATCGGTGCGTATAGATGGCGGGGGGTATCGGATCGGGGTATCGCCAGCGTGGGTGTCGTACAGCCAGACGCGGTACCTGGTGGTGGCGAGCGAATCGACAGGACAGTTGGAAGAAGAGCTGCGGACGGTGCTGCGGGTGTTGGTTGTGTTGGTGCCGGTGTTTTTGTTATTGGCGGCGTCGGGCGGATATTTCCTGGCGCGAAAGAGTCTGGAGCCGGTGCTGGCGATGGCCCGGGAGGCGGACCAGATCAGCTCACACAACTTGAATCAACGGCTAACGGTGGACAATGCCGAGGATGAGTTGGGGCTACTGGCGCAGACGTTTAACCGCATGTTCAAACGGCTGCAGAACTCGTTCGGACAGCAGCGGCAGTTCATGGCGGATGCGTCGCACGAGTTGCGGACGCCCGTGTCGGTAGCGTTGACGGCGACGCAGGTGAGTCTGGAGAATCGCGACACGCCGAGGGAGGCGTTGTTGGAGACGCTGGAGGTGGTGCAATCGCAGATGCTGCGGCTGCGGCGAGTGGTGGAAGACATGTTCATGCTGGCACAAGCGGATTCCGGGGTGTACCGGCCGGAGATGACGACGTTCTATCTGGACGAGGTACTGCAGGAGAGTGCGCGGGCCGGGCGGGTGTTGGGGAATGCAAAGGGTGTGACGGTTACGGTGCGGGGGACGGTTGGGGAGGCGTTGTTTCGCGGCGATGAGGGGTTAATCCGGCAGTTGCTGCTGATTCTGATCGATAACGCAGTGAAGTATACGGCGGGTGGGGGTAGGGTGGATCTGACGCTGGGCAGCGAGGGCGGCGCGTATCGGATTCGGGTGAGCGATACCGGATGCGGCGTGGCCGAGGGGGACAGAGATCTGATTTTCCGGCGGTTTTACCGGGCGGATAAGTCGAGGTCGAGGCGGCAGCCGGGAGCCGGGAGCGGGGCTGGGTTAGGGTTGGCGATTGCGCAGTGGATTGTGGAACTGCATGCGGGGCGGGTGGCGTTGGAGAGTAGCAGTGCTTTGGGGAGTGTGTTTCTGGTGGAGTTGCCGTTGGGGTTGGCTGAGGTTGCGGGAGAGGTTCGGGTGGCGGGAAGGGCAGTGTAGGCGGACCCTTGGAGACCAATAAGTCAGCCGGAGATATGTCATGGGGTGGCGTTACTGGGGAGTGGCCAGGCGGGTGGGTGTGAAGTCAGGAAGGGTGAAAACGATGTCGTGGATGGAGTTGCCTTCCCGGACCACGATTTGTGTGGCCTTGGTCCAATGCGAGACGCCGGGGTAGAAGGTCTGCACGGGGCGTTCGGCGTTGGCGGCCAGGTAGTACCAGCCAGGGAAGACGTTGAGGAATGTGAACTGGCCGCGGTCGTCGGTGCGGGTGTCTTGAGATAGGTGGTACGACGGTGGGGGAGGTGCCGTCCCGTTGGCGAGCGAGGTGCCTGTGCCCTTGAGGTGCAGCGTGGCGTTGCGAAGCGGATTGCCTCGCGCATCGCGGGCAACGCCGCGGACCTGGGAGGCGGACGTCATCCGGATATCAACTTCGGCGCAGGTGGCGGGCGGGATGGAGAGTTCTTCATCGGGTTGGGCTTGCGTGAAGTTGGGGCGTTTGGCGGATAACTTGTAGATGCCGGGCCGGAGAGCCGGGATGCGGTAGGGAGCGTCGCCGTTCATGGCGCCGTGAAAGGGGAGGCCGTTTCCGCTGAGTTGGAACGCGGTATCGGCGACGGGCGCACGGTTGGATGTGGCGCGGATGCGGAGACGTACGGGAGCGCGCTCTGCGGCGAGGCGGCGGTAGTCCGTGACGAAGGGATGGGATACAGGGAAATGGAGGTTATGGCAGAAGCCTGACAAGTAGTAATAGTGGCCATCGGCACGCGGGAGGACGGCGAAGAACTCGGGTTCGGCGGATGGGTTGCCGTATTGCGCAAAGCCGAGCTTCAGGGTGCGCTGGCCGGTTGGGCCCCAGAAGAGTTCCTGGACTTCGAAGGTGACGAGAACGCCGCCTTTCGGCAGCGGTGCGCGGTCGATGGGTTTCCCGATGAAGATCACCAGGTTGGGAATGAGGAGTTGGCAGAGGGGCGTGGGAGGCGGGGTACACTCCAGGGCTGGCAGCGGGGTGAGGAGGAGGGCCAGCAGAGCGGCGAGCGGCATGGGCGTTCTTGCGGCTAGTGTAGCTTAGCGCCGTTTGAGGAGGCGGCGGGCGAGGAGGGTGCCGGCGACGTAGGGTGGGAAGTCGGACCAGTGGAAGGTGGTGCCAAGGACTAGCCGGCCGGGGAGCGTCTGGCGCGCGGCTTCGAGGAAGGGCGGATGCCAGAGTTGGAGGAACTCGACGGTGCAGGTGAAGGTGAGGGCTGCGAGGGCGGAGAGGGTGGGCGGGAGGAGATAGCTGGCGAGGAGGGCGAAGGCGAGGACGTAGGCGATGCCGCCGGACGCGTCGCGAAGGGTGGCGGGGATGGGGGCGTGAAAGCGGAGGATGTAGCCGGCGAGGACTGTTAGCAGGATAGCGGCGGCTTTAGGCATGCGGTCATTGAGCGGTGGATCGTCCGGCAACCCAGCGCACGGCGTTGCGGACGAGGCGGCGGTAGTTGGGGTCGCGGTGGGCGGTGGGTCCGTGTCCCAGTTGGATGACCACGACGCGGGCTTTAGTGTAGGCGCTAATCCAGGCGAGCGGGGGATCGGCGTCGGGATGCTGGGTTTGGAGCAGGACGGTGTTGGTGGGCGACAGCCGCATGAGGCGATAGCCTTCGTCTTCGATGCGGAAGTTGGCGGGAATTCCGGTGAGCACGGGGTGCGTGGCGACCGCCTTCACGTCCATGAGGATGTCGTGTTTGAACTTGGACTCCTTGTCGCGGTACAGTCCGCCGACGACCTCTTCGTACCACCAGGGCCAATGTTTGTTGTCGAGGAGGGCATGATGCAGGACGACGATGCCGCGCCCGGATTCGACGAACGCACGGAGGTTGGCCATCTGCTTCTCGTCGGTGGTGTCGGTCATGTCGTAGAGAACCAGGACGTCGGTGTTGCGGCGGAGGTCGCCGCGGAAGGCGATGGGGTGGGGATTGACGCGGACCGCGAAGGCAGGGTCGTCGAGGACGCTGTAGAAGGAGAGGTCGTGGTCATGACCCCCGGTGGTTAGCTGCACGCGGATGGGATCGGCGGCGCTTAGCGACGCCACCAGAACAGCGAGCAGGATGGTCATGCCGCTACTGTAACGCAGTAGAGGGAGTTGGATTCGATGACGTCTCAGGCCGCACAGTTCCGGGTACGGAGCCAAGGATTCATGGGACGAAGTAGCCGTTGATGTCGAGGATGACCTCGGTACTGTCGGTTACGTAGATGCTGACGGCTCCGCTGGTTCCCGCCTGAATGATAGCGGCGTTGGCCACGATCTTCCCATCGAAGCTGTTGAGCGTTGAGGCGTTCGGACGGGCCGTTCCCGCAGGCCAGATGGTGAGGAACGACAGTGTTCGTTGCGGCACGACGGTGACATTGAACGAATAGGCGCTGGCCGAGGGTGGAACACCACACGAACTGGAGGGGATGGGGAAATCACGCGTTTGGTTCGCCGTCATGGCCGGGCTTCCGAAGGTGCCGGGAGCGAGGCGAGTATCGGCTACGCGACAAGGTGCGATGGGGACGAATCGCAATCCGGAGAAACTCGGGATCTGGCTGAGTGTCACGGCAGAGCCGTTCACCGAAACAGTGCCTTGCCGGAAAGTGCCGGTCGTATTGGCGGTGATGGTGTAGGTGATGGAAGCGGTGCCCGTGCCGCTGGTCTGAGAGAACGAGATCCAGGGAACGGATGAGGAGATGGTCCATGGGCCACAGCCAAAGACCGTGAGCGTGCCGGTGGTCCCGGTGGGCGGCGGATTGGGGAACTCGGCAAAGCCGGGAATGCAGACGAGGTCGGAGTCGAAGGCGACGCTGGCGCCGGAGCTGGCACTGGAGATGACTTCGCCCGTCCTTCCGGCGAACTCGGGTTGGAGGTCAGCGGCGAGCAAAGCCTGCACCTGTTGACCTGGGCTGAGCGAGCCAAAGCCGATCTCGAACGAGCGCCCGTCGAAGGTGCAGGAGAGCGCGTTGCTGGCGATACAAGAAGAGATCGCAGAGCCTGGCGAGAGGTTTCCGCGCCCGATCATATTGGGACAGCCCGCAGCGTCATCACAGCCGAGTGATACGTTCAGGCTATAGCTGAAGTTGCCGGTGGGTGCACGACGCAAAGCGCTCGAGTAGACGGGTGTCCCGCTGACAAGGACGCTTGGACGCGGCGGCGGCGCGGCGTCCGGTGCCGGGCAGCGCGGAATGGTGGTGAGGGCCAGAGGAGCGCAACTGCCGCGGAAGCCCGTTTTGAGGGTTTCGACGGAAGCAGCTGTTGCGCCGGAGAACTGCAGCGGGAGGACGAGAGATTCCGCAACGGCGGGATTGGCGGCGGTGATCTCGTAAGTGACGGTGGCCTCGTTGTTGCGGATTTGCAGGTCAGCCAGTGTTCCGCTCTGGAAACTGAGGCCCGCGCCCTGGCTGTCCTGGGCGACCAGTTCGGCGCTGGCGCCCTGGCTGGTGAGAACAACTGGAACCTGGATTCGGGTGACCGTGGCTGGCAGGTTGCGCAGGGCGATGTGGAGTCGGAAGCCGGTGTCGGCAAGTCCGACGCCCTCACCCAGACGGGTGGTGTCGACGAGTCCCGACTCAGAGGGATAGGTGACACCCGGTGTGCCTGGGTTCTGGTCAGGGCTCAGCCGGACGCGGAAACCGTTGGGGAGCAATTCCTGGATGGTAACCGGCAGGGTGACCGGGCCATTGCCGGTTGCGGTGCCGAAGTTGATGGTGAAGGCTGGTTGAGGCCGGGCGACGGAGGCGCTGCCGGGTGACACCGGCACACTGACGGGAGTGTCCTGGATGGCGACTTCGGCGGTGAGTGTCGCGGGCAAGTTGGCGGGCGTGGTGTCGGCGCGGAGGTTGGTGATGCGGAAGCGGCGGGCTGCGTTGGCGCCGTTGGTGCCAAGTGGAAGGCGAGAGAAGCGCAGCGAGTTGTTCGCGACTAAGCGGCCAGGGAAGACGTTGGTCCCGATCTGGAGGGGCTGGCCATTTTCGAGGATGGCAATGGCTTCGGTGTCGCGCGAGAGCACGCGGCTGGCTATGTTGGTGTTGAGGGTAAGGACGAGATCGGCAGTTAGTTCAGTGGTTGCCGCACCCTGGCAGGTGACGAGGACGTCCCCGGTCAGCTCCGCGCCTTGCTGGCTGCGGATGGTGGGGACCGACTGTGGTCCGGCAACTGCACACGAGAAGGCTGTTGTTGCCGCCTGGCGGATGAGCACCGGTTCGTTCTGGGCAAATAGTGTGATCTCCCGCTGTGCGGTGGTTGGGTTGGCGGGTGCGGTGAAGGTAATGACGCCACGCCCGGTACCGCTGGTTGCCGAGACCGTGACAAAGGCAGGATTTCCAACGATGGTCCAGGGGCAGCCATTTCGGGTGGTAATCGCCAGGGAGGCGGATCCACCGCTGGCCGGGATACTGAGCGAGCGGGAGTCGAGTGCGTAGGAGCAGGATGCGGGCTGCTGGGTGATGGCGAAGGTTTGGTCGCGCACGGAGATGGAAGCGGAGCGCGGGGTGGGATCGGGATTGGGATCGACCACGTAGCTGATGGTGCCAGCCGTGGTCCCCTGGTTGCCGGAGGTGATGCGCACCCAGGGCGCATTGGCGCTGGCTGTCCAGGAGCACGGGGTGTTGACGGTAAGTGTTGCCGAACTGCCGCCGCTGGCGAGGAACGCGGCCGTCGAAGGGACGAGTGTCGTGGGGCAACTGGTACCCGCGGCTTGGGTGACCCTGACCGTTCGTCCAGCCACGGTTAGCGTTCCCGTACGATCGGCACCTGCATTGGGCGGGGCGGTGAAGACGACTTCGTTCGTGAGGCTGCCGGAGACACCCTGGAGGATGGTGAGGAAGGGTGTGTTGCTGGCAGCACTCCAACCGCAACCCGCCACGGTTTGGACGCGCAGTGTGGCGGAACCTCCCGCGGCGCTGAGGTTGACGCTTTCCTGATTGAGTTGGTAGGTGCAACTGGAGCCGACGGTGTTCTGGGACAGGATGAAGGTGGAGGCACCAATAGTAAGAACGCCCGATCGCGGTCTGCTGCCTGCGCGATAGGGGGCGACTTCCAGGGTAACGGTGGCGTTGCTGGCGCCGGAAGTACCGGATGTCACCTGAACCCAATCGAGGTTTTCGGTAACCGTCCACGGGCAGGCGGCGCTGACGGCGACGGTGGTGGCGCCGCCTGCGGCAGAGACGATTGCCGCGGGTGGCGTAAGGACGGGAGTGCAGACGCCGGTGTTGCCGGCTTGGAGGATGTTGAAGACCAGGCCGGTGATGTTGATGGTTCCGGTGCGGGCCGTCGCGGTGGGGTTGGGGTCAGCCGCGAAGGACACGGTGCCGTTGCCGGTACCCGTGGGTGTGGAGGTGATGCGAATCCAGCCGATGGAGGGAGTGGCTTCCCAAGCGCAGGACGGGGAACTGGCGGTGATCTGGATCTGCCCCAAGGCGCCACCCGCGGCGATATTCTGGCTGGTCGGCTGCAAGTCCAACTGACAGCCACCGGATTGGGTGACAGAGTGGATCTGGCCGGCAATCGTGAGGTTGATGGAGCGTGAAGAACTGCCGGGGTTAGGTTGCACGGTGTAGTTGGCGGTTCCGGGGCCCGATCCGGAAGAGCCGGCGCCGAGGGTGATCCAGGAGGGATTGCCGGTGATCGACCAGGCACATCCTGCGCCGGTAGTTACGGTGACGGACGCGGTTCCGCCAGAAGCCGGGTAGGCGGCGCTGGTGGGCGCTAGTGAGTATTGGCAGGAACCATCCTGATTGATGGAGAAAGGCTGGCCGCCGATAGTGAGTGTGGCGGATCGGGCGGAGGGGTCGGGATTTGCCTGGACGGTGTAACTGATGCTGCTGGTGCCAGAACCGGAACTGCCGGTATTCAAGGAGATCCAGGCGGGGTTGCCGGCGATCGACCAGGCGCAACCCGATGTCGTTGTTACGGTGACGTTGGCGGTTCCGCCGGAGGCTGTGTAGTTGGCGCTGGTTGGGTTGAGCGAGTACTGGCAGGCGGCCGCCTGGGTGACGATGTAGGATTGGCCGCCGATGGTGAGCGTGGCGGAGCGAGCGGATGGGGTGGAGTTGGCCTGGACGGTGTAGTTGACCGTGCCGTTGCCGGAGCCTGAGGCGCCGGAGGTGATGGAGACCCAGGATGGATTGCCGGAGACGGACCAGGCGCACCCGGGCGGCGCAGTGACATCAACGGAGTTGCTGCCAGTGGCGGAACTGAAGGGTGCCGATGGGCTGGATAGGGAGTAGTTGCAGGAGACGCCTGGCTGTGTGACCTGGATGGTCCTGGATCCGATGGTGAGGGTGGCCGAGCGCTGGGTTGACGAGGGATTCGGTTGCGTCTGGATGTTGAGGGTGGTGTTGGTAGACCCGGAGGAGGGTGTGACCTGCAGCCATGCGGGTATCCCTGAGACGGACCAACTGCAGTCGGCGGTTAAGGAAACTTGCTGAGTGTTGCCGGAGGCGGGGAAGGTGAGGGATGTTGGGTTGGGGGTGGGGTCGCAATTAAAGGTGTTGGGCTGGAAGGCGATTGAGGCGTTAATCACCGTGCCCGCGTTCACATTGAGCACCGGCCCGGCTGTTGCAGTACCAGTAAAGGGGTCGATTGTCGCCAACCGAAGGCGCGGCGCATTCCCGGGCCCGAGCACGACCCAGATCCCGTATAGCGAAGTGGAGGTGTCCATGCCGAGATAGAAACCCTGAATTGGGAAGGCGTAGGGGCCTCGCGACAACTCCACACCTGTTTCGGCATTGAAGTAGCGAGCTTGGACACCACCCGACCCATCCGGGCAGTGCCGGACCGTGATGTATGTAGAGCCGATCTGACCAAGACCGACATAGTCATTACAGCCGGCATAGGCTGCTTCGTTAGGCTTGGGAATAGGCCCCCCGCTGTAAGCATGCGTAGTGAGGTTGTACACCCACAAGTAGGTCCCGTCGCCGCGCTCCTGAAGTACCCGAGCAACGCCGCTGGCGTCAACCTTCAGACCAGTAATGCCGTTGGGCCATTCGATGGAGCGAAACGAATATGCGCCAGTGGAAAGATCTACGGCCGCAATACGAACCGTGTTTGGTGGAGCTACAGCCACCACGGCCAGCAACTCGCCATTGGATGGGTTGAAGGCCATTGCTGGTATGGCATGTCCGCTGTTTGATCGTCCAGCAAAAGGTAGAGTCCCGAGCACAGCCCCAGTCGCAGCATCGAACTTAATCAACTCCGCGCCGGCATTCGCCGTAGCGGTCCATGCGACGGGGCCTGCTTGTGCAGCAAAGGACAATCCGAAGAATACGAGTCCGAAGAGGAGAGCATTGGTTCTTGAGTTTGCCGGAGACATCATTGTGTAAGAAACAACCTGGGCTCTGGAAGAGATTGACGGTTAGTGTAGTGATTGTGAGAAGTCGCTGCCTCCCTAAAATTAGGTAAGTCATGCGGCGCCAAGAGTTAACGATTATCGCTGCATGTCTGGACTCTTGCAGCCGGGTATTGGTTCATGTCAAACTCCCCATAAAATGGACTCTCGATTACAGGAATTGATCGAGTCGATCTATGCGGCTGCAGAGATGCCCGCCATGTGGCCCTCGGTTTTGGAGAGGATCTCTGCGACTCTGGATTGCCGGATCATGTTAGGGGTTTGGGATCCCTATGGTGACGCGCGAAGCATGCATCTGGTAAATGGCTTTGATAGCAGCTTCGTCAACGATTACAACACGTACTGGCACAAGAAAGATCCGTTTATCCGGCGTGCGCAGGAGAGTCCCGAAATTCGCCGGCGATTGTTGGCCGGCGAGTTAGTCGGCAGCCACGAAGGCGTGCCTGATGCCGAGTTGCGCCACACCGAGGTTTACAATGACCTTCTGCTTCCTGAGCGTATGCGGCGTGGACTCTGTGCGAGTCTTGAGGACGGCGATGGAGTCCAGGGATACTTCGGTATTTGGCTAAACCCCAAGCTGGATGAGGCAAAGCCACGGCAGATGGCGATATTGCAGCACCTCATGCTGCATGTCAGGCGGGCTGTTCGGATACAGATCGCCCTGGCAACCAGCGGCTTCTCGCAAGAGTCTCCTGTCGCCCGCGCCGGGGTGGGAATGCTGGCGCTGTCTCAGGACCGTCGGCTTCTCTCGGCGAATTCGGAGGGGGAACGGATCCTCAGGCTGCAAGATGGGCTGGCTCTGCACAGGGGAAAGTTGCGAACGTCGTTTTCCGAGGATCAAGTCGAGTTGGACCGGGCGCTGACGGATCATTCCGTGACAGTGGTGTCGCCGGACACTCCGTTACTACTTCGGATGCGGCGCCCATCGGGGCGAACTCCGTACCTGGTTATGGTGTCCCGAGTCAGCAGAGAAGGGATACTCGGGCAAGCAATGCGCAGCTACTTCGTACTGCTTGTCACGGATGGGGAACGAACGCCGCCGTCGCGCGAGCGGGCGATCCAGATTCTACTTGGCGTAACGACGGCGCAAGCAGCGATCATCGCTCGATTGTGTGAAGGCAAGAGCCCCAAGGAGATCGCGGGGGAACTGGCCGTTACGCTGCACACGGTGCGGAGTCATCTTCGGGATATCGCAAATCGGACGGGCATCACTGGGCAAGCAAATTTGATCCGCGTTGTCGTCCAGGCGACGGCCGGGTTGCCGTAGACTGGGCTGGAGTGCGGACGGCGTCTCGCTGTCGCGCGGCCACGATACACTCCGCTCATCCCTGGCCATGTCTACCGGTAACCGGTGTCCGGGTGGAACGCTCTACCGTGCAGGAGCAGTTTGTTATGGGATCTGAACGCGAGCAGAAGAATCGGGAGGAAGCACAGGAGCAGCGGCCGGTACCCTCGCAGGCGGAGGGCGACGAGGAGACGGTGGACGAGGACCTGCGCATCCAGGAACAGAAGCAGCGCGAAGAGAAGCGGACCGGAACACAGGGCTCCGGTCCGGATCGCCGTTAACGGCTGACTTCCGGGGGGCGCGAGCGGTGGCAGTTGAAGGGGAACACTGCGTTGTGATGCAGTGGTTCGGATGTCGCAGCGATACGCGTTCGTTGGATGTTATTCCGGTTATGTGCCGGGGCAACTTGGCTGGGTGGGCTCGAAGCAGCCGGGGGAAGGGATTCTCTCGTTTGCGTTCCAGGATGACGGTTCGCTGAAGCCGACCGGCATCGTTACTAAGCAGGATTCGCCGACCTGGCTGGAGGTGCACCCGAACGGGCGTTTTTTGGTGGCTTGTCATGAGCTTTCGCATCACACGGGTGTGGCGGCGGGGGTAGGGTTTGTGACCTCGTACCGGATTCAGCCCGGTGGGGTGTTGGAGAAGGTATCGACGCAGTGTACAGGCGGGCGGGGGAACACGTGCGCGACGTTCGACCGGACGGGGCGCTTTCTGTTGGTGACCAGATACTGGGAGGGCGGCATTGCGGTGCTGCCGTTTGATGCGGAGACGGGCGTTATTGGCGAGCTCACGGCGGCACCGTTGCACGAGGGGTCGGGACCGCACCCACTGCGGCAGTCGATGCCGCATCCGCACGGGATTCACGGCGATCCGCGGACGGATCTGGTGTATGCGATGGATCTGGGGACGGACAAGGTGCACCAGTACCTGCTGGATACCGCGACTGGGACATTGACGCCCCATCGAGATGTTGCGCTGGCGGCGGGGAGTGGGCCGCGCGGGATCAACTTTCATCCTTCGTTGCGGATGGCGTACGTGAATTGCGAGTTGGATGGGACAGTGGTGGTTTGTGACGTTGATGAGGAGAATGGGCTGCTGCCGGTGCAGACGGAGCGCTGCTATCCGGAGGGTTTCGTGGCGCGAGGGCATCCGGAGAATCTGGGCAAGGGTGATTTCTGGGGAGCGGAGGGGTGCGTGTCGGCGGACGGGCGCCATTACTATTACATCTGCCGGGTGCATCAGAGTATCGCGGTGTTTGGGATTGGGGCAGAGGGGCGGCTGACGTTTGCCGTCCGGCATGCGCTGGCGGCGCATTCGAACGCGCGGAATCTGACCCTGGATCCGAGCGGGCGGTATCTGCTGGTGGCGAGCCAGGATGCGGATTGCGTGGAGTGCTTCCGGATCGAGGCGGGGAGTGGGGCGCTGGAGTTAGTGGGCCGTCAGGGAGCGCCTTGTGCCGCCGATGTTGCCGTGATTTAGTAGGTCACCCAGATGGGGCTGGACCACGCGAGTTCTCCGTTGGCCTGCTCGACGCGAACGTAGTACCAGTGTTCCCCAGCAGCGACGTCCTGATCGCGAAATTCGAGGCTGACTTCCCGGGTGCCGGGCTCCGCCTTGTGGATGTACTGGGCATCGCGGATGAGGTGCACGGCTTTCACGGGGGCAGTGCCGGTCACCCTGATACGGATTGGTTCGCGGCGCGAGGCTTTGAAGGCGTCGCCCATGAAGTGGTTGCCGATCCAGAATTCGAGGATGATGTTGTCGGTGGCGCCGTAGGCGTGGCGGGCCATCATGGAGTCGAAGATGGCTTTGCGGTCCTGCTTTGGCGTATAGACCATCGCATAAGAGATGTGGGTGGAGAAGTGATCGGAACTGGCGATGACGCCGAGTTTGTAGCCCTTCTTCCAGGCGTTCCAGACCATGCCGGCTTCCTGGGTGCGATCGATGGTGGTTTTGCCCTGTTCCTGGAGGATGATGCCGCGGGGGGCTTCGCGTTCTTCGTAGTTGTAGCGATCGCCCTGGTAGATCTCGACGAGCGGTTCGCGCTGCGGGTCGTTATCGCGCCAGTCGGTGCCCATGCCGGCACTGCCGGAGGTATGCGGGATGGCGAGGCCGCCGGACTTGCGCAACTCCTCATAGAGAAATTTGGTGTCGTTGTTGACACCGCCGCCGTAGGAGTTGCTGTTGAAGGTGAGGAGTTCGCCATCGGGGGCATCGGGGAGGAGGAAGCGCTCGTCGGGGCGCTGGAAGAAAGGCACGATGGGGTATTCGCGTTTGGTGTGGATGATGTTGCGGTGGCCGTGGGGGAAGCCGAGGTTGCGTTCGTAGGCGTAGAGGGGGACGAAGCGGTCGGGGAAGTGGAACATGTCGGCGAACTTGAGGGTGAGGAAGGCCCAGTAGTCGATACCGCCGGCCTGGTGGTCGGTGGAGGCGCCGAAGTCCATGCCCGCGGCGTCGATCATGTAGCGGTAGAACTCGGGGAGCGAGCCGTCGTTCATGCCGCCCTGGTCCTGGGAGAACTCGGTGTGGCGATGCAGGTCGCCACGGACGATCTGGAGGCTTTGGTTGCCGAGTTTCACACGATGGGCGCGGATGGCGGCAAGGTCGCGGGATTCGGCGGTGGGGGTGAGTGGCTCCTGTTCCGGGGTGCGTGCCTGCAGGACGGGTTGCGGCGCGGCGGCCGAGGGCAGGGGGAGCGAGGCGGTGACGACGCGATGCAGGCGCGGCCGGCTCATGAAGTCATAGCGGCGATTCTCGTTGGTATAGAAGAACCAGAGGCGGCCTTCGGCGGAGGTGATGCCCATGCGGGTGCTGTTGCGCGAGGCGCTCTGGGGCAGCGGGAGGGGATTGGACCAGGCGGCGCCTTCGAGGCGAGTGACGAAGGTTTCCCAATGCGTGGAGGGGTTGCGGGCGATGCGGCCGTAGCGGCGTTTGAAGGCCATCCAGAGATTGCCGGCTGTGTCGGCATAGAGCAGGGGGCGCGAATGGCTGCTGGCGCCGGCTTCCAGGGCATCCTGCGGCGTGAGGGCGGGGGCGGCTTTCCACTGCCCGCCATCAAAGGAGACGACTTCAATGCGGCGGCGGTCGCCGAGCGGGCTTCCGGGCTGGGAAGGGCTGAGCGGGCCGAGATCCTTGCCCCAGTGGCGGCCGCCGACTTCGTAGGCGATCCAGGGGCGGGAGGCGCTGTCTACGGTGACCGAGGCATAGGCTTCCATGGCTGCGCTGCCGGCGATACGCACTTCAGGGGTGAAGCCGGCCGTGGGTGAGTAGCCGCGGGCGTAGATGTCGTAGCTGACGTTGTAGCGATCCCAGGCGATCCAGGCCTTATTGTCGGGGCCGGCGGCAACCGATGGCTCCCAATCGTTGGCGGGGCCATTGGTGACGGCGAC
Organism: Bryobacterales bacterium; assembly: GCA_016789745.1. Classification (GTDB taxonomy): domain Bacteria; phylum Acidobacteriota; class Terriglobia; order Bryobacterales; family Bryobacteraceae; genus CADEFT01. Next base: position 21,558 of record JAEUQF010000156.1, read on the forward strand.
GGGGGCGCTCCAGGCGCCGTTGCGATGGGTGGCGAGGAAGATGTGGGAAACCTTGCCTTCGAGCGACTGCCAGACGACGTAGATGGTGCCGTCGGGGGCGCGGGCAGTCTGTGGTTCGAGATCGGGGAGGGAGCCGCGACTGAGGCGTACGGCCGAGCCCCAGTCGTCGTTGACCCAGGGCATGGCCCAGATATCCCAATTGCCTTCGATCTGTTGGGACCAGACGAGCCAGGGTGTGTTTTGCGCATCGGTGATGACGTTGGGACGCCAGAGATCGGCAGACGCGCGAGGGACGGGGATGAGGCGGGTCCAACGGCCGTCCTGGTAGCGGCGGAAGTTGAGTTCTTCCTGTTTGTCGTGATAGCTGAGCCAGGTGGCCCAGAGGGCCTTGTCGCCGGCGGTGATGGAGGGGACGTCATGCTGGCGGAGTTCGGTGCCGGAGAGGTCGTTGGTGGCCGGGACGCGGGTGATCTGGATGCGGCCTTCGGTGCAGGGCTCGGGTGCCATGACGGCGGCGGCGCAGGAGCCGGAATCGGTGCTGACGGAGACCCGGGTAGCGGTGCTGCCGGAGCCGCGCAGGAGGATGCCCTTCGGCAGCAGGCGTTGTTCCTGGGGCTTACCGTAGCCGTGGATCACGCGTTCGACGCGGGTCTGGATGCGGAAGGCGCCATCGGGCAGGATCTTGTCCGGCAGTTCGAGACGATAGGGCTCGATCTGAAACAGCTCGCCGCCGGAGACCTGGACGCGGCCGTTCCAGGAAGCCGGTGTCTTGTCGCCGGCGCCGAACAGGACGAGCACTTCCCAGAGGCGGTCTTCGGGCGTGCCGCCCGGTTCGGCATCGTAGCCTTGGAGGGCGGGGCGGGCGCGCTGTTGCGCGAAGAGCCAGAGGCTGGAGGCGGCGGCCGCCAGCAGAGCACCGATCCAGAGAGAGCGTCGCACGTATCAAAAATACAACTTCAGGGCGAACTGGAGGCGGCGCGGTTCGTTGATGGTGGCGCGGACGACGCCGAAGTTGGGGTCATCGAGGTTAGTGGCGCCAGTGCCGAAGCGCGGGGAGTTGGTCAGGTTGAAGGCTTCGCCGCGGAGGTCGGCCCGGAAGCGTTCGGAGAAGCGAATGGACTTGGCAAGCGAGACGTTGTGGGCGAAGTTGGGGAAGGTACGTGCCTTCGGGTTGTGGCGGGTGGCGTTGCCGAGGCGGTCGCGGGGCTGGTCGCCGAAGGCGGCGCGGGGGACGAAGAAGCGGTCGCTGCCGAGCCAGTTGGGGTTGTCGAGGTTAGTGGTCCAGCCTTCGTAGCTGGTGACATAAGCCGGGTTGCGGCCGTTGAAGAGGTTGAATACGTTGTTGTTGGTGAGTTCGATGGGAGTGCCGCTGGAGAGCATGTGGATGGCCGAGACGCGCCAATCGCCGAGGATCCAGGCGGCTGGGCCGCTGTTGAGGAAGGCCTTGTTCTTGCCGAAGGGGAGTTCGTAGACGTAGCTGAGCTTGAAGTTGTGGGTCTGGTCGTACTGGCCGATGGATTTTTCGAGGCCGCGATTGTAGTGGTCGAGGGCGGCGTTATCGGCGTTGTAGCTGTCGGCGTCGGTGATGAGTTTGGAGAGCACGTAGGAGCCCTGCATGGTGAAGCCGCGGGAGAAGCGGCGATCGAGGCGGAGGGTCATGGCGTGGTAGGAGGAGTGGCCGCTTTTGTCGCCGTTGCCGGCGCGGGTGTCGATGGTGAGGTATTGGGGATAGGGTCGCAAGGCCTGAGCGACGCTGCCGGTGAAGGAGGGGAACGGACGTTGGATGCCGGCATTGCGAGCGGCGGCCGAATCGATGGAGCTTTGCAGCAGCGCGGCGCCGTAGCGCTGGTAGGCGCTGAAGGGGAGTTGGTTGTAGTTGAGGAGACCGGCGACGAGGTTGGCGCCAACCGTGGCGTTATAGGAAGCTTCGAAGACGCTGTTGCCGGTGAGTTGGCGCTGCAGGGAGAAGGTCCAGTTGTAGTATTCGGGCAGGCGCACGGATTCGTTGTTCCACCAGGCGACGTTGTTGCCGTTGGAGAAGCTCGGGTCAGTGGAGGGCGGCTTGGGATAGGCGGGCAGGCCCTGGTCGAGCTTAAAGGCAGGGGTGATGCCGTTGTCGGTGGAGGTGGGACGGAAGACAAGGACGGCGCCGTCGAAGTGGGTGCTGCCGGTGACGGCCTTGATGACATCGAAGCTGCGGCCGGCGGCGGCGCGGAGGACGGTCTTGCTATTGAGGGAATAGGCCAGGCCGAAGCGAGGGCCGATGCCGCCGTACCAGCCGGGCGTAATGGTGCGGGCATTTTCGCGCCCTTCGCCGAAACCGGCGAAACGTAAGGCACCGGGAATGTTTCCGGCCGCCGGGTTGGGGCGCGTGGGGTCGAAGTCGCTCCACTTGTCTTTTTGTTCGAGCGGCGGGTTGGTGAAGTCGTAGCGGACGCCGAGGTTGAGGGTGAGGCGGGGCGTGAGTTTCCAATCGTCCTGGATGTAGAAGGAGTGGCTGACGAACTGCTGGCCGACGAAGCGGTCGTCTTCGGTGCCGCCGGAGAAGGACTCGCCGAGCAGGAAGGACGCGAAGCCATTGCCGCCGCCCTGGGCGAGGTTGTTGTTGCCGGGGATGGAGGTGCTGCGGCGGTCGCCACGCACCTGGCCGGACATAGTTTGGCGGCCGAAGCCGTTGAAGTGGAGGCGTTCGTAGAGGTAGCCCATCTTGAAGGTGTGCTTGCCGCTGACGATGGAGAGGTCATCGCCGAAGGAGTAGACTTTGTTGCCGGCGCCGTCTCCGGCGGAGCCGCCCCACTGGGCGTAGTCGGAGAACTGCACTTGGACGAAGTTGCGATCGCAATCCCAGGCGTTGATGAGGCAGACGCCGCGCTGTTTCCAGCCGCCGGTGGCGTTAAGGTTGTACTTGTCGGATTGCAGCGTGTTCCAGCCGCCATAGGCAGAGTTCACGATGTGCGGGCGGATGACCTTATTGTACGTGAAGCGATAGACATCGCCGAAGTAGGTTTCAAAGCTGGTGCCGTTGAGGATGCCGGGCAGGCCAGGGAAGCCATTGGGACCGGCTTCGATGTTGTGTTTGCCGCGGTTGAACAGGAAACCGAGCTTGTCGGAGGCGCCGAAGTTCTGGTCGATCTTGACGCTGAACTTGTTCCAGGGCTCGATGAGGGTGCCGTTGGTGTTGATGTAGTTGTTGCGCACGTAGGCGCTGGTGCCGGGTGCGGCGCCGTTGTTGGGGAAGCCTGCGTTTCCGGCGGCCTTCAGGACATCGGAGGCGAATTTGGAAAAGCGCGCGGCGGGGATCTGGTTATTGGGGAAGGCATCTCGGACGAAGCCCGTGCCGGCGGCGTTGGCGCGAGTGGTGGCCGGGTCATAGATGGGCAGGCGGCGGCCGGCGTCGTCGACCCAATTATTGAAGTTGCCCTGGTACATCTCCGGCGTGGGGACGGAGAAGAACTGGCTGGCCGCACCGACGCGGTTGCGGAACCACTCGCCGGCGGCGAAGAAGAATGTCTTGTTGCGGCCGTCGTAGAGTTTGGGGATCCAGACGGGACCGCCGACGCTCCAGCCAAAGTCGTGCTGCTTGTAGGAGCCGCGTTTGGCTTCAAAGAAGCGGCGGGCATCAAAGGCGTCGTTGCGGGCGAACTCGTAGGCGGTGCCGTGCAGTTCGTTGGTGCCGGATTTGGAGGTGAAGGTCATGGTGCCTCCGGCGGCGCGGCCGAACTCGGCTTTGAAGCCGTTGGTTTCGACGGTGAACTCGGTGATGGCGTCGAGCGAGGGGGTGTTGACGGCGACGAGGCTGACCGAGGAGAAGCGGGAGATGTTGGCGGAGACGCCATCGAGCGTGATGCCGAAGGCGGCGACCTGCCCGCCGCCAAGCGCAAAGGTGTTGTCATCGGCAACGCCGGTGCCGGCGGCGTTCTTGGCTTCCGGGGTGATCATGGCGAGGTCGATGGCGTTGCGCATGCCGCCGCCGACGACGAGGGGGAGTTCGTCGACCATTTTGTTGGCGACCTGGGAGGTGACGCGAGCGTTGCTGGTCTGGAGTTGGTCGATGGTGGAGGAGACCTGTATCGATTCGGTAAGGGAGCCAATTTCGAGGACGAGGGGGAGGCGGACTTCGCCGCCCGCGGTGAGGGTGACGTTGTCGCGAATGGTGGTTTTGAAGCCGTCGCGGGTGACGCGGATGCGGTAGGTGCCAGCGGGGAGGGAGGGGATGGCGAAGTCGCCGCCGGCGGTGGAGACGGTAGCGGACTCCGCGTTGGTGGCGACGTTGAGGGCAGCGATGCGGGCTTCAGGGATGACGGCGCCGGTGGAATCGGCGACGGAGCCGGAGATGACGCCGCGGTCGGATTGGGCGAGGAGGGCGGCGGTGAGGATGTACAGGAAGAGGAGTAGGCGAGGCATGGTGTTTGCCTTTTAT
>JAEUQF010000169.1 GCA_016789745.1 Bryobacterales bacterium
ACGCCGGGAATCAGCGCCAGCGCCTGCGCGAAGCCCACCGTCATCGCATCTGGAAACGTGATGCCGTCAAACAGCTTGCGGCGGCCCGGACGCCCGTCGGCAACGCCCATCAGAATGCCGAACAGGATTAGATTCGTCCCCATCACGTATGGGTTCCGCAGCACCGTTTCGGTGTAGTCTTTGATCAGCAGGCCCACCACCCCTACCGGCAGACTGGCCGCCGCCAGCCACCAAAGCAGATGCCGGTTCTTGGCCATCAGCGGGTCAGGCGCGAAATTCCCTACGCCGAACGCCTGCGACGCCAGTTGCAGCCAGTCCTTGAAAAAGTAGATGAGCACCGCGCACAGTGTGCCGAAGTGCAAGGCAATGTCGAAGGTCAGGCCCTGGTCCTTCCAGCCGAACAGCCAAGGCGCCAGGGCCAGGTGCGCGGAACTGCTAATGGGAAGGAACTCGGTGAGGCCCTGAATGACAGCGAGAACGGCCGCCTCAATGATCGTCATAGACGCAACTTTCCATCCTACCGCGCCGCTGGGGCCCTCCAAGGCACGGTAGGAAGAAAAAGCTACGCGCCTGCATGCAGACGGAGTGGTTCGGCACGCCGCCGCGCAGCCTGAATCAGCTCGTTGGCGAGGAAAGCGATCTGCGCCGGATCGTAGAATTCGTTCCAGGGGAGAATGAGCAGATGTTCCGCCGCCCGGCGCGCATGCGGCACGTTTTGCCCGCGGCCGCCACGCGTCGCCACGATATCCCAATCGCAGGCGAGTTTGGCGGGCAAAGTGTAGCTGGCAATCCCGGCCTGGGCCAGGTCTCCTGCCAGTGCCTGCGCACCGCCATAGATCAGCAGCGGATCCACTTGGATGGCGTAGCGCGCATAGGCATGTGTGCTGCCCGGGGCCGCGATGGGCAACGTGAAGCCTTGCACATCAATCAGCAGCCGGTTCAGTTCGTCGGCGGCGCGTTGCCGCCGCGTGACACAGCCCTCCAACTTGCATAACTGTGCCCGCGCCACCGCGGCCTGCAATTCCGTCATGTTGGTTTGCGGAGCGGCGTACAGCGGTTCATCATGCAGCGAATCGGCACCCTGGTCGCGGTATTCGGTCAACCGCCGCGCCAACTCCTGATCCGACGTCAACACCAGCGCCCCTTCGCCCGCCGTCAGGTGCGATTCCTGATGCAGGCTGAAGATGCCAAGTTCGCCCAAGGTGCCCACCGGACGGCCGAAGATGCGCGCCAGGAACGCCTGGCTGCTGTCTTCCAAGATAGGGACACCCGGTGCGGCAGCACGGATTGCATCCACGTCGGCCGGCAGCCCAAACGTATGGCTGACCACCACCGCGCGGGTTCGGGGGGAAAGGCAGGCCGCTACAGCGCACCGGGTGAGACTGAGCGTCAACGGATCGACATCGGCAAAGACCGGCACCGCTCCGTGAAGCAAAATCGCGGAAAGTAAGGGGCGGCTCGCGAACGGGGACACAATCACTTCGTCCCCCGGCCTCACCCCAATCAAAACCAAACATCCCGCAACCGCGGAACTGAAGTTGATAAACGCCCGGCAGCACAGGCTCTCATGCCGTGCCGCAAAATCACGCTCCAATTGGCGGACATGCAGTCCGCGCCCACTCAAATGTCCCGAAACCAGAACGTTCCGCAGCAGTTCCAGTTCTTCCTGCCCCAAGTCACGACCGGAATGATCGGCGTCCGCCGGCAGCCTCATAATCCAAACCCTCCGAACCCGAAAATGGCAGATCAACCAACGCCTGAGCGCCAGGCGCGAGCGCGGGCAGATCCCGATGCTCCAGTACCCTGCCCGTTGCATCCTCCACAACCAGACGCAATCCGGCTACTGTGTCCGAGCCCTTATTCTCGGCCACCCAACCGGATCCAACCAGCGACAGCGTTACTTGCTCTCTACGCCGCCACCAGGTTGCCGCCTGGTCCATCGTCGTCAGCCAGAATCCGCGATGCTGGCGGATCTGACCGGCCATCCAATGCAGGTGACTGAAGCGGCGCTGCGCGTCGGCCATGCCGAACGAGCCGCTTCGAGACAATCCACAGAAGATTCCTCCCGTCTCACAAAGAAAGTCCAATTTCGCCGTCACCGCCTGCCGCAGACTGTCCACCCCGGCACCGGAAAACAGCGGCTCGATACAACTCGGCGCGCTCACCGGGATCTCCAGGCAGCGGCTCTCCCGCAGGTCGAAGCCGTCACATACCGGAGGCCGGAACGGCAGATTCCAGCGCACACCCGCACCGAAGTGCGACGCCGTCTCGCGATCGACATCGGGAACGCTCGAGCTATACGCATAGCCGCTATGGTCCAGCCAGATATTGCGCATCGTGTGGCGCCGCAGACCCTTGGCCCGAAAACCCAGCACACGCCGTCCCAGCCGGCGCTCCAGCCGTTCTTTGGGCTCACGCAGGTGTAGCAGATTGTCGGCTTCGCCCTCGCCAAATTCGCCCAGACAGTACACTTCGCTGTCGCGCACCGGCTCCAGGCCGCCCGGCACGTCAAAGTCCGGCGACAGGCCTATCGACACCGGTTGCCGCTCGCGCTTCTGCAACCCCAGGCCCAACCGCAAGCCCTGCTCGGCCGTCTCCCGCGAATCCAGATCCTGCGTCAATACCGCAGCCGCTCGGCATCCCGCCGGCCAGCGCTCCAGCCGAACCAGGTATCCGCATGCCTGCCGGATAGCCGTCTTCAGCAATTCCAACTGCAACAGCCCGCTCACGTCCACCGGAAAAGACGAGGGGTCATGCTGGCTCCAAAGCGACTTCTGCAACCCCTGATGCTGCCGCGTCCGTAGCCGCAGCCGCACCCAGTCCGGCAGATTGCTCTCCACCGCCTGAAACAGGTGCGTCCCGCCCTGCACCACCTCCGGAACGCTCTCTTCTCTCAACCAGCCGGTCAACATCTCGCCGATCGGCGTCCGCCACCAATAACAATCTCCGCTCCGGACAAGATTCTCCGGGCCCGCGTCCTGAAATTGATCCTGCAACTGCCGCGGCAGCGACCCAACCACCAATGTCTGGCTCCGCACTGCCCGCGCCGCCACGACGTCCGGGATCTCCGCGCTGGCAATCAGCAGCAGCGTCGATTCATCGCGCTCGCTCCCGTTCACCCACCGGAACGGGACTCGTTCGGCATTGAGGGCCATTGCGATTCCGTACCCTTGCCGGTTTGGTTTGGCGTATAGGTCGATCATGGTTCGCAGGTTCTGAAACCAAAGTAGGGTCCGGCGGGGATTGGGACAAGCGTACGGAAGTCACAAAGAGGTAGACCGTTGGTAACGGCATCAGGGATGGAACTGGACGGCTACGTCAAGTAGGTGGGGATCTCTAAGGTGTTGCGGTGCGGCCGAACCTCAGGTTGGATACCCAGAGCGGTGGCAGGCTGCCTTGACAGGCGACTGCCACCACCCCCGGGGTTTGCAAACACGGATTGTCAAACGCGCGGCACCAGGCGGGCCACGCCGATCAGGGTCAACCCGATCAACAGCAACGTCAGCGCGCTGGACTCGGGTATATCGGTGGTAGCCACCGCCGCGATGTTGCCTCGGATTTCACCCGCCTGAAACGTCTCCGTATGCAGGTTAAAGTAGGCTAGGCCGCCGTCAATCGCCGTCAGCAGATCCGTGCGGGCCGCGCTCACATCGCCGCCGCGCGCGGACAGAAATGCGGCGCCAAACGTACTCGCCGTACTGAG
>JAEUQF010000204.1 GCA_016789745.1 Bryobacterales bacterium
TGGCGATGCTGCCGGCGCTGGGAGTGAAGCCGGACCTGTCGAACTTCTGGGAGGTGGCGGAAACGAAGATCTGGACGGGCGTGCCGAGCGCCGGCTATACGAAGTTCGACTTCTGGCACGTGGTGTTTTTCGCGTGGTTCGCGAACCTGGCGATGCATATCGGTCTTTCGGACATGGCGATTTTCCGCTATGCGCCGAATTGGAAGTATGGGCTGGCGTCGGCGTGCGGGATGTTTCCGGGTCATTTTCTGGCGTGGATCTGTTCGGGGGTGATGGTGGCGGGGATCAACCGGGAGATGAATCCGGGGCTGATGGCGTATACGGCGGCGGGTCCAGCGGGGCTGGCCGCGGTAGCGATTGCGGGGTGGACGACGGCGAACCCAACGTTGTATCGGGCAGGGCTGGCGTTGCAGTCGATAACGCCGAACTGGCCGCGGTGGAAGGTGACCACGTATGCGGGTATCGTGACGTCGATTCTGGCCTGTTCGCCGGTGTTCTTTATGAAGCTGCTGGACTATGTGGCGATTTATGGGCTGGTGCTGATGCCGATTGGGGCGGTGGTGTTTGCCGAACACTGGCTGATTCCGCGGATTGGAGTGAAGCAATACCGGGCGGAGTATCTGGGCAGGAGTTGGAATTGGAGCGCGGCGATCACGTGGGTGGGAACACTGGTGATCTGTTTCCTGCTGCCAGTGGAGCTGTTCTTCAAGTGGCTGCCGGGCTGGTTTATCGCGGTGGGGCTGTACCTGCTGCTATCGAAACTGGAGAGGGTTTCGGCATGAAGGCGATGCTGGGTTTATCGGTGGTGTTGCTGCTGGCGTGCACGGCGACGCCGTTTCTGTTTTGGCAGGGCCGCATGTCAATGGAGGAATACAAGACGGCGCTGGCGGTGCTGTCGCTGGCGTATTTCGTAGTGGCGACGGTGTATGCGACGCGGCGGAAGCCGTCGTGAGAGGGAAAGAGGTGGGGCTGGTGCGTGCCAGCCCCGTGATGTTGAGGTTTCGCCGGGCAAGGACATCGGCCTCTGCTAGTCGCGCGACCCCGTCAGCCTGACCATATCAAGCCCGGCATCGCCGCCAGCGCGAATTTGAAGTAGCGGCGAGAGCCGGTTTTGCGGGGCACGCAGAGGCTGGGATGCTTTAGATACCAGCGTCTTTCCTGCCTTACGGGATGAGCATAGGCGGGTGGCGAGAGGGAAACAATGCATCGGTGGTACCAGCCCCGGTTGGGAAACAGGTTCAGCGGCTCAGGTGTTCGGTGTAGGTGTTGGTTGTGGAACGAAGGAGGACTGCGATGATCAGCCGTCGTGAGTTACTGCATGGGTCGTTGGGTGCGCTGGGTGCGCTGGGGGCGGCGGCGGGGGCCGGTAAGCGACCGAACTTCCTGTTCATCCTGGCCGATGACATGGGTTGGGGCGATTTGCCGTGTTATGGGCACCGGTCGCAGAAGGCCTATGGGGGTTGGACGGTGCGGGGCGAGTTGCAGATGCCGCACCTGGAGCGGATGGCGCAACGGGGGGTGCGGTTCACGCAGTATTACGTGGCGCAGCCGGTGTGTTCGGCAAGCCGGTGCGGGTTGCTGACGGGGCAGTTTCCGAACCGGCTGGGGATTCATGATTACCTGGCGGGGCACGAGTTGAATGTGGAGCGGGGGATGCCGGATGCGTTGGATCCGGCGACGCCCACGATTACGAGCGTGTTGGGCAAGGCGGGCTATGCGACGGCGCATTTTGGCAAGTGGCATTTGAGCCCGGAGCGGGGCGCGGGTCCGAAGCCGACCGATTACGGGATAGGCACGTGGGACTCGTGCCTCAGGCCGGGGCGCGAGGGGCGGGTGCGGTCGAGCGAGGTGATCGCGGACCGGACGATCGCGTTTCTGGAGCAGCACAAGGACGAGCCGTTCTACATCAATGCCTGGCTGTATGATCCGCACTCGCCGCTGCATCCGACCGAGGAGATGATGGCGCTGTATGAGAAGCTGGGGCCGGGGTGGGGGCAACATAAGGGAGCGCTGCAGGTTTACTACTCGGTGCTGACGGAAATGGATAAGCAGGTCGGGCGGATTCTGCAGAAGCTGGACGAGCTGGGTCTGGCGGAGAACACGGTGGTGATCTTTTCGAGCGACAACGGGCCGGAGAACGGGATTATTCCGTTCACGTCGCATTATGGGGAGGCGGCGTCGGCGGGGCCGTTCCGGGGGCTGAAACGCAGCCTGTACGAAGGTGGGATCCGGCTGCCGTTTCTGGTGCAATGGCCGGGCAAAGCGCCGCAGGGCAAGGTGGACAACACGACGATTCTGGGAGGAGTGGATCTGGTGCCGACGCTGTTCCGGTTGGCGGGTGTGGCGGCGCCGGGGCAGGTGGATGGAGAGGACTTGTCGGCGGCGCTGATGGGGACGCCGGTGGAGCGGCGGAGGCCGTTGTTGTGGGAGTGGCGGGAGCCGGTGTACGGCAGTGTGCTGAACAATGCGCCGCGGCTGGCCATTCGTGAGGGGAAATGGAAGCTGCTGATGAATCCGGACCGGAGCCGGGTGGAGTTGTACGATATTCCGCGGGATCCAAGCGAGGTGGATAACCGGGCGGAGCAGGAGCCGGGGACGGTGCGGCGGTTGGCGGCGCGGCTGCTGGCGTGGCATAAGACGCTGCCGCAAGGGCCGGTGCATCCGGAGGCGGGGCGGAATTCGTATCCGTGGCCTAAGGATTACTGAGGGCCGGACGGCGTTGGCTGGATTGGGTCGGGCGGGAACGGGTACGAGGATTATAGGCGCGGCGTTACGAGCGCCCTCGCGCGACGCTGCGAGCTCCGGGCAGCGCCTGCGAGGTGGCGATGGCGGATATCGGTACATGATGATGGCAGCGGATTCCGAGCGCGTGGCGCATTGCTGGAAGGAGTTGGGGATCCAGATGTCGGCCAGGAGTGCCGGTCAGAAGTTGGCGTTGTGGATGCGGAGGGGGTGCCGTACGCCTGGTCCGCGCGATGTATGCTTTCGGGGGTGGTGTTCTCGGCCGGGGGGCGCAGGGAGATTGCGTTGATTGTGGAAGCCGGCGGGGGTCGCGTAGTCGCCGGAGAGCTGCTGGTGGTGCCTCTTTTGCGGGGAGCTGTGAAGGATCGGTGGAGCTGAGTTGGGTTACGACGCCGATTGGACTGTTGTTGATCGGGATGGGAGTGGCGGGTGTGAGGAGATAGAGCGGTAGGTCGAGAGTTTACAAAAGGGGGCTGGCATTGGCGACAAGAGGGGTGGCATATTTGTGAGTATGCACTCACAAATAAATTTTGGGTACCCGTGGTATCTCTCCTGGGGACACCTCCTCCTGGCCCTACCCTTCGCGCTCGCGGCGTGGCGGTTGCGGAATCGGTGGGTGCGGGCCGTCTGCCTGGTAGTGGTGTTGTGGGCGTTGTCGGCTTGGGCGGTGCTGCAGGTGGGGTTGGGAGTGCAGCGGCGGGCGGTGTTACCGACGGCGAGGTTTCTGGCGTCGGGATCGGGGCGAGTGCTCGATTTGGGGGCCGGGACGGGGCGGTCGGCGCTGATGGTGCTGGAGGCGCGGCCGCGGGCGACCTTGGTGGCATTGGATGAGTTCGGGCGGTCCTTTGAGATGCATTTCGGCAAGTCGGCCGAGCACCTGCTGCTGGAGAATCTGAAGGCGGCAGGGGTGGCGTCGCGGGTGACCGTGGAGAAGGCCGATATGCGGAAGATTCCCTTTGGGGACGGGAGTTTCGATGCGATTGTGAGCGCGTATGCGATTGACCACTTGCGGCGCAGCGGGGCCGAAGAGACGCTGCGGGAGGCGTACCGGGTGTTGAAGCCGGGGGGCGAGTTTCTGTTCATCGTGACGAATGGCGACTTCTGGCTGCGGTATATGGCGGGGCCACTATTGGTGCACAACCGGATGCGGGGAATGGAGGACTGGCGGCCGATTCTGACGGGGCCGGGCTTCCAGGTGGCGGAGGAGGGGAATTCGCCGGGGACGCTTTTTGTGCTGCTGAGGAAGCCGGCAATGGCACCATAGAAGGGAATGGGCCGCAGGAAGACGATCAGCGACGAGGATTTGCTGGCAACGGCGCGGCAGGTGTTTCTGGAGCACGGGCACGGGGTGGCGACAAAGGTGATCGCGAAGGCGGCTGGGGTGTCGGAGGGGGTGCTGTTCCAGCGGTTTACGAGCAAGAACGAGCTGTTTTTCGCGGCGATGGTGCCGCCGCCACTGGATGTGGCCGAGTTGCTCCGTCCGGGGACGGCGGCGGGCAGAGAGGTGATGAGGGAGCTGACGTTCGCGCTGACGGGGTACTTC
>JAEUQF010000219.1 GCA_016789745.1 Bryobacterales bacterium
GGCGCGGATGTAGTCGATGTCGTGGTTCTCCACGAGTTTGTTGAAGTCGTAGCGCTGGCCCCATTCCTCGCCGTGGGTGAGGGGCACGGTGGTCATCTGGCGGAGCTTCGGCAGGTCCTGGTGGGCGTGCTCGTCGCGCACCGGGTCTTCGACGAAGTAGGGCTCGTACTCCTCGATGAGGCGGCAGGCGCGGACGGCATCGGCGTAGTCGAAGCGCTGGTGGAAGTCGATGCACCAGTCGCCGTCTTTGCCTACGCCCTCGCGCACTTCCCTGCAGTCGGCGGCCACTTTGCGGACCCGCTCATGGGTGTTGTAGACCTCGCCGGTGGCGGTGTCGCCGGCGCCCATGCGGAAAGCGCGATAGCCAGCCTCGATGGTGGCCTTGGCGCGCTCGCGCAGGCTCAGCCGCTGGCTGGCCGGGCCGGGCGTGCGGGCGCCGCCGGTGGCATAGCATTCCAGGTGATTGCGGACCGCGCCGCCCAGCATCTCGTGCACGGGCAGTTTCAGTACCTTGCCTTTGATGTCCCACAACGCCATGTCGAGCGCACCCAGGGCATGGATCTTTTCACGTCCCGGCGGGTAGAACCAGCTGATGTACATGTCCTGCCACAGGTGCTCGATCCGGAACGGGTTGTTGCCGATCAGAGACCCGGCGCACTGCTCCAGGGTGTCCTTCGAGCCGCCTTCCCCAATGCCGGTGACTCCCATATCGGTCTCCACCGTCACCAGCATGGTGCTCTGGTTGAAGTTCGGGTTGAGATTCGGTGGGCGGAAAATGCGGACGCGGGTGATCTTGGCTTTGGGCAGCGCGGCTTCGGCCGGGCGCGGACGCACCAGCGAGGCCGCCACGGGAGCGGCGGCCAGCGATTGCAGGAACTTTCTACGGAACATAGGATTCGCGTCGAATCCTATCACACTGCGCCGCTACTTCTCGATAATTTCGAAGTCGGCGCGCAGGAACTGCCAGTCAGGGAACTCATAGGCGCGCAGTTTGGTGGTGGCGTCGGCCTTGAGTTCGCGGCTCTCATAGGCACCGATGTTGGGCAGTTTGACGTTGAACTGCGTGATGGGCGCGTCGCCAGGCTTGGCTCCGGTGGACTTCAATGCCACCGAAAGGCTGAGATCGGGCAACTCGGCGCCCGAGTGGTTGATCACCACCATGCGCACCTGCAACTTGCGGTCGCGTGTTTCGGCGACGCGAATGCCGGTCAGCTCCAGATGTTTGGCGAAGGGATTGGCGGCAGCATCCTTGGTGACGGGCTCCATCTTGTCACGGCGCTTGTCCTCGGTGGCGCTGGTTCCCGGCGAGCCACTGAAGTAGGTAATGCCCGCATAGCCGGCCCCGATCAGCAGCGCGGCCACCAGCAGCACGATGGCCCAACTCGGCAGGCCCTGGCTGGGCGGAGGCGGAGGCGGCGCATTGCTGAAGGCGTCCTTGACGGGCAGCGGACGGTGGGAAACCGGAGGTGGTGGCGGCGCGGGCGGCGGCGGTGCCGAACCGGGTAAGGGCGCGGTGTTGTAGTTCTCCTGCGGAGGAGCGTAGGCCGGCGGCGGTGGCGGCTGGGTGTAGGCAGTGGGCGAGCCGGCAGGCGGCGCGGCGCTGGGCATCATTTGCGATGTCAGCATGCCGGGCTGGCCTTGCGGTGGCGGCTGGGGCGGATACGCCTGGGTGTGCGGCGGGTAGGGTTGTGGTTGCTGGCCGTACGGCGGAGGATAGGGTTGCGGCGGGTAGCCCTGGGGCGGATACGGCGGCTGCCCCTGGCCGGGATAGCCGTGGCCTTGCGAGTAGGGCGGGTAGGGAGCCTGTGGCGGGGGCGGCGGGCCCTGCGGAGGTGGGGGTTGCGGCGGGACTGCGATCTGCTGCGCGGTGGCCAGTTGTTCTTTCAGGCAGCGCGGGCACTCATTTTCGTGCGGGGGAACCTCAGCTCCACACTTCGGACAGATCCAGGTGAACATGATGGTTGCTATCCTCCATCTTGACACATGGATCTCGTTTATAAAGCGAAAGGCACGCCGCGGCATTTGGGAATCCTTTCGGCGGCGTTTCATCCGCCGACGCGGGCGCACGTCGCGCTGGCGGAGGCTGCGCTCGAAGGGGCGGCGGACGAGGTGTTGCTGGTGCTGCCGCGGCGCTTTCCGCACAAGGAGTACGGGCCGGTGGGGCTGGAGGACCGGCTGTCGCTGCTGCGGCGTATGGCGGAGGCGCGGGCGGGGTTTTCCGTCGGCGTCAGCGAAGGCGGGCTGTTTCGCGAAATCGCGGCCGAGACCGCCGCGCTCTATCGTCCTGGTGTGCGGCTGCGCTTTCTGTGCGGGCGCGATGCGGCCGAACGCATCGTGAACTGGCCGTACGGGGAAGGGGACTCCATCGACTTGCAACTGCGGGCGTATGACCTGCTGGTGGCGCCGCGGCAGGGGCCCTATGTGCCGCCGGCCCATCTGGCGCATGCCATCGCGGCGCTACCGATGTGTGGCGATTGGGATGAGGTGTCGTCTACGCATGTCCGGCAGGCGATTGCGAACGGCTGCCGGTGGCGGCACCTGGTGCCGGAGGAGATTGCGGCCGAAGTTGAGCGGCTCTATTCGTGATTGTTGGCTTCGAGAAACGCGCGCAGACGATGGCTGCGGCTGGGGTGGCGCAGTTTCCGCAGCGCCTTGGCTTCAATCTGCCGGATCCGTTCGCGGGTGACGGCGAAGTGCTGGCCCACTTCTTCAAGCGTATGTTCGCTGCCATCCTGCAGACCGAAGCGCATCTTGATGATCTTCTCTTCGCGCGGGCTGAGCGTCTTTAGAACCTCAGCGGTCTGCTCCCGCAGGTTTAGATTGATGACGGCTTCCGAAGGCGAAACCACGCGCCGGTCGACAATGAAGTCGCCCAGGTGTGATTCTTCCTCTTCGCCGACGGGCGTCTCGAGCGAAATGGGTTCCTGGGCGATGCGCAGCACCTTGCGCACCTTGCCCACGGGCAGTTCCAGCTTGCGGGCCAGTTCTTCGGTGGTAGGTTCGCGCCCTAGTTCCTGCTGCAACAGCCGCTGCGTCCGCACCAGCTTGTTGATGGTCTCGATCATGTGCACCGGGATGCGGATGGTGCGGGCCTGATCGGCAATGGCGCGCGTAATGGCCTGGCGGACCCACCAGGTGGCGTAGGTGGAAAACTTGTAGCCGCGCTGGTAATCGAATTTGTCGACGGCCTTCATGAGGCCGATATTGCCTTCCTGGATCAGGTCCAGGAACTGCAGCCCGCGGTTGGTGTAGCGCTTGGCGATCGACACCACCAGGCGCAAGTTGGCCTCGATCAACTGCTTCTTAGCAGTTTCCGCTTCCAGTTCGCCGCGGTCGACAATCTGTTGGGTGCGGCGGAGTTCGGTGGCCGTGGCGCCGAATTCATCTTCGAACTGCGCCAACCGCTGCATTACCGTCTTCAGATCGGCGCGCGATTCCTTGGCCGCCTTCTCGTTGGCAGCCTCTTCGATGCGGCGCTGCAGGCGGGCGACGTCGCGCTCCAGCGGCTTGAATTCCTCCAGCGAGCGGCGCAGCGTGGCCGAGAACTGGCGGTACATCATGCCGGCAAAGGCGATGGCCCGAATCAGTTGCGAGATGCGTACCGTGGTGCGCGCCAGCTGCCAGCGCAGCTTGCGGTGCTCCTTCGGCTTCATGCTCTTGGAGAACGACTGCATCTTCTGGCGAATCTGCTGCGCCTTGCGGTGGTGCTTTTCGATCTCGCCGATCTGCTGCAGCAGTTCCGCCGTCTGCGCCTCGATGGCTTCGTCGGCCACCATCATGTCGGCCTGGATCAGGATGTCGCGCACCGAGAGGTTGCCGGCCTCGATCTCCGGGCCTACGTTCAACACGGCGCGGACGATCAGCGCCGAACGGGACAGCGCCTTGCTGACGTTGCGCTGGCCATGCTCGATGCGTTTGGCCAGCTCAATTTCGCCTTCCCTCGTCAGCAGCGGAACCGTACCCATCTCGCGCAGATACATGCGCACGGGGTCATTGGTTTTGTCGCCGAAATCCTGGGCGATATCCAGGTCCGCGAACTCGTCACCGTCTTCGAGCTTCTTTTCCAGATCCAGTTTGGGATCTTCGAAGATCTCGACGCCGGAGTCCAACTCCGCCAGGAAGTCGTCGATTTCGGGTGCGCCCCCTAGTTCGTCCGGGAGGATGTCGCTAGCTTCGTCGTACAAGACGTAGCCCTCGTCCTTTCCCGAACCAACGTGGCGGCCGTTATTGTCCTCAACTGCCATCGCTGAATCGTCCCAACCACGCGAGTTGCACTTGAACCTCTCCAGTCTACCGCAAGGGAATCCCGCGATGGTTCCAGGCGTACTGCGTACGATTTCTCCGTTCGTGCCATGTCGCATCGGCTCATCGGAGTCTCATCCATGGGCACGGCGAACACGATCCAACTCCTCCATCAGCCGCAGCGCTTCCGGCATGTCGCGGTTCTGTTCGGCAGCGCGAATCTGGCGGCGAATGTGTTGCACCTGTCGCTCTTTCTCCTCAGCTTCCAGGGTTCGCAGGCAGGCCAGCACGTTGGCACGCGCTGCCTCCATATTCTGTTCCCCGTCCGTCTCATCGGCAAAAATCAGCGAAGACAGTAGAGCACGGTCGCGTTCCTCGCATCTGGCTTCCAGATCGCCGTAGGAAAATCCGGCGTCGGCATGCCACGCCTGGGCGCACGCCTGGAACAGGCTGGCGGCTTCGAGCGTATGCATCGCCTGGAGCGAAGGGATCACGTCCTGCCGCAGGTCCGGATAGCGCAGAATCTCGCGCAGCAGCAGCCGTTCCACCTCGCGCAGCGCCGGGGCCGCCGGCGCCTTTGGTGCCGATTCCCTCCGGTCCAGGGCGGCCTTCTTAAACTGTTCCAGAATCAGCCCGCGGTCTACGCCCAGGTACGCCGCCAGATCACCGGCCGTTGCCGCGCGTTCGATCTTATCCGAAATCCGGTGCAGCGCCGGCAGCAGGAAGGCCAGTGCCTCGCGACGTCCTTCCGTCCCCGTGACGTCGAAGCGTTTCCTTGCCTGGTCGGCCAGCCAGAAGTAATAGGTAGGAGCGCCGGTGGCGATCTTTGCATAGTGCTCCGGACCGTATTTGGCGATGAACTCATCGGGGTCCAGATCCTCGGCCAACTCCAGCACGCGCACCTTCAGATGTTCGTCCAACAGGATGCTGATGCTGCGTTCGGTGCCTTTAACGCCACCGGTATCGGGGTCGAAGTTCACCACCACCTGCGGCGCGAAGCGCTTCATCATGCGCACCTGTTCGGGTGTGAGCGCGGTGCCGCAACTGGCTACACCTTCTCCGATACCGGCCATGTCCAGGCCGATGACGTCCATGTAGCCTTCCACCAGAATGAAGCGTCCGGTCTTCTTAGCGGCCTCGCGGGCGCGGTGCAGATTGTACAGCAGGTTGCTCTTGTCATAGACGGCTGTCTTCGGCGAGTTGCGGTACTTGGGCTCGTCGCCCGGCGCCAGCGCCCGTCCGGCGAATCCGCACACCTTGCCGAGTTCATTGTGGATGGTGAACATCAGCCGGCCGCGGAAGGCGTCAAAGAAGCCGCCGCCTTCCTGGCGCTTCAGCACCAGGCCGGAATGTTCCAGTTGCTCGGCCGTGAAGCCTTCGCGCTGCAGCGCCTGCAATACGGAGTTGTTGCGGTCGGAAAGGCCGATGCCGAAGCGTTCGGCCACCTCGCCATTGACGCCGCGCCCGGTCAGGTATTTGCGCGCCTCCTCGCCTTGCGGCGTGGTCAGATTGCGCCGGAAGAGCTTCAGGGCAATCTCGTTCATGCGGTAGAGCGCCTCGCGCTGACGGCTCTCGCGGTCAGCCTGTTCGCTGCGCTGGGGCAGGGGAATGCCATAGCGTTCGGCCAGCGCCTTGGCGGCCTCCCAGAACGTCAGGCCATCCATCTGCATGAGGAAGCCGAAGACGTCGCCTTTGGCTTGGCAGCCGAAGCAGTAGTAATACTGATGTTCGGCGTTGACGTGGAACGAGGGTGTCTTCTCGGTGTGGAACGGACATAGGCCCGTGTAGCGGGGTGTGGCGCCGATGCGCTTCAGTTTTACCCGCTCGCCCACCACATCCACCAGGTTGACCTGGCTCTTCACTTGCCTGGCAAAATCCATCCGGCTTACTGGATTGTAGCGTGCTATGGGCGCGTCGGCGCCATTGCAGGGGCCTACAATAGACGAATGCAGCGGCGATCCTTCCTCAACGGCCTGGCTGGCGCAGCGGCCGGCGCGGCGCTCCCTTCGGCCTTCGCGCAGGCCCCCGAACTCGACAGAGAGTATGAAGGCGGCGGCACCGGCAGCGTCAGTTGGGCGGCGAACGTAGTGGTGGAACGCAAAGCATCCGGCAAGCCGCATCGCGGCAAGGTGCTGGCGGCCATCCAACCCCATTGCGACGATATCCCCATCTTCGCCGGCGGCACGGTGCTGAAACTGATCGACGAGGGCTACACCGGCTACCTGATCACGCTCTCCAATGACTCGATGGCCGGCACCGGCAAGTCGATTGGCGAGATCGTGCTTAAGAACGAGCAGGACACCATGGAAGTTGGCCGCCGGCTGGGTTGCAAGGAATCCTTCTTCCTCAACTACCCGAACCACAACATGGATGCCTGGCCATTGGTGGAGATTCGCGCGCGGCTGGTGTTCCTGTTCCGCCAGTTGAAGGTGGACACGGTGCTCTGCTACGACCCCTCGGCTCTCTATGAGCGCAACCCGGACCACAACGTCACGGCTAAGGTTGTGGAGAGCGCCGCGTGGATGGCCCGGTCCAGCTGGGATTATCCCGAGCATTTCCGCGCCGGGCTGACCACGCACGGGCCGTCTGAGAAGTACTACTTCGCGCGCGGGCCGCAGATCGTGAACCGCGTGGTCGACATCGGCGACTACTTCGAAAAGAAGGTTCACGCCAACCTTGCCAACGTCACCCAAGGCCCGGCAGGAAGCCTGGGCGCCGAACTGCGCCGCAAACTGGCCGCCCAAGGCAAGAAACTTCCGCTGCTAGGGAACGACGACGCCACGGCGAATCGCGAGTATACGCGGGTGTTCGCCCTTGGCCGCGACCGCGTGCGCGCCAAAGCGCACGGCCTGCAGTACGCCGAGTACTTCCACTACATCGGCCCCGATGAGGACCCCGTAAACAAGTACGTCCGCGATCATTCGGTGCCTTTATAAGGCCTTTTCAGGCGCGATTCCGCGGACAGGCACGAAGCGTTATCATTGGGCTGGTGTTTCTGGGGATACCCGCGCCATCATGGGAGCTTCCGCCCTACCGTCCTACGGTCCGATATTTGAATACGCCGATAGCGGCCTGACCGCATTCCGAGCCGTCGAGAATGCGCAGGGGGAGCTTGTCGACGCGGTCGTCCTCGACGCCAATCCCGCCCAGGCTGCACTGAGCGGCTGCGAACGGGCGGCCTTACGCGGGCGGCATCTGGACGCCTGGTTCCCTGGCTTTGACAGCGCGGTGCTGCTGGGCCATGCCCGTGCCTGCCGTGCCGCCGCAGCCCCGGTGTCCTTTTCCCAGTCCCTTTCGGACGGCAGGACATTCCGTGGGAAAGTCTACTGGGAAGGGCCGCAGACCTTCTACCTTTCGCTGGACGAAGTCCGGCCGTTGGCGCCGGCCGGCGATGACCTGTCGGCGGTGGTGCCGGCAGGCGTGCTGCGCGTCAACACAGACGGCTACGTTGTCGAAATGATGGGCTTTTTCGACAAACTGGGCTTCAACATCCTCAACGCCCACCTGGCCCGCACCTGTCAGGAAGCCGGCTTCGTGGATGAACACGGCTCTACTGTTGACGAGGAGTCCTGCCCGGTGATGCGCTGCCTGCGCGACGGCGTCGGACTGGAGGAGTTCCTGCGCGGATTTCCGCATCCTGACGGGGAAATGGGTTGGCTGCGCTGCAGCATCCTGATTGCGAACAACGCCAAAGGCGAGCGCGAAGCTCTGGTTACGGTCCAGGACATCACTGCCGAAAAGCGCTGGGCGGACCGCTTGCGGGAGATCGTCGAGGGCGTGTCGGCGAACGTCGGCCAGCGGTTCTTCCAGAGCTTGGTGGAGCATCTGGCGCGCAGCCTCCATGCCGATTTCGCCTTGGTGGGCGAATTGGTGAACGAGGGCCCCAGCGTCCGCTGCCAGGCCGTATTTGCCGATGGCCGCCAGCAGGATCCGTTTCAGTACCTTCTGAAAGGGACTCCGTGTTCGGAGGTGATTGCTGGCACCCTCTGCCTGTTTCCCAACGGCGTGCAGCAGCAGTTCCCGCACGATACGATGCTGGCGGACTTGGGCGTGCAGGCCTACGTCGGCGTGCGCTTGGAGGGGGCCAACGGCCGGCCCCTTGGATTGATCGCGGTGATGTTCCGCCG